>NZ_JAAKZV010000013.1 GCF_011044975.1 Streptomyces coryli | reverse complement strand
CCTCCCCCATGCCGCCCCGGCCGAGCCGCTTCACCAACTCATAGCGGCCCGCGATGAGTTCCCCGTTCTCCACCCTCGCCCCTTCATTACGTTGTTATGCCAGCCTGGATCAGCGGGCGGGCGACCGCAAGACGGGAACCGGGCAGCAAACGGGCACCGGAGCACGGCACTTCGGGCACCGGATGCCCGGATAGGCAATCGCATACGGGCGGCTTCCCAGCGGCGATGCGATCCGGCCAACCGGGCACACTCGGTCACGAGTCCCCGTGTGTCAGACCTGGTCGCCCCCGGTGGGCAGCACTACAAAGAGACAAGGAAGCCCGAACGGGCAGCACTTGACGGACGCAGGGGGCCGCCGTGGACGCCGAGGAACGCAGGCACGCCATCCTCATGGCGGCGCGCCGGGACGGCACCGTCGACGTCGGCAAGCTCGCCGTGAATCTGGGCGTTTCCCGTGAGACGGTCCGCCGCGACCTCAACCTCCTCGAGGACCATGGCCTGGTCAGACGCACGCACGGCGGCGCGTACCCGGTGGAGAGTGCGGGCTACGAGACCACGCTCGCGCACCGCACCACCATGCACGTACCCGAGAAGTCCCGGATCGCCGCCGCGGCCGTCGACCTCCTCGGTGACGCCGAAACGGTCTTCATCGACGAGGGCTTCAACCCGCAGCTCATCGCCGAGGCGCTGCCCGAGTCCCGCCCGCTGACCATCGTCACGGCCTCGCTCGCCACCGCGAGCCGGCTCGCCGGGCGCGAGCGGCACACGGTGCTGCTGCTCGGCGGCCGGGTGCGCGGCGGCACCCTGGCGACCGTCGAGCACTGGACCTCGCGGATGCTCTCCGGCTTCGTCATCGACCTCGCATACGTCGGCGCCAACGGCATCTCCCGCGAATACGGGCTCACCACCCCCGACCCGGCCGTCAGCGAGGTGAAGGCGCAGGCGATGCGGGTCGCCCGGCGGCGGGTCTTCGCGGGGATCCACACCAAGTTCGGCGCGGTGAGCTTCTGCCGCTTCGCCGAGGTGTCCGAGTTCGAGGCGATCGTCACCGATACGGGCCTGCCCGCCACGGAGGCCCACCGTTACTCACTCCTGGGGCCCCAGGTCATCAGAGTCTGAGCCGCACCCCGACTCCGTAAGAGCACACCCTCACCCTGCCGCAAACAGTCAGGAGCATGGCATGTCCATGTCTAAATGGCGGCTCTCGTACGCGACGAGAGCGCTGGCGGCGGCCGCATCGGCGACCGTCCTCCTCGCCGGCTGTGCCGGCGCGGGCGGACTCGGTTCCGCCGGCGACGGCACCGCTCTGAACGTCGTGATGGTGAACAACCCGCAGATGGTGGAGCTGCAGAAGCTCACCGCCAAGCACTTCACAAAAAAGACCGGCATCAAGGTCAACTACACCACGCTGCCGGAGAACGAGGTCCGCGACAAGATCAGCCAGGACTTCTCCAACCAGGCCGGCCAGTACGACGTGGCCACCATCAGCAACTACGAGGTGCCGTTCTTCGCCAAGAACGAATGGCTGCAGCCACTCGACGACTACGTGAAGAAGGACAAGGCCTTCGACCAGGGCGACATCCTCGAGCCGATGCGCGAGTCGCTCAGCGCCGACGACGGCAAGCTCTACGGCCAGCCGTTCTACGGCGAGTCGTCGTTCCTGATGTACCGCAAGGACGTCTTCGCCGGCAAAGGCCTGAAGATGCCCGCGAAGCCCACCTGGGAGCAGGTCGCTGAGCTGTCTGCCAAGGCCGACGGCGCGCAGCGCGGCATGAAGGGCATCTGCCTGCGCGGCCTACCCGGCTGGGGCGAGGTGATCGCGCCGCTGACGACGGTGGTGAACACCATGGGCGGCACCTGGTTCGACAAGGACTGGAAGGCGCGCCTGGACTCGCCCCAGTTCCGCAAGGCCACGCAGTTCTACGTGGACCTGGTCCGCAAGCACGGCGAGTCCGGCGCCGCACAGGCCGGCTTCGCGGAGTGCCTCAACTCCATGACCCAGGGGAAGACCGCCATGTGGTACGACGCCACCTCCGCCGCCGGATCCCTCGAAGCCCCGAAGTCCCCGGTCAGGGGCAAGATCGGCTATGCCCCCGCGCCGGTCGACCGGACCAAGTCCTCCGGCTGGCTCTACACCTGGGCCTGGGGCATCCAGAAGGCGTCCAGGAACCCGGACGCCGCCTGGAAGTTCGTCTCCTGGGCATCGAGCAGGGAGTACGAGGAGCTGGTCGGCAAGCACCTCGGCTGGGCCAACGCGCCCGCGGGCAAGCGCGCCTCCACGTACGAGAATCCGGGCTATCTGAAGGCCGCGAAGTCCTTCGCCGAGGTCACCCGCGACGCCATCGAGAGCGCCGATCCGCGTCACCCGGGGCTGCAGCCGCGGCCGACGGTCGGGATCCAGTTCGTGGACATCCCGGAGTTCTCCGACCTGGGCACGAAGGTGTCGCAGGAGATCAGCGCGGCGATCGCCGGGCGCAAGTCCGTACGGGACGCGCTGGACAAGTCGCAGGAGCTGGCGGAGAAGGTCAGCGAGGAATACGAGGGCCGGTCATGACCGCCCCGGCCGCGGCACCCGCCGCCACCTCGACGACCTCCGCGCCGCCCGCGACCGCCGCCAAGCGCGTCGGCCGGGCGCGGGCCTGGGCCACCCGGGCGCCGCTGCTGCCGGCGCTGATCTTCCTGATCGTGGTCACCCAACTGCCGTTCGTCGCCACGCTGGTGATCTCGCTCTTCGACTGGAACTCGCTCTATCCGGACGCCCGCGAGTTCGCCGGCTTCGCGAACTACAGCGAGGTCGCCACCGACCCCGACCTGCGCAAGTCGGTGCTCACCACGGTCGTGCTGACGGTCGCCGTGGTGCTCACCTCGCTGGTGCTCGGACTGCTCGTCGCCCTGCTCCTGGACCGGAAGTTCCGCGGCCGCGGCGTGGTGCGGACGATGATGATCGCGCCCTTCCTGCTGGTCCCGGTCGCGGCGGCGCTGCTGTGGAAGCACGCGCTCTACAACCCCGAATACGGGCTCTTCAACGGCGTGCTGAACTGGCTCGGCCTCGGCCAGCCCGACTGGATCTCGGACATGCCGCTGCTCGCCGTCGAGGCGTCCCTCGTCTGGCAGTGGACGCCGTTCATGATGCTGATCCTGCTCGCCGGGCTGCAGTCCCGCCCGCTCGACATGATCGAGGCGGCCCGTATCGACGGCGCGAGCAACTGGCAGATCTTCCGCTATCTCACGCTCCCCCATCTGCGCCGCTATCTGGAGCTGGGGGTGCTGCTGGGCTCGATCTACATCGTGCAGAACTTCGACGCGGTCTTCACGATCACGTCCGGCGGCCTGGGCACGGCCAACCTCCCGTACACGATCTACCAGACCTTCTACCAGGCGCACGAGTACGGCCTCGCCTCCGCGGCCGGCGTGCTCGTCGTCATCGGCTCGATCATCATCGCGACCTTCGCGCTGCGCGTCGTGTCGTCGCTCTTCCGCGAGGAGGTGTCCCGCTCATGACTTCGGTCGCCCTTCCCCCGCCGGTACGCAAGGCCCGCCGCCGCAACGCCGCGCTCGGGCTGCTGGCGTGGCTCACCGGCATCGCCTTCGCGCTGCCCGTGCTGTGGATGCTGCTGACATCCCTGCACTCGGAGCCGGACGCCGCCACCAACCCGCCCAAGCTCGCCGCGGCGCTGACCCTCGACGGCTACCGCGAGTTCTTCGGCGCCGGCGGCGGCCCTAGCCCGTGGCCGTCGCTGGCCAACTCCACGACGGCGAGCGTCTGTTCCACGCTGCTGGTGCTGATCCTGGCCCTGCCCGCCGCGTACGCCCTGTCCATCCGGCCCGTGCGCAAATGGACCGACGTGTTGTTCTTCTTCCTCTCGACGAAGATGCTGCCGGTCGTCGCCGGACTGCTCCCGATCTATCTCTTCGCCAAGAACACCGGCTTCCTCGACAACGTCTGGCTGCTGGTCCTGCTCTACACCTCGATGAATCTGCCGATCGCGGTGTGGATGATGCAGTCCTTCCTGCGCGAGGTACCCGCGGAGATCATCGAGGCGGCGCAGATCGACGGCGCCCGGCTGCCCACCATCCTGGCCCGGGTGGTGGCTCCGGTGGCCGGGCCCGGGATCGCCGCCACCGCACTCATCTGCTTCATCTTCAGCTGGAACGAAATGCTCTTCGCCCGGGTGCTCACGGGCATCGTCGCGCAGACCGCCCCGGTCTTCCTCACCGGATTCATCACCAGCCAGGGGCTCTTCCTCGCCCAGGTCTGCGCCGCGTCCGTCGTCATCTCCCTGCCGGTGCTCGCCGCAGGGTTCGCCGCCCAGGACAAACTCGTCCAGGGCCTGTCCCTAGGAGCCGTGAAGTGAAGGCCGCCGTCATCGAAGCCCCCGGCAAGGTCACCGTCACCACCGTCCCCGACCCCACGCCAGGGCCCCGCGAGGTGGTGGTGCGGGTGGCCGCGTGCGGGCTGTGCGGGACCGATCTGCACATCCTGCAGGGCGAGTTCGCGCCGTCGCTGCCGCTGGTGCCGGGCCATGAGTTCGCCGGGATCGTGGTCGCGACCGGCACCGACGTCACCGAGGTCGCATCCGGCGACCGGGTGGCGGTGGACCCGTCCCTGTACTGCTACGAGTGCCGCTACTGCCGTACCGGCCACAACAACCTGTGCGACCGCTGGGCGGCGATCGGCGTGACGACGGCGGGCGGCGCGGCGGAGTACGGGGTCGCCCCGGTCGCCAACTGCGTCAAGCTGCCGGAGTCGGTCGAGGTCCAGGACGCCGCCCTGATCGAGCCGCTGTCCTGCGCGGTCCGCGGCTACGACGTGCTCGCCGCCCGGCTCGGCGCGCACGTGCTGATCTACGGCAGCGGGACGATGGGCCTGATGATGCTGGAGCTGGCCAAGCGCACCGGCGCGGCCTCGGTCGACGTCGTCGACATCAACGCAGAGCGGCTGACGACGGCCGCGAAGCTGGGCTGCTCCGCGACCGCCGCCTCACCCGACGAGCTGGACCGGCCGGGCGGCTGGGACGTGGTGGTCGACGCCACCGGCAACGCGGCCGCGATCCAGGACGGCCTCGGCCGGGTGGCGAAGGCGGGCACCTTCCTGCAGTTCGGCGTGGCCGACTACGCGACGACGGCGGTGATCGAGCCGTACAAGATCTACAACCAGGAGATCACCATCACCGGCTCCATGGCCGTCCTGCACAGCTACGAACGCGCCGCCGAACTCTTCGCCGCCGGCGTCCTCGACCCGACGATCTTCATCAGCCACCGACTCCCACTGGCCCAATACCCGGACGCCCTCAGCCAGTTCGCGGCCGGCCAGGGCCGGAAGATCGTGGTGGTTCCGTAGCCGGACCCTCCTCCACGGGTGTCCCGCAGTGCGGGCAGATCTGCGCCGTGCGGTCCTCGCGGATCCGCCCGCACTCGGGACACACCAGGCCGAGCCAGCAGCTCGGGTCGCCGCCCTCGTCGCTCATCCGCCGCCTTCCGTCAGCCGCCGATCTGCTCCGGAACGACCGTAAACCACCGCTTGTCCGCCGTCACCGGCTGGCCCAGCTCCCGCTGCCGCTCTGCGGCCTTCTCGCGCAGGTCCGTGATCTCGGTCTGGTAGTCGTCCTTGCGGTTGACCCAGATCCGCGCGCCGCCGTTCTTGATGTCGGTGGACTCCAGCAGCATCGGGCCGTCGCTCTTGGGCGTGTCGCCGGCGACCAGGACCGCCTGCTTCCACTGGTCGATGTAGGTGCGGATGGCGGCGGGCTTGCCCTCGTACCAGGTGGCGGGCGCCCACAGGGTCGGGGTCAGCTCGTGGTCCATGAGCTTCTTCGGGTCGTACGTGCCCGCCTTGATCTCCTTGCGGGCGGTCGTGACGTCGCCGCTCTCGCGGTCCTTCAGCAGCATGGAGACGCCGATGACGTTCTGCGGCTTCACGTCGTAGCCGTACTTCGGGTCGGAGAGCACCATGCGGACGAGCTCCTCGCTCGCCGCGCTGTTGATGTAGACCTCGATGCCGTGCTTGCGGAGCGAGGCGAAGAGCTCCCGCATGCCCGGGTACGGCTTGGGCGGGTTGACCTCGGTCTTGGTCAGCTCGCCGCCGTCGTAGTACTCGGCCGGGATCGGCTTGCCGTACGCCATCAGCTCGTCGACGTAGCCCTTGAGCTGCTTCAGCGTGAAGCCGGAGAAGATCTGCGCGGCCCACGGGTAGCAGACCTGGTCGTCGACCTCGCACAGCCGGTTGTAGTAGCTGTAGAGGCTTTCCTTGTGGTCCGCGGTGTCCTTGAAGGGGATCACCTTCAGCGACGGATCCATCCGCTCGCGGGTGAGGACACCCTTCATCTCCAGGTACGGGATGAGGGATTCCTCGAGGTCGTAGCGGTAGCTCGTGTTGTCCGCGTCGAAGACCGCGTAGCCGCCGCTGTCGGCGTGCCCGGCGATGACCTTGCCGAGCTTCTTCGCCACCGGGGCCGGCCAGTGGTCCAGCTCGGCGGCGATCCGGGCGCCGTCGGCGTCGTCGGCCGCCCGCGCCTTGGACTCCGGCCAGAGGCCCGCACCGGCGAGCAGCGCCCCGGCGAGGGCGAGCACCGCGCCGAGCACCCATATGCGGCTGTTAACACGTTTCGTCATGACATCCGTTTCTTCGTACAGGTGATCTAGATCGAGTCGCGCCGGCCGATGCTAGCGACTGACGATCACCCGCATCCCGGCGGGCCATCATGGGCTTGTATGGGTGATTGGCCTCGTTTCACACGTATGGCCCAGTCGGGTAAAACCTGGCGTTCTGTGGCTCGTTGTGGTGGTGCAGGGTCAACGCGGCTTGGTTGCGGAGGGGTTGATCGCGGATGTCAGTTCAGCAGCGACGGCAGTTGCGGAGTGGACCGGGAGCGGCGGAACGAGCGGCGGGCGGGCAGCCGAGCATGCGGGAGTACGTGCGGCACTTCGAGCGCGTCATGGACGTCCCGTGGATCACGACAGGGCGTCGGCCGCCCGCCGCGTCGTTCAGCCCGTGGCGCCGGGACGACTGACCCGGTCCAGGTAGGCGGCGAACTTCTCCAGGCCGTCGATGTTGCGCGGCCCGCTGATCCCCTCGTTGTAGTCGAGGACGAAGAACCGGTCGTTGCGGACGGCCGGCAGCCCGCGGGTGTGCGGGGACTTCTTCAGGAACTCGATCTTCTTCTTCGCCGGCTGGTCGCCGTAGTCGAGGATGATGATGACCTCGGGACGGCCCTTGGTGACGGCCTCCCAGCCGACCTCGGTCCACCGCTGGTCGAGGTCGCCGAAGATGTTCTTGCCGCCGGCGGTCTTGATGATGTCGTTCGGCGGCACCTGACTGCCCGCGGTGAACGGCTTGTCGGTGCCGGAGTCGTAGAGGAAGACCGGGACGGGGTCGCCCTTGGGCGCCTTCGCCGCCACCTTCGCAACCCGCTGCTTCATGTCGCCGACGACCTTGTCCGCGCGACCTTCGACCCGGAAGATCTTCCCGAGCCGCTCGAGGTCGGTGTAGAGCCCCTCGAAGGGCGCGTGCCGCTCGGGGTGGCCGGGATAGTTGTAGCAGCTCTCGGTGTGCATGAAGCTCTGGATCTTCAGCTTGTCGAGGATGGCGGGGGTGATGCCGCGCTGGTCGCTGAAGCCGGAGTTCCAGCCGGCCACCACGAGGTCGGACTTGGCCTCGACGACCACCTCCTTGTTCAGCAGGTCGTCGCTGAGCTTCTTCACCTTCTTGTACTCCGCGGCCCAAGGCGACTCGCTGACCGGCGGGTTGGCGGGCGGCATCACGTATCCGTGCACGTGCTCGGTGAGGCCGAGGCTGAAGAGCTTGTCGGCGCTGCCGCCCTCGTAGGCGACGGCCCGCTTCGGGACGGTGTACGGCACGGGCTCGCCGCAGCGCTTGACGGTGGTGCGCTCGGCCGCGGCCTTGTCGTCGTCGCCGGCGACGTCGGCGCCGCAGCCGGTGAGGAGGATGGATCCGGCGGACAGAGCGGCCAGGTGGTTCATGCGCATGATGGAGAGCTTTCCTCTGAGTCGGGATGGATCGAATAGAGCAGTTGCGGGACGCCGGACTTCGGATGCGGTACGACGGTGGGCCGGACCCCGAAGACGTCCTCGACGAGGTCCTCCGTCAGCACCTCCTGCGGCGTCCCCGCGGTCACCAGGCGGCCGGCGCTGAGCACGCCGATCCGGTCGCAGGCGCCGGCGGCGAGGTTGAGGTCGTGCAGGACGACGAGCACGGTCAGCCCGCTGCCGCGCAGCTGGGAGAGCAGCTCGACCTGATGGCGTACGTCGAGATGGTTCGTCGGCTCGTCGAGCACGAGGATTCGCGGCTCCTGGACGAGCGCGCGGGCGAGCAGCACCCGCTGCCGCTCGCCGCCGGAGAGGGTCAGCACGCCGCGCCCGGCGAGGTGGCCGATGCCGAGCCGGTCCATGGCCCGTACGCACAGCTCACGCTCGCGCGCCGACAGCGCCTGATTGCCGCGCAGATGCGGGGCGCGGCCGAGGGCGACGGCCTCCGCGACGGTGAAGTCCAGGTCCACGGCGCCGTCTTGTGCAAGGGCGGCCACGAGCTGGGCGCCCTGCCGGGGCGGCAGCCGGACCAGGTCCTCCTCTCCCGCCCGTACGGTCCCGGCGCTGGGCTTCAGCGCCCGGTAGATGCAGCGCAACGCTGTTGACTTTCCACTGCCGTTGGGCCCGACGAGGCCGACCACGGTGCCGCTGCCGACGTGCAGGGACAGGTCCCGGACGAGCGCCCGGCCGTCGGTGACGACGCTGAGCTGATCGAGGGTCAGATCCATCAGCGACCTCCGAAGAGATAGGCCCGCCGCCGCATCAGCGAGAGGAAGACGGGCACGCCGACAAGCGCGGTGATCACGCCGAGCGGGAGCTCCCGCGGGCTGACGACCGTCCGCGCGGCAAGGTCCGCCCACACCATGAACACGGCCCCGGCGAGCGGCGCGACGGCCAGCACCCGCGCGTGCACGGCCCCGACCACCATCCGCACCAGGTGCGGCATGACCAGGCCGACGAAGCCGATGGCGCCGCTGACGGCGACCATCACGCCGGTCACCAGCGAGGCGAGCAGGAGCAGCAGCTTGCGCTGCCGGTCGGCCCCGATGCCGAGGCTGGCGGCGGTCTCGTCGCCGAGGGCGAGCACGTCGAGGGTGCGGCTCTGCCGAAGCAGCAGCGCGGTGCCGAGCACCACGGCGGCGGCGACGACGGGCAGCGCGCCCCACGTAGCCGCGCCGAAGCCGCCCATGGTCCAGTACAGGACGGTGCTGGTGGCCTCGCCGTCCGGCACCAGATACACGATGACGCTCATCAGCGCCTGAAAGCCGAGCGACATGGCGACCCCGGTCAGCACCAGCCGCAGCGGCGACATCCCGCCCCCGCCGGACGCCGCGGCGTACACGAGCACCGCCGCCGCGAGCGCACCGAGGAAGGCGCCCGCCGAGACCGCGTAGATCCCGAACGCCGCCAGCCCCCCGGTCACGGTGACGGCCACCGCCCCGACCGAGGCCCCGGACGAGATCCCGAGCACGAACGGATCCGCCAGCGCATTGCGCACCATCGCCTGCACCGCGACCCCGACCGCGCTCAGCCCGGCCCCGACCAGCGCGGCAAGCAGCACCCGCGGCGTCCGTATCTCCCAGATGATCTGATACGTCGTCACCTCGCTGCCCGCGATCTGCCCACCGCTCAGCGCGGCCCACAGATAGCGCGCGGTGTCGTCCGGCGCGACGACCGCGCTGCCGAGCCCGATGGCGACGACCGTGGAGACGACCAGCGCGACCGCGAGCACGCCGCAGACGACGGCGCTGCTCGTACGGGACGGGGCCCGGCTCTCCGCCACCTCGGCGGCGTCGACTACGGCCGTCACGAGCCCGCCGCCTCGGCCGAAGACCGCCGAAGCACTAGGGCCGCCGCCCCCAGCGCCACCGCGACCATGCCCCCGAACACCACCGCCACGCCCGGGTATCCGGCCAGGCCGAGGCCCGCGCCACCCGCCGCGGCACCTGCGAAGACGCCGAGGCTCATCCCGGCGGCGTTGACGCTGAGCGCCGCCCCGCGCCGCGCCCCGCTGCGCCGCACCAGCAGCGTGACCACGCATGCGGCCACCACGGCGTGACTCGCCGCGTGCAGGGAGGTGAAGAGCAGCGCGAGCGGCAGCCAGTGTGTGAACCAGAATCCGGTGGCGGTGACCAGCGCGCCCAACAGCCCGGCGGCCAGCAGCCGTTCCGTCGGCAGCCGCGGCGCGTCCGCGTTGGCGAGCCGCCCGGTGAGCAGGTTGCTGACGAAGAAGGAGGCGCCGCTGAGCGTCCACACCAGGGAGAACATGCCGGGGCCGAGGCCGAAGCGGTCGTCGTAGTAGGCGGCGAGATAGGCGAGATAGCCCATGAAGACGGCGGTCCGCAGGAAGGCGATGAGCAGCAGCTCCGGCACGCCGCGCAGGGCGGCGAGGGCCTTGAAGGACGCCAGATAGCCGACCCGCTCCCCCGGCCCGGCCTCGGGCCCGCGGCCCGGTGCGACGAGCACGGCGGCCAGCAGCAGCGCGACCAGCGCGACGGCGACCATGTCCCCGCGCCAGCCCCACACCAGCGCGGGCAGCGCGATCACCGGCGCGGCGAGCATCGCGGTCATCGACTGCGTCGCGGTGACCAGCGTCGCCGCCCGACCGGCCGCCTTGCCCTCCCCGTACCGGTCCGCGGCGGCCGCGGTGAGCGCCGGGTTGAGCACGGCAGTGCCGGCGCCGGTCAGCAGGCAGAAGGCGGCGAGCAGCACGTAGTCACCGCTCGCCCCGAGCCCGGCCGCAGCGGCCAGCACGGCCAGCCCGCCGGCCGCGGCCCACCGCCGCGGCACCCGGTCGATCAGCGGCGCCAGCGCGGTGCCGACGGCGAGCGCGGCGAGCCCGCCGAGCCCGCGCAGCCCGCCCATGGCGGCAACGCCGGTGTCCGCCGCGCGGGCGATCGGCACCAGATACGTACTGAAGATCGTGAACGGCACCAGGCCGACCGCCGACGCGAGGAGCAGCGGCCACAGTTCACGCATCATGCGCAGGTCCCCGGGCAGCGCCTCCGCCCGCGCCTTGGTCTGGCTCACGCCCCCTCCCGGTACCGGAAGAGGTCGGTCGGCTCGGCGCTGAACTGCGAGAACGGGAACGGCTCCGCGCTCAGCGCGGTAACTCCCGCCCCGAGAAAGGCCCGTGCGACGGCGCTGCCGCTCTGCGCGTAGACGATGAAGGGCACGCCGCGCTGCCGGCAGCTCTCGAGGATCAGATCGAAGGTGCCGTTCCCGAGCGTCATGCCGGTGGCGACGACGGCGTCGGCGCGCGCGAGCACGTCGGTCATGTCGTCGGTGACGACGTCCCCCCACTGGGTGGCGCGGAGGTTGAGGTCGCACGGCAGGCACTCGGCACCGCGCTGCCGTATCGCGGCGACCAGCGGATTGACGACGCCGATCAGCACCACCTTCGCGCCGGGTGCGACGTCGAGCAGTCCGGCGATGGCCGCGTCCCGGGCCCGGGCCCGTATCTCCGGCGTCCCGGCGGGCAGCGGGACGGCCTCCGCGCTGCCGCGGTGCGGGCGGACGTGAGCGAGATAGGCGTCCAGCGCCGCGATCCGCACCGGCGCCGACTCGTGCCGCAGCAGCTTGTCGATGCCGACTCCGGAGCCCTCGGCACACACCGCCGGCGGCACCTCCCCCGCCTCGAAGGCGCAGGCACCGAAGGCGGCGCCGAGGCGCATCAGCAGATAGTGGTTGTGGTACGTCACCGGGCCGCCGGCCAGCCGGGTGGTGTGGTGCAGCCAGAAGGTGCTGGTGACGGTCAGCTCGCCCGGCGCGGGGCCGTAGCCGCCGGCGAGCACGGCATCGGTCAGTTCCGCCACGTTGCGCGGCGTCGGGAGGGTCATCTCGGCTTCTTTCGTGTTCCGTTGCTGATCAGGGTCGTTCGCGGGGCGGCCAGTCGATGGCGCACCAGGGGGACCGCAGCTCGTCCAGCGCGGCGATTTCGTATGGGGCGAGGGAGGCGGGGTCCGCGGCGTCGGTGTGCCGGGCGTAGACGCCCTCGACGTAGCGGTGGCCGGTGTCGGGGGCGATGAAGAGGTGCGTCCTGTGGTCGAGGTCGTGCCGGCGCTCGTAACCGGCGGCGAGGTAGGCCGCGCCGCTGGAGAGGCCCGCGAAGATGCCGGTGTCGCGCAGCAGCGCGACCGCGCCGCTCAGGGCGGTGTCGAAGTTGATCCAGTGCACGCGGTCGTAGAGGCCGTGCCGGACGTTCTCGAACGGGATCGCGCTGCCGATCCCTGCGATGATCATGTCCGGGTCGGTGACCCGCTCGCTCCCGAACGTCACGCTGCCGAAGGGCTGCACCCCCGCGAGCCGGACATCCCGTCCCGCCGCCCGCAGGTAGGTGGCGAGCGCCCCGGTGGACGCGCCCGAGCCGACGCCGCCGATGAGCGTCAGCGGCCCGGTGGGCAGGTGCTTTCCGATGTGCTCGGCGACCTCGCGGTAGCCGTAGTAGTGGATCGCGTCGTGGTACTGCCGCATCCAGTGATACGCCGGATTGGCGGCGAGGATCTCGCGTATCCGCCGGACCCGCAGCTCCTGGTCGAGGCGCAGGTTCTGCGACGGCTCGACCTGCTCCAAGGTGGCGCCGAGCAGCTCCAGTTGGAGGCGCAGCGTGCGGTCGACCGTCGTGGAGCCGACGATGTGGCACTTCAGGCCGTAGCGGTGGCAGGCGAGGGCGAGAGCCTGCGCGTAGATGCCGCTGGAGCTGTCGATGACCGTGTCCCCCGGCGCCACCTCCCCCGTCTCCAGCAGATACCGGACCGCGCCGAGCGCGGAGTAGATCTTCATCGACTCGAAGCGCAGACAGGCCGTGCGCGGCCCGACGGCTATGAGATCCGGGCTCTTGACGGCCTCGGCTATGTGTTCGTGCAACCCCATGGGCCGGGATACTGTCTCTATTGGAAATGATTGTCAACTGCATCTCGGGTGCGTAAGGTGCTCGGCATGGAGATGAGGCTGGGGCTGGGGACGGCGTTCGGGACCTTCGGCGAGCTGCTGCAGGGCGTGCTGCCGGAGGAGGACGGGGACTTCCTCGTGACCCTGCCGGTGGCGCGGTGGACGATGGCCGCGTTTCGTGCGGAACCGGACACGGCGGAGCTCGTGGTGCGGCCGGCGCGCAAGACGAAGGCGCTGCGGCTGGCCCGGATGATCGCGGCCGACGCGGGCTTCACGGGCGGTGGGCTGCTGACCGTGGATTCGGTGATTCCGGAGGGGAAGGGGCTGGCGAGCTCGTCGGCGGATCTGGTGGCGACGGCACGGGCGGTCGGCGGCGGGCTCGGGCTGCGGCTGTCCGCGCGCCGGATCGAGCGCTATCTGGCCCGGATCGAGCCGACCGACGGGGTGCTCTACCCGGCCGTGGTGGCGTATCACCACCGCAGCGTGCGGCTGCGGTCGGTGCTCGGGGCGCTGCCCACGATGACCGTGGTCGGCGTGGACGAGGGCGGGACGGTGGACACGGTCGCCTTCAACCGGCAGCCGAAGCCGTTCGGTTCGCGGGACCGGGAGACGTATGCGCGGCTGCTGGAGCGGCTCACCGTGGCCGTACTGCGGGGTGACCTGGCCGAGGTCGGGGCGGTGGCGACGCAGAGCGCGCTGATGAACCAGGTGCTGCGGCCGAAGCGCTCACTGGCGCAACTGCGCGCCGTCTGCCGCGAGGTGGGCGGGCTCGGAGTCGCAGTGGGGCACAGCGGGACGACGCTCGGGCTGCTGCTGGACACGGCGGACCCGGATCACGCGGCGCGGGCGGCCGCGGCGGCGCAGGCGTGCGCTGAGCTGGCGGGGAGCGTGTCGGTGTACCGGACGCTGAGCTTCCCGGGCGCGGTGGAGAGCGGCAGGCAGGCGCCGGCCGCCGGCTAGCCGCTTACCAGACGGCAAGTACCCCACTAATTAGTCCGTACTTGTTGCCTTCGGCGGTGGTGCGGAAGATCGACGCATGACTACTTCTTCCCACAACACCGCTGTTACGGTCCTGGGCCTCGGCGCCATGGGCGCCGCGCTCGCCCGCGCTCTGGTGAAGGCCGGGCATCCGACGACCGTGTGGAACCGCTCGGCAAGCAAGGCGCAGAGCCTCGTTGCGGAGGGCGCCTCGGCGGCGTCCACCCCGTACGGCGCGGTCCGGGCCAGCGACGTGATCGTCGTCTGCCTGCTCGATCACGACTCGGTCCATGACGTACTCGACCCGGTCGCCGGTGAGTTGGCCGGGCGGACCCTGATCAACGTCACCACCACCCAGCCGGAGCACTCGCGGGAGCTGGCCGAGTGGGCCGCCCGGGAGGGCGTCGCGTATCTGGACGGCGGCATCATGGCCGTACCGGAGATGATCGGGCAGCCGGGGTCCTCGATCCTCTACAGCGGGTCCGCCGACGTCTTCGAGCGCAGCCGGCCGCTGCTCGACCTGTGGGGCGAGAGCACCTATTTCGGCGAGGACGCGGGGCTGGCTTCGCTGTACGACCTGGCGCTGCTCGCCGGCATGTACGTCATGTTCGCCGGCTTCCTGCACGGCGCCGCCATGGTCGCGCCGGCCGGGGTGACGGCCGGGGAATTCGCGCGGCGGGCCGCGCCGTGGCTGACCGCCATGACCGGCGCGTTCGCCGGATTCGCCGAGGTCGTCGACGGCGGTGACTACACCGTGCCGGGGCAGCAGAGCCTCGAATTCTCCAGCCTCGACGACATGTTGGCGGCCAGCGCCGGGCAGGGCATCGGCACCGAGGCGGTGGCCATGGTGCAGCGGCTGATCCAGCGGCAGATCGACGCCGGACACGGCGCGGAAGGCTTCGCCCGTATCTACGAGAGCATCAAGCAGCCCGCCGCGGCGCGCTGAGCTCAGGTCCCGGCGCGCTGCAGGATCCGTTCCGCCGCGTTCACGGAATCGACCAGCGGATGCAGGGCCACCGCGCGCAGGGCCGCGTTCGCGTCGCCCGTCGTCGCCGCCTCGATCGCGGCCCGCTCGACGGCCTTCAGCGACAGCATCAGGCCCAGCTGGTCCGGGGCCAGGGGGTCGGCGGCGAGCGGGGCCGCGCCGCCCGCGTCGACCAGGCAGGGGACCTCGATGACGGCGTCGGTGTCGAGGCCGGCGACGGTGGTGCGGTTGCGGACGTTGAGGATCAGGGTGGTGCGTTCGTTGCGGGCGATGGCGCGCATCAGGGCCAGGGCGACGCGGTCGTAGCCGCCGCCGTCCAGATCGCACGTGTCGCGCTCCCAGCCGCCGGTGCTGGCGCGGCTTTCCGCCATGTACGTGGCCTCGCGCTCGAGGCGGGTGCGGTCCCAGGCGGTGTACGCGTCATCGGGGTGCGCGGCGGCTTCGGCGTAGAAGGCCGACTGCTGGTCGCGGAGGAACTCGCCGCGGGTGGCGGGGGCTTCGCGTAGCGCCGTGACCGCCTCGCGGTTGAAGTAGTAGTAGTGCAGGTATTCGTTGGGGAGCGCGCCGAGGGCCTGCAGCCAGCGGGCGCCGAAGAGCTTGCCCTCCTCGAAGGACTCCAGGCGGCCGGGGTCGGCGAGGAGTTCGGGGAGGCGGTCGCGGCCGTCCACGGTCACCGCGCGCAGCCAGCCGAGGTGGTTGAGGCCGACGTAGTCGTAGCGGGCCCGGTCCGGGTCGGCGCCCAGCGCGCGGGCGGCGCGGCGGCCGAGGCCGACCGGGGAGTCGCAGATGCCGATGACGCGGTCGCCGAGGACGCGCTGCATGGCCTCGGTGACCATGCCGGCGGGGTTGGTGAAGTTGATGACCCAGGCGTCGGGGGCCACGGCCGCCACCCGTTCGGCGATGTGCAGCGCGACCGGGATCGTACGCAGCCCGTACAGCACCCCGCCCGCGCCGACGGTCTCCTGGCCGAGGACGCCCTCCGCCAGCGCCGTGCGCTCGTCGCGGCTGCGGCCCTCGAGGCCGCCGACGCGGATGGCGGAGAAGACGAAGTCGGCGCCGCGGAGCGCCTCGTCGAGGTCGGTCGTCGCGCGTACGGCGGGTGCCCGGTCGCGGCCCGCGGCCTGCTGGGTGAGGACCGCGGTGATGGCGTCGAGGCGGGCCCGGTCCGTGTCGTAGAGCACCAGCTCGGTGATCCGGCCCGCGTCGTCGCCGCGGTCGTCGAGCAGCGCGCGGTAGACGAGCGGGACGCGGAATCCGCCGCCGCCGAGCAGGGTGAGCCTCATACGGTTACTACCTCCGTGCCGGCCTCGCGCAGGGTGGCGAGGGTCGTCGCGTCCGACGTGTGGTTCGTGATCAGGGTGTGGATGCTCTCCGGGCCGCAGACCCGGGCCAGGCCCGTATCGCCGGGGAATTTGGCCGCGTCCACCAGCAGCACCGTCTGCCGGGCGGCCGCGATCATCGCGCGCTTGACCGGGACCTCGACGTGGGTGCTGTCGAGAATGCTGCCGTCGGGGAGTACCCCGCTGGCGCCGAGGAAGGCGCGGCCGACGCGGAGTTCGCGGAGGTTGGATTCGGTGAGGAAGCCGACCAGGGAGAGGTAGTTACGGCGTACCTCGCCACCCAGCAGGATCAGCCGGACGGCATCGTCGTCGCGGAGCTCGTCGTAGACGGCGAGGCTGCTGGTCACCACCGTGACCGGGCGGTCGTGGAGGAGGCGGGCGAGCTCCAGGGTGGTGGTGCCGATGTCGAGGAGCAGGACGTCGTCGTCGGCGACCAGTTCGGCGGCGCGGGCGGCGATGGCCTGCTTGTGCGGGAGGTCGTCGACGGCGGATTCCGCGAAGGGGCGCTCGTGCCCGGGACGGGCGGCGACCGCGCCGCCGTAGACCCGGGTGAGTCTGCCCGCCTCGCCCAGTTCGGTCAGATCGCGGCGGGCGGTGGCCTCGCTGATGCTCAGCCGGCGGGCGATCTCCCGTATGGGCAGCACCCCTTCCTCGCCGAGGATGTCCAGCAGCTTCTCGTGGCGGGCCTCACGCAACATGCCCGCAATCTACTGCACATGAGCGACTGTGCGCGAGTGTGACTGACCTCTTGCATTCAGGCCCGGCTGGGTGCAAGGTATCGGTCAGCCATTCGCATTGACAGCATGACCAGACATGGAAGGGCGCAACGGTGGGCACTTCTTCGGCGGTCGCCGACACCCTGGATCCGCTGGCGGACATACGCGCGTCCGGGGACCCGGACTTCGACGTCTATCTCACCGGCACCGTCTTCCTGGACATCATCTTCACCGGCATGGACCACGCCCCGATCCGGGGCACCGAGAACTGGGCCCGTGGCATGGGCCTGAGCCCCGGCGGCATCGCCAACATGGCCACCGCCCTCGCCCGCCTCGGCCTGCGCACGACGCTTGCCACCACCTTCGGCGCCGATCTGTACGGCGACTACTGCCAGGAGACCCTCGCCGAGCACGAGGGTGTCGACCTCACCCCCACGCAGCGGGTGGCCGGCTGGCACTCGCCGGTGACGGTGTCGATGGCGTACGAGGGCGAGCGCACCATGGTCACGCACGAGCACCCGGCGCCGCCCGCGCCCGCGGACTGCGTGCTGCCGCGCTCGCGCGCGGGCGTCGCGTCTCTGGAGCCGGGGCGCGCGCAGGACTGGATCCGTAACGCCGCCCAGCAAGGCAGCAAGATCTTCGCGGATGTCGGCTGGGACGACAGCGGCCGCTGGGATCCCGCCGCGCTGCTCGACCTCGAGCACTGCCACGCCTTCCTGCCCAACGCGACCGAGGCGCAGCACTACACCCGCACCGACTCCCCCGAGGCGGCGGTGCGCAAGCTCGCGGAGCTGGTGCCGCTCGCCGTCGTCACCAAGGGCCCGGACGGGGCGGTGGCGGTGGACGCCGCCACCGGCGAATACGCGTCGGTGCCCGGGGTCGCGGTGGAGCCGCTGGATCCGACGGGCGCGGGGGATGTCTTCGTCGCGGGCTTCATGACCGGCACCCTCGCCGGCTGGCCGCTCGCCGACCGGCTCGCGTTCGCCAATCTCACGGCGGCGCTGTCCGTCGAGCACTTCGGCGGCTCGCTCGCCGCGCCGGGCTGGACGGAGGTCGCCGCGTGGTGGACCGCGGCCCGGGCGCGCGGCGGCGACCTGGCGAAGCGGTACGCCTTCCTCAACGACCTGCTGCCCGCCGAGCTGGGCGGCTGCCCGAGCACGCGGCCGCGCGCGGTGCCGACGATCGGCTTCCGCGACCGGTGATCTGATCCCTCGAAGGAGACCCCCAATGGGACTTCCGTGTACCGGCATGCACCGCCGCCGTCGGTCCGGCCGTACGCGCGTGCTGCCCGTCGCGCTCGCGGCCGGGCTCGCGCTGCTCGCCGCCGGGTGTGTGCCCGGCACCGACGGCTCCCTGGCCGGCAAGGGCGCGAGCGGCGGCGCCACCGCCGTACCGGATCCGGCGGACGCCGGGAACGTGACGCTGACGGTGTGGGACCAGGAGGTCCGCGGCGGTACGAACGGTGAGCTGGAGGAGCTGAACCGGGAGTTCGAGAAGAAGTACCCCAATGTCCGGATCAAGCGGGTGGCGCGCAGCTTCTCCGACCTGAAGACGACGCTGAAGCTGGCGATATCGGGCAACAACCCGCCCGATGTGGTGCAGGCGAACCAGGGCTATCCGGACATGGTCGCGTTCGTCCAGGCCGGCCTGCTCACCCCGCTCGACAACTACGCGGGCATCTACGACTGGAACACCCGCTACCCGAACACGCTGCTCAACCTCAACCGGGTCTCCGCCGACGGCAAGTTCTTCGGCACCGGGCGGCTGTACGGGATCTCGCAGACGGGCGAGTTCGTCGGCATCTACTACAACAAGGATGTCCTGGACAAGGCGGGCCTCGAGCCGCCCGAGACCTGGCAGGACTTCACCGACTCGCTCGCGACGCTGAAGAAGCGCGGCGAGCTGCCGGTGCAGTTCGGCAACCTCGACAAGTACCCCGCCATCCACACCTTCGGCGTGCTGCAGGACCAGCTCGGCGCCGAGGACACCCGCGACACCGTGCTCGGCCGCGGCTCAGGCTTCGCGAACGACCACACCGAGGAGGCCGCGGCCACCCTCGCCGACTGGGCGAAGCGCGGCTATCTCCCCAAGGGCGCCAACGGCCTCGGCTACGACGACGCGTGGAAGAAGTTCGCCGACGGCCAGGGCGCGTACCTGATCTCCGGCACCTGGCTGCAGGCCGACCTGAAGAAGCCGATGGGCGACAAGCTCGGCCTGATCCCGCCGCCGCCCGCCAAGTCCGGCGGCGCCCCGGTCACCACCGGCGGCCAGGGCCTGTCCTGGTCGGTCACCTCGCGCTCGAAGCACCCCGAGGTCGCCGCCGCGTACCTGGACTTCATCACCTCCGAGCACGCGGCGGACGTCATGACCAAGCACGGCGTGCTGCCCGCGGTGCCGGGCAAGGCGGCGGCGCGGCTCGACCCGGAGTCGACCGAGGGCCAGATGGTCGCCGGGTGGAAGCGCCTGAACGCCGCCGATGGCCTGGTCCCGTATCTGGATTACGCCACGCCGACCTTCTACGACACGACGTCGCAGTCGCTGCAGAAGCTGATCTCCGGCGACCTCTCCCCCGGTGACTTCGCGGCGGCGCTGCAGAAGGACTACGGGGCCTTCATGAAGAAGCAGCGGGCAGGCAAGCGATGAAGTCTCCCCTGCGGTCGTCGCGCCGCGCCCCGGGTGAGCCACGGGCGATCGGATACCTGTACATCCTCCCGGCGCTGGCGGTGTACGCAGCCTTCCTGCTCTACCCCTTCGGCCAGTCGGTCTGGCTGTCGCTGCTGCACTGGGACGGCCTGAACGCGGCCACCTGGGCGGGGCTGGACAACTACGGCGACCTCTTCACCGACCCGGCGCTGCGCGCGCCGTTCGTGCACGCTCTGGTGCTGCTGATCTTCTACGCGGCGCTGCCGGTCGCGATCGGGCTGCTGCTGGCCGCGGTGATGTCGCGCTTCCGGGTGCGCGGGATGACGTTCTTCCGGACGGTGCTCTTCCTGCCGCAGGTGCTGGCGATGGTCGTGGTGGGCGTCACCTGGCGCTCCATCCTGGCCCCGGACGGGATGCTGAACGACGTCCTGAACCTGGTCGGCCTGGACTCCCTCTCCCGCGCCTGGCTGGGCGACGAGAACTGGGCGCTGCCCGCGGTCGGCGTCGTCGGCACGTGGGTGGAGACCGGTCTGTGCATGGTGCTCTTCCTCGCCGGCGCGCAGCGCATTCCGCGGGAGCTGTACGAGGCGGCGCGGATCGACGGGGCGGGCGCGGTGCGGGAGTTCTTCACCGTGACGCTGCCGGGGCTACGGGCCGAGATCGCCGTCGCCTTGACGCTGACGATCGTGGCGGGCCTGCGCAACTTCGACCTGATCTACATCACCACCAGCGGCGGACCCGGCAACGCGACGTCCGTACCGGCCTACGAGGTCTACCACCGGGCCTTCGAGACCAATCAGGTCGGCTCGGCGGCGGCGGTGGGCGTGGCGCTGACGGTGGTCATCTTCGTCCTGACCGTGACGGTCTCCCGGCTCGTCGAAGGGCGCCGCTCATGATCTCCCGCACCGAACGCACCACCGGCTACGCGATCCTGACGCTGTTCGCCGTCATCTCCCTCACGCCGGTGCTCGGCATTCTGTCGACGGCCTTCGGCAAGCAGGGCGCGCTGGGCACGGGCTTCTCCCTGCCCGAGGGCGGGCTGCACTGGAGCAACTTCGCCGACGCCTGGACCCGCGGCCACTTCGGCACGTATCTCGGCAATTCGGTGCTGGTCGCGGCGGTGGTGGTGCTGGCCACGGCGCTGCTGGCGACGCTCGCGGGCTACGCCTTCGGCGTGATGGACTTCCCCTTCGCCACCCCGCTTTTCTACCTCTTCGTCATCGGCCTCACCCTCCCCCAGGAGGCCCTGGTCGTCCCGCTCTACTTCGACCTGCGCTACGTCGAACTCACCGACACATACTGGGCGTTGATCCTCCCGCAGACCGCGCAGTCGCTCGCCTTCGGCGTCTTCTGGATGCGCGCGTATTTCCGGGGCAGCGCCCGCTCGGTGATCGAGGCGGCGCGCATGGACGGCGCGTCCACCTGGACCACGCTGTGGCGGGTCCTGGTCCCGATGGGCCGCCCGGCGATCACGACGATGATCGTGATCACCTTCATGTGGACCTGGAACGAATTCCTCATGGCCCTGGTCATGGTGAGCGAGGAGGGCCTGCGCACCGTCCCCCTCGGCCTCGCCTTCTTCCAGGGCCAGCACGCCTCGGAAACCTCGCTGCTCGCCGCCGCGTCGGTGCTGATCGCCCTCCCGGTCGTGATCGTGTACGTGGCGCTGCAGCGCCGCTTCATCGAGGGCATGCTCACGGGCGCGGTCAAGGAGTAGCCCCACGGGCCAGCTCCCGCAGCTCCATCCGCGCCGCGGGGGCCCGCCCGGGGATCGTCGTCCAGTACGGATGTGTGGACACCCGAATGCTCAGCCGCTGCAACCGCCGCCGCAGCACGGTCGTTTGCGCCGCCGCGTCGTCGCGCTCCGCCAGCTCCTCATACACCGCATACCAGTCACGCTGTGCCACTACCAGGTCCTCGGGAAAGCTGTGCGCCATGCAGGTCATTCAAGCACGTGTTCGATTATCCCCGCAGCACCCATCCGGGTGAATCGTGGGCGCTCAGCGGATCACCTCGAACCGGAGGTGGGTGACGTTCGGGGTGTCGACCACCTGGGTCCGCCGGAGCCGGACCGGGCCGCCGCCCAGATGCTCGAACAGCCGGGTGCCGCCGCCGAGCAGGACCGGGGCGAGATGGATCTGGATCTCCTCCATCAGGCCGGCGGCGAGGCACTGTTGAGCGGCGCTCGCGCCATGCACGCCGACCGTCTTGCCTCCCGCCGCCGCCTTCGCCTGCTTCACGGCGCTGTGGATGCCGTCGGTGACAAAGGTGAAGACATGCGGCGCCCGTACCGTCTCCGGCGCCGGGGGCTTGTGGGTGAGAACGAAGCAGGGCGCGTCGCCGGCCGGGCCCCCGTCGGCCCACCCTCCGTCCCCTTCTGCCAGGTCGTACGACCGCCGGCCCATCAGGATCGCGCCCACACCCGCGGCCATCCCGGCCAGCAGTTCCGCGTCGCGCGGATCCGGCTCGGACAGCCACTGGTGCAAGACCTCGCCGCCCTGCCCGAGTTGACGCTCGCGGGTGACGTCAGGTCCGGTGACGAACCCGTCCAGCGACATCGAGATTCCCGAGATGACTTTGCTCATGTTCGCCCCTTGGTGGTGGGATTCGGCCCTCGTCCGCACGCACCGTTTGTACTCCGGGGGCTCCGGCGGTCCCAGAGATTCGGCCTAGGCTGAATCCGTGATTCGCTTCCGGTTCGGTCAGGACGACCTGTTGCGGACCCGGTTCGCGATCGCGCCGCTCATGGAGCTCCTCGGCGCCTTCTACGTGCTGCGGCGGCCGGAGCGGTCCGTCGTGCACCGGAGCTGGGTGGAGTGGGCGGCGCCGCGGGTGAGCGGTCTCGACCTGTCACTGCTCGACGCCGCGGCGCCCTTCGGTGGTCCGTACTGGCCCGTCTTCATCAGCCCGCCGCCGCGAGAGCCGCATCCGACCATCGAGGCCGAGCTGGGACGCGTGGCCCGAACGCCGCCGGAGCGGGTGGTCGCGGAGATCGTGCGGCGCTATCCGTCCCACCTGCCCGCGGCAGCGCGGCCGTTCGTCGACGAACCCGCGTGGGTGCTGGGCGAGTTGGTGGGACAGATGCGGGCGCTGTGGGACACGGGCCTGGCGCCGAGGTGGCCCGCGATCTCGGCCTTCCTCGAGTCGGAAATCGCTGCGCGGGCCCGTCGCCTGGCGAGCGTAGGGTCCCGGGCCGCCTTCGCCGACCTCCATCCGTCGGTGAGCTGGGAGACCGGCTGCCTGACCGTCCGCCCGACGACCAAGTCCGCGGCCGACGTCGAGCTCGCCGGCCGCGGCCTGCTGCTCATCCCGTCAGCCTTCACGTGGCCGCAGGTCTGGCCGCGGACCGATGCGCCCTGGGACCCGGCTCTGGTCTATCCGCCGGCGGGCATCGGCGACCTCTGGGAGCCGCCGCAGCCGGATGACGGCGCCCTGGCATCGCTGATCGGCAGCCGCCGGGCCCGGATCCTGCGGGAACTGGACCGCCCGTCCGCCACCCTCGACCTCGCGGTCCGCCTGCACATCAGCGCCGGCGGTATCAGCGACCACCTGTCCGTCCTGCGCCAAGCCGGCCTCGTCACCCGCCGCCGCGAGGGCCGCCGGGTCGTCTACGCACGGACCCTGACCGGCGACGCCCTGTGCCCGCGGGGCGGCTGACGGCAGTTGCCCGGAGTCGGCAACGTGGGGCCGGGTCAGCTGCCCGCCGTGCGCGTTACCTGCCTGCTTCTGCTGGTGAATGCTGAGCCCCCTCGAATACGGGACGTGGGGGGAGGAAGGATGGCTGAAGCGGCGTGGAAGCCGGGCGTGAGAGCGGGACTATGGATGCTGGTCTCCCTCCTCGTGGCCGGGCTCGGGTTGGCGATGGCCGGTCAGGTTCGCGGGGCGCTCGAGCGGGAGCGGGAATTCCGGGCCGCGCCGGGCTGTGCTTCCGTGCCGGTCAAGGTTTCGGGCTGCCTGTGGGACCAGGACTTCACCGTCCGCAAGGCCGCCCTGCACCGCGGCGAGAGGGCAAAGCCGCCGGAGGCGGAGCTGGTGTTGCCCACAGGTCACCGGTCTGATCTGGTACGGGGATGTCGTCGAGGTCCGGGACACCGGCGGGCGGCGGCAGCCCACCTCCGACGGGCCCGTGGGATGGCCGGAGGACCGGCTCGCCGGGGCGATCGGCTGCGTTTCGTTCGGTGTGATGGCCTTCGCCGGCGGCCTGTGGGGGGTGCTCGGGTGCCGCAGCCGGCGGCACGTCGTGGCCGCGGCCGCCGTGCGGTGGCACGCCCTCGGGATCGGCGCCGCCGCCATCGTGACCCTGTGGGTGCAGGTAGCAGCCGACTGGCCGATGTGGTCGATCCCCGCGGGCTGGGGCGTGCTGGCGCTGCTCCTGCTGGGCTCCGCGGCGGGCTTTGTCGTCGCCGCGCTCCGCGGCGCCCTCACCTGACGTCATCGCTGGGGGTTGTGGAAGGTGACTTCCGGGTTGGCCTTCGTCGGGCCCTCCAGGAGCGGGGCGGGCCGGCCGCGGAGGTGATGGTCGAAGAAGGCGGCCGCGTAGCCCCGCGTGATCTGGCCCGAGCGCTCGCCCGAGAGCGGCGCCGCGGGGTCGGTCATGCCGACCTGGCCGCCGAGGACCGGGAAGTCGGTGAAGGTGAAGTGGCCGGAGTCGGCGACCGTGAGCCAGCGCTTCCAGCCGTCGTGGCGCTGCCATTCGCGGGGCCAGGTGACGTCCTTCGCGCGGGGGTTGTGGCCCTTGGCCGTACCGAGCATGAGGAGCGGGCGGCCGGAGGCGGCGGTCGGGAGCGGGGCGAAGAACGTGCCGTCCATGTTGGCCGCCGCGCGGATGCGGTGGTCGGTGCCCGCCGCCACCGCCGCCGCGTTGCCCCCGAGCGAGTGACCGGCGGCGCCGATCCGGCGGGGATCGATGAGTGGCGCGTAGTCGGACTTCCGGCCGGTCAACTCGTCCACGACGAACGAAAGATCCGCCGCCCGGTTCCGCGCCGCCTTGGCCAGCATCTTGTTCTCCCCCGAGCCTCCGCTCGGCGCCTGCTCGACCTTCTCGCAGGCGATGCAGGTGCGCATGCGCGGCGAGTCCCCCTTGCCGGGGAATTCGGTTCCGAACGACTCATAGGCGTGATCCACCAGCGCCACGACGTAACCCCGCGAGGCCAACTCCTCCGCCAGCCCGGTCTGCGTGGCCCGGTGCAGCGTGAAGCCCGGGGAGAGCACGACAAGCGGGTGCTTGCCCTTGTCGGGGCGAGCGCCGGCGACGGCGTTCGTACGGACGGAGGCCAGCCGCTCGGCGCCGAACTTCTCGTCCAGCTTCTGCGCCTTCAGCAGCAGCGCGGATTCCTTCGCCGACATGTACGGTGCCCGGTCGCCCGACCGGCCCTTGCCCCCGGCGGCCGGGTAGAAGACCGACACCATCAGCTCCCGAGCCCCTCCCCCGGGCGCCCAGAGATCCCGGCGGCTCTTGTCGACGAGGTGGAGGGTGTCCTCGCCGATCGCCTGCGGCCCCGCGGGGCGCGGCAGCGAGAGCCCGGCTTCCTGCTCCGCAGAAGCTGCGGCTTTACGGGACGACGAGCCGTCGTCGCAGGCGGCAACTGCCGGGCCGAGGACGGCGAGGGCCACCAGCGCTGCGGCGCCCGTACGCGAAATGCGGTTACTGATCATGTCCGGGAGCCTAGGAACCGCACCGGGGCGCCAGGCACTGGCGAACGTACGAAGCCCACCACCACTTTCGTCAGTAGTCCGGCCGGTCCCGCGCCCTACTGACCTGCCGCCGACGCCGGCGCCAGCCCGTCCGCGACCAGCCCGGCGAGCACGGCCTCGCCGAGCGCGTGCACGGCCGACTGCGGACGCACCATGACCGTGAATTCCTTGATCCGCCCGTCCTCGGCGAAGTGCAGCAGATCGATCCCGTGGATCTCCTTCCCGCCCACCGTCGCGCGGAAGAGCAGCACCTCCGACGGCGCGGACGTCCCGTCCGCACTGGTCTCCGCGGTGCCGTCGTACTGGCCGACGTACCGGAAGTCCTCGAAGGTGCGCAGCAGCACCCCGAAGAGCCCCAGCACCATCGGCTTGCCCTCGAACGGGACGAACTTCACCGGGCTGTAGAAGCGGACGTCGTCGGTGAACAGCTCGTCCAGCGCCGCGATGTCCCGGCGGTCGACGGCGTCACGGAAGCGGTCGGCAGCGGTCATGGTGCCCTCACTCTCCTTACTCATAAAATTGACTAGTCAGATTCATGAGTATCATGGGCGACCGGTCCACTGGAATGGCCACGAAGGAGGCAGTCCGATGGCGCTACGGCACGCCGTGCTCGCGGCGCTGCTCGGCGGCGAGCTGAGCGGATACCAGCTCACCAAGTCGTTCGACCTCGGGGTGGCGAACTTCTGGCACGCCCAGCCGCAGCAGCTCTACGCCGAGCTGACCCGCCTCGAGAAGGACGGGCTCATCGCCGGCCGCGAGGTGGTCCAGGAGTCCCGGCCCAATAAGCGCCTGTTCCAGGTGACCGACGCCGGGCTCACCGAGCTCGCGGACTTCACCGCCGCCGCCGCGAAGCCCGCCTTCATCCGCGACGACCTCCTCGTCAAGGTCCAGGCCGCCGACCACGTCGACACCGAGGCCCTGATCGCGCAGCTCTCCGAACGCGCCGCCTTCGCCCAGGGCAAGCTCGACCTCTTCGACAAGCTGCTGCGCAATATGCGCGGGGAGCGCACGGAGGACGAGTTCCTGCGCGGCGGCGACCCCATCGGCCCGTATCTGACGTGCCTGCGCGGGCTCGCCTTCGAGCGGGGCAACCGCGACTGGTGCCAGCGCACGATCACCATCCTGCGGGCGCGGGCCCGCAGTTCGCAGCAGTCGATATAAGGAGGCAGGGCGTGTTCGACGCCGTACTGTGCGACATCGACAATGTGATCCGCTTCTACGACTCCACCCACGTGGCCGCTCTGGAGCGGCAGGCCGGGCTTGAAGAGGGCACGACCGCGGCGCTGGCGTTCGCGCCTGAGGTGGATCTGCCGCTGCTGTGCGGGGAGATCACGAAGCGGGAGTGGGTCGATGCCATCGCCGCCGGGCTGGCCGCGCGGGTGCCGCAGGCGCAGGCGCGCGAGCTCGGACTCGCCCTCGCGCAGGCGCCCTTCACGGCGGACGCGGCGGTCGTGGCGCTGCTCCGCCAGGTCCGTGCGCGGATGCCGCTCGTGCTGGTGACCAACGCGACCGTCGAACTCGACGCCGAGCTGGCCGAGCTGGGCCTGACCGACCTCGCCGACCACGTCGTCAACAGCGCCCGGGTGGGCGTGGCCAAACCGGACCCGAGGATCTACGAGATCGCCACTACCGCGGCCGGCACACCCCCGGAGCGGTGCCTGTTCGTGGACGACCGTATGGAGAATATCGACGCCGCCGCCGCGCTCGGCATGACCGGCGTGCACTACCGCAGCCCCGCCGATCTCCACGCGCCCCTGAGCTTCCTACGGGCGTGATCCGCCCGCCTCTCTAGGCTGGCGCCCATGCCCCCTCGCATCGAGCTGCACGTTCACCTCGAAGGCACGGTGCGCCCGCACCGGCTACTGGAGTTGGCCCGGCGCGACGACTTCGCGCTCCCCGCCGACACCGCGGAAGGCGTCGCCCGGCTCTACGAGTTCCGCGATCTGGTGGAGTTCATCGGCGTCTGGAAGCGGACCGCCGCCTGCCTGCGCACCCCCGCCGACTACCGCGACGTGCTGCTCGACTACGTCGCCGAGGCCGCCGCGCAGGGCGCCGTCTACCTCGAAGCCTGCCTGTGCTGGGCCCCTTGGCTCGCGGACTGGGCCGGTATCCTCGCCGCCTGCTGCGATGCGGCCGAGGAGGCCCGGGAGCGGTTCGGGGTGGCGGTGGGTCTGACGCCCGAGATCTATCTCGGCTGCGACGTGGCGGCGGGCGAGGAGGCGGCGCGTACGGCGGGCCGGTTCGCCGGACGCGAGGTGGTCGGCTTCGGCCTCGCGGGGGCCGAGGGCGTCCGCCCGAGCGCACCCCATGAGCGTGCCGTAGCCATCGCCCGTGAAGCCGGCCTCGGTTACGTCCCGCACGCGGGCGAGGCGGCGGGGCCGCATTCGGTCCGCCAGGCCCTCGCGCTCGGCGCACACCGGCTGCGGCACGGCGTGCGCGCGGCGGAGGATCCCGGCCTGGTGGCAGAGCTGGCCGCGAGGGGCGTCGTCCTGGACGTAGCCCTGACCTCGAATCTCCGCCTCGGCGTGACGAAGTCGCTCGCCGACCACCCCCTCCCCCAGCTGCTCGCCGCCGGGGTCCGCTGCACGGTGAACACGGACGATCCGGCGATGTTCAACACGAACCTCGACGCGGAACACGCGGCGGCGGCCCGGCTTGGCCTCACCGAGGCCCAGGCTTACGCGGCCGGGCTGGCGGGCGCGCTCTGCGACGACGCGACCCGCGCCCGGCTGGAGGAGGCCGGCCGCCAGGCGTACGGGCGCGCTTGAAACACCATCCGGACGGGCGTCTTATACGTACGTCTTGTACGGGCGTATATATCTGCTCCATGCTCATGCCATGAACACCAGCAAGCGCTCCGCGCTCACCATCGACGGCCGCACCCTCTCCTACGTGGACTTCGGCGGCCCGGGCCGCCCGCTCATCGCCCTCCATGGCCACATGTCCGAGGGCATGTCGTAGGCCGACCTGGCGGAACGTCTCGCACCCGACTGGCGCGTCATAGCCCCCGACCAGCGCGGCCACGGCGCCTCCGACCGAGCCGCCGACTACAGCCGCGAGGGCTATCCGGCCGACCTCGAGGCTCTGATGGACCACCTCGGCCTCCGTGCGGCAGCCCTCCTCGGGCACTCGCTCGGCGCCATCAACGCCTACCAGTTCGCCGCCCGCCACCCCGCCCGCGTCACCGCGCTCGTCAACGCCGAGGGCTGCGCCGAGCTCGGCCTCGACGGCAGCAACCCGCTTGCGTTCGTGCTCAATCTGCCCGCCGGCACCGCCCCCACGCGGGAGGCGTACGTGGACCGCCTCGGCCCGTTCGCCCCGCACTTCGCCGCCGCGGTCCACGAGCACCCCGACGGCACCTGGGGCCTGCCCTTCCACCCGCAGGACATCGTCAACTCCGAGGAGCAGGTGCACGGCGACCACTGGTCCGACTGGACCGCCGCCACCTGCCCGGCCCTCCTCGTACGCGGCACCAAGGGTGGCGTCCTCCCGGACGAGCAGGCCGCGGAGATGGTGCGGCGCCGCCCCGGCACCCGCCTCGCGGAGCTGGCGACGGACCACTTCGTCTACGCGAACGAACCGGCCGGCTTCGCCGAAGCGGTCCGCACCTTCCTCGCATCGGCCGCGGCGGCCGCCTGAGCGCAAACGAGGTGAACTGCCCGACCACCGTCGTTTACGGTCGTCGCCATGTCCTCGTACCGCGAGCTCGCCACGCGCCCCGTCCTGGCCTGGTCACTCGTCGCCGTCGCCGCCCGCGTCCCGGTGGCGATGGCGCCGCTCGCGGTCGTGTTCCTGGTGCGGGAGCGGCCCGGCGGGTACGGGCTCGGGGCGGTGCTGGCCGCCGTGTACGTCATCGGCGAGGTGGCCGGGGCCGCGCTGCTCGGGCCGCGGATCAAGCCGGAGCGGGCCCGGTGGCAGCTCGCCGCCGGGCTGGCCGCCGGGGCCGCCGCCTTCGCCGGGCTCGGGCTGCTGCCGGGCGCGCATCCGGTGCTGCTCGGGGTGCTGGCGGCGCTCGCCGGGGCGGCGCCCGCGCCCGCCGCGGGCGGGCTGCGGATGCTGCTGCAGACACAGCTGTCCGAGCGGCAGATGGCGACCGGCTTCAGCTACGAGAGCATGCTCAACTCCGCCATCTGGGCCGTCGCCCCGGCCCTCACCGCGACCTTCGCGCTGCAGCTCGCCGCGTACGCGCCGCAGTTGCTGGCCGCCGGGCTGATGCTCGCCTCGGCCGCCGGGCTGTGGGTGCTGCCGAAGGGCTGGGACGCGGACGCCGCGGACCGCGGTGGCAAGTCCATGCGCCGTACGCTCCTGTCCGCCTGGCCGGCCTTCGTGACCGGCGGCGCCGCCATGACCTTGCTCGCGCTCGCCGAACTGGTCCTGCCCGCCCTCCTCGAACAGCGCGGCGCCGCCGTCGGCTGGTCGGGACCGCTGCTCGCCGCCTTCGCCACGGCGTCCGCGATCGGGGCGTTCGTCTACGGGCTGCGCACCTGGCCCGGCCGGCCGCACGTCCAGGGGCGCCTGCTGATCTGCACGGTCTGCGTATGCGTGACGGTGATGGCGCTGGTCCCCGCGCTGCCGGGCATCGCCGCGGCGCTGACCCTGGCCGGCCTCTTCCAGTCCGGCGTCCTGATCACCCGCAATCTGCGGCTGCGCGAGGCCCTCCCGCCGAGCGCACACGCCGCCGGTTACTCGGTCATGTACGCGGCCGCCGGCGCCGGTTACGCCCTCAGCGCCGTCCTGTCGGGCCTGCTGCTGACGATCGCCTCCCCGGCGACGGCGATCCTGGGCGGGGTGGCCGTCACGCTGACCCTGGTCGCGGTCAGCGAGCTCGGCGAGCGCGGTACGGGCCGAGCCCCGGCGGCCGCGCCGGCCGAACCCGACCGCCAGACCGCCGAGGCCTGCGACTGACCGGCTACTCCGGCCTGATCAGGCCACAGGAGCTGGCCACACCCACCTTGCAGACGTACAGCCGCACATCCGCGACGTTGTTCCCGGATCCGGCGGCGGAGATCCGGTGGTAGCTCCTGGTGTAGTCGACCCACTTCGAGCCGGTCCACTTCTTGTATTTGGTGTAGAGCGACACGCTGGTATTCGCGCAATAGCTGTGGACGTCGAAGTCCCATTCCGTGTCGTAGAAGGGCTTCCCCTGCGCCGTACCGTCCTTCCAGTACCCGTACAGGCCGCGGGCGCTGCCGCACTCCGCGTCCGACGTCCACCCGATCCACCAGCCGGGCACCGCTTGCGCGGTCCCCGACAGTCCCAGCGTCAGCGCCGACGCGGCGGCTAGGACGCCCAGGCTCCGGAGCACGTTCTTCTTCCTGGTCTGCAGTGACACGGTCTCCCCCTTGCTTCATGCCGGTCCCCCCGGACCGCGCTGCATGGCTGCGATGAACGTACGCGGGGGCGGCAAGCGCGTCGTCCCACCCCGGGTTGAGTCCCGGGCGGGGGCTGCGACTTCCGCGGTACCGCGGAAGTCGGACGCCCGGCAGGCCTCGCATGATCGCCGGTCCTTCACCCAAGATTCGTCGGTGCTTCACCACTTCGGTGAAGTTACCTGCGAGAAACTTGGCATGTGCAATGACGAGTGCATCCCCCCACGACCCGACCTCACCGAGCGCCAGTGGCTGGACCTGGACGCGAGCGTGCCGACCACCGGGCGCACCGCTCCGGCCGACGGAGGTGCGGCCGGCAGGCTGCTCAACCGGCGTACCGTGCTGGGCGGTGCCGCCGCCGGAGCCGCCGTCCTCGCGGGGCTGTCGCAGGCCGGTGCCCCGGCCCGGGCCGCCGCCGACACGCCCGTGCAGAAGTTTCCGCTCCCCGACCCCCGCGACGAGCACGCCGTGCTGGTGACCGGGGACGCCGGCACCGGCGGCGAGGAGCAGTACGCGGTGGCCGCGGCCGCCAAGGCCGTGTGCCGGGCCGAGGGGGTCTCCGCTGCCGTCGGGCTCGGTGACAATCTCTACGAGAACGGCCCGGAGTCCGCCCACGACGACGAGTTCACGACGAAGTTCGAGAAGCCCAACGAGGGCATCGACGTGCCGTGGCTGATGGTGCTCGGCAACCACGACTGCTCGGGGCTGATCCCCGGCACCGGCGGCGATCCGTCGCGCGGCGACCGCGAGGTGGCGTACGCGACCACCTCCCGCCGCTGGTACATGCCCGCCCGCTACTACACCGCCGTGCTCCCGGGGGCGGACGGCGAGCCGCTGGTGGAGTTCTTCGCGCTCGACACCAACCCCGTCGCCTCGACCGTCGCGCAGCTCGACCCGTACTACCGGTGGGACGGTCCGTACATGCGCGAGCAGCGCCGCTGGCTGGACGGGGCGCTGTCGGCATCCCGAGCCACCTGGAAGGTCGTCATCGGGCACCACCCGTACATCAACAACGGCCACCACGGCAGCGCCGGTTCGTTCGACGGCTTCGTCGTCGGCGACTACTCCAGCGGGATCCATCTCAAGGAGCTGTACGAGGAGGTGGTGTGCGGGCGGGCCGACCTCATCGTCTCCGGCCACGACCACACGCTGCAGATCCTGGAGCCGGACGCGCGCAGCCGCGGCACCCGGCAGGTGGTGTGCGGGGCGGCCGGGAAGTCGGGCGACGGCGAGGCGCACGGCGACCATCCCGCGCGCTGGCAGGACTTCGCGCACCACGGGTTCATGGTGCTCAAGGCGTCCGCGAAGCGGCTGTCCATCGACGCCTACACCGTGGACGTGGCGAGCTCGGCGGCGCGCCACGCGCACAGCTTCAGCACCGCCGCGCCCGCGGTAGCCGCTTCCTGAGAACCGGCGGCGCATTTATCAGCCGTGGACGGCCCGCACATCCAGTGAGGCTCACCCGCCGCACAAGTTCGGAGGCTTGACGAATGGCTTGATTGACAGGTTCCAAAACCCGGCGGTAACAAGCCTGTTGGTTTGAAATTCCTTGCCGTCGAACAGCGGGACTTCGGTATGTCGGTAATTCCCCCCACCACCCGTGAAAGGCGGCTGCTCACCCAGTCGGCGCTGGTTCCGGCGCCGCCGCGGCCCGAGCGGCCCGCCTGGCCCAGCCGCCGGATCTGGGCGCAGCAGACCGCCAGGGTGCTTACGCTGGGACAGAGATCCCGGTGGCCGCCGGTCGTCGCCGTCATACGGATCGCCGAGCGCGAACGCATCCTGTCGCGCTTCGGCACGGGTGGGTGGGAGCGGGTGCTCGGGGCTGTCGCCGGGGTGCTCCAGGACGAGCTGGCGCACCACGAGCTGCTCGGCCTCGACGGCACCGACGGGGTCGTGCTGTTCCTGCGCGGCACCCCCGAGCGGCAGGCCGGGCGCCGCCTCGGCCAGATGTCGGCGCGGGTCAGCCGCGCCGAGCTCGAGGTCGGCGGCGAGCAGCTGCAGACGACCCCGATCTGCGGCTGGACCACCGGGGCCACCTCGCCCGGCGGCCCGCCGCCACTGGAGCTGCTGGAACGGGCCGCGGAGGCCGCCGAGTTCGCCGGCACCCACCTTGACCTGCTGCCGCGCCGCTGGCTGCCGAAGGAGGCGGTGGAGCCGCCGCAGCGGCTGATCCCCGACCCGTGGCGTACGGGCCTGCAGGCGCTGTTCACCTTCGCGCTGGGCGCGGGGGTGCCGTTCGCGGCGCTGGCGGGGCTCTATCTGCTGGGACTCGACCTCGCGACGCCGGCGTATCTGGCCGTCACCATCGCGCTCGTGATCACGTCCGTCTTCATCTGGATGGAGGGCCTGCACGCGCTCAACCCGACCCCGCTGCCCGACGATCCCGGCCACCATCCGCCCGCCTCCGCCGTCATCGCCGCCTATCTGCCGAACGAGGCGGGGACCATCCTCGCCACCCTCGACGCCTTCCTCGCCCAGGACTACCCGGGCCCGCTGCAGGTCGTCCTCGCGTACAACACCCCGCACCCGATGCCCGCCATCGAGTCCGAGCTGCACGCGCTCGCCGCCCGCGACGAGCGGCTGCTGGTGCTCAAGGTCCCGGGCTCCACCTCCAAGGCGCAGAACATCAACGCCGCCCTTCAGGTCGTCACCGGCGAATTCACCGGACTCTTCGACGCCGACCACCACCCGCAGCACGACGCGTATCGCCGAGCCTGGCGCCGGCTCGCGGACGGCGCCGATGTGGTGCAGGGGCACTGCGTCATCCGCAATGGCGCCAATTCCCTTGTATCGAGGAATGTGGCGGTGGAATTCGAGGCGATTTACGGAGTGAGCCACACCGGCCGCGCCAAACTCCACCAATTCGGCCTCTTCGGCGGCTCCAACGGCTTCTGGAACACCGCCGTACTCCGCGAGGTGCGGATGCACGGGCACATGCTCACCGAGGACATCGACTCGTCCTTCCGCGCCCTCCTCGACGGCCGCAAGCTCGTCTACGACCCCGCACTGCTCTCCCGTGAACTGGCCCCGGCCACGGCGGGCGCGCTGTGGAACCAGCGGATGCGGTGGGCGCAGGGCTGGTTCCAGGTCTCCCGCAAGCACCTGGTGCGGGCGCTGCGTTCGCCGGAGCTGAGCCGGCGCAACAAGCTGGGCATCGGGTTCCTGCTGGGCTGGCGGGAGGCGTATCCGTGGCTGTCGCTGCAGATGATGCCGGTGCTGGCCTTCCTCATCTGGCGCTCGGGTGGGGCGGATCGCCTCGACTGGGTGATCCCGACCTTCCTGCTCACGTCCCTCTACACGCTGTCCGCGGGACCGGCGACGGTGCTCTTCGCCTGGCGGCTCGCACCGCCCGAACTGCGCCGCCGCGGCGGCTGGTTCGTGATGTACGCGTTCGTGTCCGCGCTCGTCTACACCGAGCTGAAGAACCTGATCAGCCGCGTCGCGCACATCAAGGAGCTGAGCGGGGAGCGGCAGTGGATCGTCACCCCGAGGCAGCCATGACGGTGGACAAGGCCGCGCAGGGCAACCCGCCGGGCGCGCCGCGCGGTTGGTACACCCTCGACGGCTACCGCGCGGTGGCCGCGCTGACGGTGCTGACCTTCCACGCCTATCAGCACAACCGGGAGCCGGGCACCTGGCGCTGGCCGCTGCAGGACACCATCGGGCACGAGATCCTGCTGAACACGGACATGCTCGTCGACATGTTCTTCATCCTCTCCGGCTTCCTGCTCGGCCTCCCGTTCGCCCGGGCGGCGCTCGGCACCGGGAAGCCGCGGGGAGCGCGGATCTTCCTGATCCGGCGGGCGGTGCGGCTGCTGCCGCCGTACTGGATCGTGGTCCTGGTGGTGTGGTCGATCTCCAACCCCGTCATCCCGGGCGACTGGCAGGACCTGGTCCTGCACCTCACCCTCACCCATGTCTGGAGCGACGCGAAGATCTTCTATACGGACGGCCCGGCCTGGACGCTCGGCGTGGAGGCGCACTTCTACGTGCTGCTGGCCGTGCTCGGCGTCGTCGCCCAACGGGCCTGTCTGCGGCTCGGGACGCGGCGCGCGAAGATCGCGCTGATGCTCGGCGGCGTCCTGTCGCTGATGGTGCTGAGCCTGGCGTACAAGACGTGGGCCGTGTACGTACGCGGCTACCCCGAGGAGTCCTGGTCGGTCTGGTTCGGGCCGCCCGCGAAGCTGGACGTCTTCGCCACCGGGATGCTGCTCGCCGTCGCCGCCGCGGCGGGACTGCGCTGGCCGAACCGGGCCGTGCGCACGCTGGTCGGGCTGGCCGGCGCCGGGGTGATCGCGGGCGGCATCTGGTGCCGGACGGTGCATGTCCCGGAGCCGTATCTGCACACCCTCTTCGGCCTCGGCATCGGCCTCGTCGTCGGCGCCACCGCGCTCAGCCTGGACGCGGGGCCGCGCTGGCTGAGCTGGGCGCCGATGGTGTCGCTGTCGACCGTCAGCTACAGCATCTACCTGTGGCACGAGCCGATCCTGCGGGCCATCGACGGCCGCGGGGTGCTGCCGGAGCCGGGCCCCTGGTGGGCGTGGCCGCTGACCGCGGCGATCCTCCTCGCGGTGACGATCCCGCTGTCGTATCTGAGCTATCACGTCATCGAGGCCACCGCCCTGCAGATCATGGGCGCCTTCGACTCCCGCGGGAGACCGCGGGAGTACCACACACCACTGCCGGAGCCCGGCAGGCCCGGCGGCTAGAAGTCCTCGCCGGTGTGCGGCAGGAGCGCGGTCCGGAAGGCGTCGTCGAGCGCGTCGGCGGCGCCCGGCGTGTGCTCGGTGACGAGACCTGCCTGCACCAGCGAGCGCGCCCGGGTGCCGCCCAGATAGCAGGCGGCCAGGTCGCGTACGTCCAGGGCGAGGTCGGGCGCCGCATCCGTCGGCTCGTACGTGGCGCCGCCCGGGGCCGCGGTCAGGCGGTGCCGGCCCGCGTTCGCCGGGATGTGGGCATCGGTCACGTCGAGGACGAGGTCCGCCGGCGCCGCCCACTCCCGCTGCCGCAGCGCCTCGGCCGCGTCGGTCAACCGCAGCCGCAGCGCCGGAAATTCGGCCGTCACCCGCACCTGGTCCCGGTCGGCGGCGAAGAGCAGCAGCGGGTCGTCGAGCGGCCGGTTCCAGGCCTGCACCTTGCGGGTCAGGTCGATGGCGCACAGATACGTCCACAGCGCGGCGGCCGCGGCGGGGGTGTCGGCCTCCAGCTCGTCCACGCGGACCAGGCCGGGGCCGTCATCGGCGCGCTTGGTGCGGTAGACGGCATAGCCGGCGACGGGGTCACCGAGGGCCACGACCCGCGGCGGGGAGAGGTCGTCGTCGTCCTCGTCCTTGTCCACCAGCCACTCCTCCCGCCACCACTCCTCGGTGCGGAACGGCCGGCCGGCGCGGGTGCGCCGGGTCGCGTCGTAGTACGCGCCGAGGAGCTTCGGCACCTCATCGGTGGCGAGCAGCCGCAGCGGCCGCTCGTCGGGCGCGATGCGCAGCCTCAGCGCCTCGCGGGAGTCGATCTCGACGGTGGCGCCGTACGCGGCGGGCCCGAAGCCGTAACGGCCGTAGATCGCGTCCTCCGACGCCCACAGCGAGGCCACCGGCCAGCCCGCGTCCGCGCACCGCCGGAACAGCTCCCCGATCATCCCGGAGAGCACGCCCCGGCGCCGGTGCGTCGGCGCGACGCACACGAAGCTCACGCCGGGGCCCGGCAGCTCGGCCCCTGGCACCGACAGCCGGAACGGAATCCCCGCCGCCAGGCCGACGACCTCGTCCCCGTCGTACGCCCCGATGCGCAGGCACTGCCGCAGCAGGTCGCGGTGGCGGCGGCGCTGGTCGTCCTCCGGGCTCTCGTGGAAGGCGAGGTAGGCAAGGGCGAGGGCCCGCTCGATGTCGCTCTCGGGCAGCTCACGGAATTGAATGGCTGTGCGGACGTTCATACAGGGACACTATCGGTCAAAGACCGCCTAATCATCCCGCTCGGTCAGCACGAAGACGGGAATCTCCCGCGTGGTCTTCTGCTGGTACTGGGCGTACGGAGGGAAGGCCGCCACCGCGCGCTCCCACCACACCGCCCGCTCCTCGCCACTGACGAGACGGGCGGTGTAGTCCTTGACCACTGTGCCGTCCCGCAGCTCGACATGCGGCTGCGCGACCAGGTTGTGGTACCAGGCGGGATGGGCCGGATCGCCGCCCTTGGAGGCCACGACGGCGTACTCGCCCTCATGCTCCACCCGCATCAGTGGATTCTTCCTGAGCTTCCCGCTCCTGGCGCCGACGGACGTGAGCAGGACGACGGCCATCCCGTTCATCATCGTGCCCTGGGTACCGCCCGAACTCTCGATCAGTTCCGCCTGCTTGGTGGCCCAGTCCCAGGTGCCGGGCTCGTACTCTCCGGTGAGTGGCATGCAGGTGTAACGATCACGGATCCGAGAAGGTTTCCCGGCGTGACCGAAAAGCGCCCACCGGAGTCCCAAGGACCGGCAAAGCGCGGCTAATGCGAAGGTAACGCGCGAACACGTGACGCGTCCCTTGTGTCCGGTAGGCCCCCGGTGACACGGTGACCCGAACATCCGTCCCGTGAGGTGGCAATGACGACAGCAAAACGAGCCATAAGCCGTGCGCTGTATGGCTCCCGCTATGACCGCGTCCCCTGGCCGCAACGCATCTTCGTCAGGCCCGGCGAGCGCCTCGCCCGCGAACTGCAGTGGCAGGCGCGGGTGCGCCGGGCACCAGTTGTCCCCCTGGCCGACTACGAGGCCGGGATCAAGGCGAAGTCGATCGAGGAGTTCATCAGCTGCCATCTGTGCGGCGAGTCCCGCCAGCAGCCGCTGTTCGAACCGACGGCGCTCAAGGACAACGGCAAGAAGAAGTGGTCGTACCGGGTGGTGCGCTGCCCCGACTGCGGGTTCCTCTACCGGAACCCCAACATCAAGCCCGAGCGCCTCGGCGAGCTCTACGCCAACAACTACAGCACCTTCCTCACCGGTAAGTACGCCGCCAGACGCCGGCGCCGCTACCGCCTGACCATGGACGCCTTCGATCCGGTCTTCGCGGACGGCCGCGACCGCCGGCTGCTCGACTTCGGCTGCGGCGCCGGATACTTCCTGCAGGAAGCCGAGCAGCGCGGCTTCGACGCCTGCGGTGTCGACCTCTCCCCCGACTCGGTGGACCAGGCCAACGAGCGGCTCGAGACGGCGCGGGCGTACCACGGGGACCCCGAGGACATACCGGAGATCGCCGACGGCGGCTTCGACGTGCTCACCCTCTGGTCGGTGCTCGCGCACCTGCCGCGCCCGCTGGACGACTTCAGGCGCTTCCGCGAGCTCCTCGCCCCGGGCGGAGTGCTGCTGATCCTCACCGTGAACGCGAAGTCGCTGCAGCTGAAGGCCTACGGCTCCAACTGGATCGGCTTTACCAAGAATCACCTGATGTTCTACTCCTCGGAGACGCTGCCCCATCTGCTGCGGCAGACCGGCTTCGCCGGTGTGTCCTTCGAGCCGTCCTACGGCGACAGCATCGAGGCGGGCACCGCCCGGATTCCGGAGAAGCTGCGGTCCCGGCTGCGCCGCACGGTGGCGTCGAGCGACGGCGGCATGATGATGCGGGCGCTGGCGTTCGCCGACGAGAAGGCGATCGAGCGGTGGGGGCAGGGCCGCGACGTGGTCCGGCTCACCAGCGAATCGGCACTGGCACAGCCGTAAGCAGCGCCGAGACCGCCACGACCGCGCCGAGGAGGACGACCTCGGCGCGGGCGGGCGGGTAGGCGGCCATGGGGTCTCCCCTGCTCGAGCGAAGCCGAGAGCTTGGGGAAGGCTCTGCGGCGGTGCGTAGCCGCCGGCGCGCGGTCAGCGCCAGCGCGCAGACGACCGCGACGAGCAGCACCTTGCCGAGCAGGGTGCGCCCGTACGCGGTCTCGGTGAGCTGGTCGAGGACGGTGCCCGGCGGCATCCGCCGGAGCGCGCTGCACACGCCCGTCGCGGTGAGCGCGGCGAGCAGCAGCAGGGCGCCGCGGGCGTACCGGCCGAGCACGGCCGCGCCCGCGTCGGGCGCTTGTGCGCGCAGCAGCCATACGGTGCGCAGCGCGTAGAGGAGTCCGCCGGCCCACAGTGACGCGCATGTCAGGTGGACGAGGGTGAGGGCCGAGCCGAGCAGCGGCGTGTCCTCGGTCGCCGGATGGGCGCGCAGCGCCTCGGCAGCGACGATCGCGGCGAGCGGCGCGAGCCGGAGGAGGGCGTGCGGGGAGCGGGCCAGGAGGCCCGCCACCACAAAGGCGTTGACCTCGATGAGCGCGAGGGTGCCGTCGCGGGATCCGTACAGGCCGCCGATGTCCATCTCCGACGGGCTGGTCGGGACGAGATTGCCCGCAGCCACGATCGCGGTGAGGCCGAGCGCGGCGAGCGCGCCGACGACGGCGGCGTACGCGGACCAGCCGCGCGGCAGCGTGGCGCCCGGCACGCGAGCGGCAAGCCGGCGCACGAACTCCTCGCCGACGGGCACGGCCAGCGCGGCGAACAGCACGCCCCGCAGCAGCGTGACCGCCTCGACGCCGGGGTCGTCCGCCTCCCCGGTCCCGTCGAGGGCGGCGCCGGGGCCGAGCAGCGGGATCAGCAGTCCGCCGGCGGCGAGGCAGAGCACGGCGACGGTGCGGCGGAGCGCCCGGCGGCGGTCGGCAGGTCTGTGCCGGGATGGTGCGGGTGCGTCGGCGGCTGCCGCCTCGTCGCCCGCGGCGGCAGCCGGTGGTATCGGGCTCATGACCAGAGCTTCACGAACACTCCACACCTGAAGCAAGTCGGGGGACGATCCGGCGGCGGGGGTTCCCTTTCCAGGGCTGAGCTTTACATTGTCGGGCACCTGTCATCACCATCTTCCGCAGGAGGTGCCTGTGTTCCGCCCCGAGTTGGACCCCTTCGGCGACTCCCTGGCCTGGTCCGCCGCGGTGGCCGCGGCGCCGCTGCTGGTCTTCTTCGTGCTGCTGGGGGTCGTACGGCTCAAGGCCCACTGGTCCGCACTGGCGGCGCTCGGCACGGCGCTGGTGGTCGCGGTCGCGGGGTACGACATGCCCGTCGGGGCGGGCCTCAACTCCGCCGCCGAGGGGGCGGCCTTCGGGCTCTTCCCGATCATGTGGATCGTCGTGAACGCGCTGTGGATCTACCAGATGACGGTCGACACCGGGCACTTCGCCGTGCTGCGCCGCTCCTTCAGCCGGCTCTCCGGGGACCAGCGCCTGCAGGCCGTCATCGTGGCGTTCTGCTTCGGCGCGCTGCTGGAGGCCCTGGCCGGCTTCGGGGCGCCGGTGGCCATCACCTCGGTGATGCTGATCGCGCTCGGTTTCAGCCCGTTCAAGGCGGCGACGGTGGCGCTGGTCGCCAACACCGCGCCGGTGGCGTTCGGCGCCATGGGCACACCGGTGATCACCCTCTCCGAACTGACCGGACTTTCGCTGGATGACGTGTCCTCGACCGTCGGCAGGCAGACGCCGGTGCTCGCGCTGGTCGTGCCGCTGCTGCTGGTCTTCCTCGTCGACGGGAAGCGCGGGATACGGGAGACCTGGATGCCGGCGCTGGTGTGCGGCGTCTTCTTCGCGCTCGCCCAGTTCGCCACCTCCAACTACCTCTCCACCGAGCTCACCGACGTGGTCGCCGCCCTGGTCGCGCTCGGCGCGGTGCTCGCGGCGATGCGGCTCACCCCCGGTGGCAAGACCGAGCGCGGCGGGCTGGAGCCGCCGCCGGTGATCGCGGGCGGCAGCCGGGACGCGGAGGTGGCCGAGCGGCGGGCGGAGACCGTGACGGCGGACGACCGCGGGGCGGTGTTCAAGGCGTACGTGCCGTACCTGGTCATCATCGCGGTCTTCGCCGCCTCCCAGATCGGTGCGGTCAAGGACCGGCTGGCGGAGACCGTCACCTCCTTCGACTGGCCGGGCCTGGAGGTCGCCGACCCGGTGACGGGCGACCCCGCGTCCGCGACCACCTTCACCTTCAACTGGCTCCCGGCCACCGGCACCCTGCTGCTGCTGAGCGGCGTCATCACGGCCGCGGCGCTGTCCGTACGACCCGGGCTGGCCGTGCGCGCGTACGGGCGGACGCTGCACCAGCTCCGCTGGGCGATCCTCACCGTGGCGACGGTGCTCGCCCTGGCGTACGTCATGAACCTCTCCGGGCAGACCGCCACTCTCGGCCACTGGATCGCGGGCGCGGGCACCGGACTCGCCTTCCTCTCCCCCGTCCTCGGCTGGCTGGGTGTGGCGGTCACCGGGTCCGACACCTCGGCGAACGCCCTGTTCGGCGTCCTGCAGGTGACTGCCGCGAAGAGCTCGGGCCTCAACCCGGAGCTGCTTGCCTCCGCCAACAGCTCCGGCGGCGTGCTCGGCAAGATGATCTCGCCGCAGAATCTCGCCATCGCCGCGGCCGCCACCGGCCTGCACGGCCGCGAGGCGGAGCTGCTGCGGAAGGTGGTCGGCTGGAGCCTGCTGCTGTTGCTGCTGATGTGCGTGCTGGTGGCACTGCAGTCGACGGCCGTGCTGGAATGGATGCTTCCTACGTGACGCGGGTCACAATGTCTCCCTGTCACGTCTGTGCCGCCCTCCCTGTCCCATAGGCGTCACCGACTCGGTGGCCCTGACTGAGGAGTTGAAGATGCACACCACCAAGCACCGCATCGTCGTACTCGGCGCCGGCTACACCGGCATGTTCGCCGCGATCCGGCTCGCCCGCCGCACCCGGCGGATGGATGTCGCGATCGCCCTGGTCAATCCATCGGACCGCTTCACCGAGCGGCTCAGGATGCACCAGGTCGCCGCGGGCCAGGAACTGGGCGACCACCGCATTCCGGAGCTGCTGAAGGGCACGGGCATCGAGTTCGTGCAGGGCTGGGCGACCGGCATCGACCCCGATGCCCGGCAGGTGACCGTGGACGGCGAGCGCACGCTGCCGTACGACACCCTCGTGTACGCGCTGGGCAGCGCCACCGACACGTCCCTGGTGCCGGGCGCCACCGAGCACGCCTACACGCTGAACGACCCGCGCACCAACCACCAGTTGTCGCTCCGGCTCGCCGAACTCGCGGCGAGCGGCGGCCGCGTGACGGTCGCGGGCGGCGGGCTCACCGGCATCGAGGCCGCCACCGAGATCGCGGAGAGTCACCCGGGGCTGAACGTCACCCTCGTCAGCCGCTCCGCGCCGGGCGGGATGATGGGCGAGAAGGCCCGCGGCTACCTGAACCGGGCGCTGGACCGGCTCCGCATCACCGTGCGCGCCGGCGCGAGCGTCGCCAAGGTGCTGCCCGCCGGCGTCGAACTGGCCGACGGCGAGGTCGTCGCCTCCGACCTGGTGCTGTGGACCACCGGCGTCAAGGTGCCGCCGCTCGCGGCCGATTCAGGGATCGCGACCGACGGCCGCGGCCTGATCTCCGTGGACGCCACCCTGCGGTCCACCTCGTACCCGGAGATCCACGCCGTCGGCGACGCCGCGGCCGTGCGGCTCCCGTGGGGGCAGATCCACGGCACCTGCCAGAGCGGCCTGCCCACCGCGCAGTACACCGCCGACGCGATCGCGCTGCGGCTGCGCGGCAAGCAGGTCAAGCCGTTCCGCTTCGGCTACTTCCACCAGCCGGTCAGCCTCGGCCGCAAGGACGCGGTCATCCAGTTCACCGGCGCGGACGACTCGCCGCGGCGCTTCTTCCTCTCCGGCCGGGCGGCCGTCGCGTACAAGGACTTCGTCAGCAGCAGCCCGCTGAAGACCTACCGCTTCACCGCGCGCGGCGTCTACCTGACGACCTTCCTGTCCAAGGGCGGTCGCGCCACCCGCTGAGCCTTGCGGGTGGCACCCGCCCGCGGGCACGATGCCCCGGTGAGGGAAGCCATGGCGGATACGGACCCGTTCCTCGAGCACCGGCGCCTGCTCTTCGGCACCGCGTACCGGATGCTCGGCACCGTCACCGACGCCGAGGACATCCTCCAGGACGCCTGGCTGAAGTGGCAGCAGGCGGACCGCGCCGCGGTCCGCAACCCGAAGGCGTATCTGGTCCGCACGGTCACCAACCTCTCCCTCAACCGCCTCACCTCCGCCCGCGCAACCCGCGAGCAGTACGTCGGCCCGTGGCTGCCGGAGCCGCTGCTCACGACGCCGGACGCGGCGGAGGACGCCGAGCGGGCGGACGCGGTGTCCGCCGCGCTGCTGGTGGTCCTGGAGACGCTGAAGCCCGTCGAGCGCGCGGTGTTCGTGCTGCGGGAGGCGTTCGGCTACTCGCACGCGGAGATCGCCGGCTTCCTCGACCGGCCCGAGCCGACGGTCCGGCAGATCGCGCTACGGGCCCGCAAGCACGTACAGGACCGCAAGCCCCGCACCGACGACGCCGACCCGGCGCAGCGCCGCAAGGTCGTCGAACGCTTCCTGGCGGCCGCCTCCGGCGGCGACCTCAACGCCGTCATGGACCTGCTGGCCCCGGACGTCACCGCCTGGTCCGACGGCGGCGGCAAGGTCACCGCGGCCCGCCGCCCGCTGCACGGCCCCGACCACGTCGCCCGCTGGACGCTGGGCGTCCTGGCCAAGCCGGAATACGCGGACCTGCGACTGGAACCCGCGCTCCTCAACGGCGAGTTGGGCCTGCTGTTCACCCTGGGCGGCACCCCAGTAGGCGCCCTGTCCTTCGACCTCACCGACGGCCACCTGACCAACCTCCGCTTCCAGGTCAACCCGGACAAGCTCCGCGGCCTGACTTCATCCCCCTTGCCTTGACGTGCCCATAGCATGGCCGTGAGAGGGGTGATCGCTGTTGTCAGTTGAGGAACTTGACGCGGGTACCTGGGAGATGCACCGCCGGGATTACGAGGTCTCGGAGAGCCCGGTCCCGCCCGCCAGCCTGCGGTCGATTCTCGCGAACCAGCGAGTGGACAGTGACAGCTCGGCGGGCTCGGACGCCGTCGCCATCGACTTGGGCGGTGACTACCAGGACGTGCTCGTGCTCGTGGGCGTCTGGGTGGCCGCACCCTATGTCCAGACCCTGGCCGGGCAAGCGGCGAACACGACCTATAAGGCGTTCACCGAAAAGATCAAGTCACTGTTGAGCGACAAGCGACAGCAGCACACGCCGTGGGACCTGCTCGTCCTGCGAACTCCCGATGGAGAGCTGACGGTAGAGATCCCCGGCAATCTTCCGGAAGACGCACACGCCGCCCTGGTACGCGACTTCATCGCCCTCGTCCTCGACGAACCGGACGCGCAGCGCCTCCACCTCGTCTGGGACCAGCGCACCGGCACCTGGACCAAGGCCGACGCCTAGGCCCCCGGGCCTGACACCAACTCCCGCTCATCCGCCACCCGCAGCCGCGCCGTCCGGGCGTCGCCGCTCTCGCCCGCCTGCTGAAGCCGCAGGCGGGCGCTGTCCGGGCCGCCCAGTTCCAGCGTCATGATCTGGTTGCCGAACCACGGTCCGCCGGTCTTCTTCCAGGCGACCGGCTGCTCGGGCAGGCGGCCGTGCCGGGCGAGGGCGCGGCCGATGGCGCGGCCGGCGCGGCTCCAGCCGAAGCGGAAGCCGGCCTTGAGCGGGGCGGGGACGCTGTTGTGCATCGGTGAGCAGGTCAGCTGGGCCACCTTGGAGCGCACGTCCGCCGGGTACTCCGGCTCCGCCACGTACGCGTGATGGACGTCGCCCGACAGCACCAGCACCGAGGCCGGGGCGGCGGCGCCGCGGCCCACCTCGGCGATGAGCTCGGCCAGTTCGGCGAAGGAGCGGGGGAAGGCCGCCCAGTGCTCCAGGTCGGCCGCCTGCCGTACCTTCTCGGCGAAGCCCGCCCAGCGGGCGCCGCGGCCGCCCGCGCAGAGCGCGGCGTTCCAGCCCTCGGCCGCGTGCACGGCGGGCGGCAGCAGCCAGGGCAGCGACGAGCCGATGAGGAGGTGGTCGTACGTGCCGGGCCCGGAAAGGGCCTGCTCGCGCAGCCACGCCATCTCGCTGTCGGCGAGCAGCGCCCGCCGGTCCTCCTGCAGCACCCGCGCGGCGCGGGAGTCGACCATCAGGATGCGGGTGCGGCCGATGTCGCGGCGGTAGCTCCAGCGGGCCGCGCCCGGCTCCTCGTCGGAGCGGATGGCGAAGTCGCGCAGCAGCTCGGCGCCGTCGCCCGCGGCGCGGACCGCGGCGTAGAGCTTGTCGGTCTCCAGCTCGGCCGGGGAGAGATTGCCCAGGTGCTGGTGGACCCAGTACGACATGAGGCCGCCGAGCACCCGCTCCCGCCACCACGGCTTCGCGCGGATCATGGTGAGCCAGGCCTCGGAGGTGTTCCAGTCGTCGATCACATCGTGGTCGTCGAAGATCATGCAGCTGGGTACGGAGGCGAGCAGCCGGCGCACCTCGGGGTCGAGCCAGGACTCGTAGTACAGCTGCGTGTACTCCTCATAGTCCGCGACCTCGGCGCCGGGCGGCTCGGCGAGGTCGCGCCGGGTGGCGAGCCACTCGCGGGTGGCCGCGGAGGTCTCGTCGGCGTAGACCTGGTCGCCCAGGAGCAGCAGCACGTCGGGACGCTCGGCGTAGCCGTCGGCGTCCAGCTGCTGGGACAGCGTGTCCAGCGCGTCGGGCCCGACCGGGTCGTGGTCGCCGTCGGGCTTGGCGGCCCAGCGGCAGGAGCCGAAGACGACGCGGACGCTCTCGGCGGGGTCCGGGGTGCGGACGGTGGGCGCCGCGGCGCCCGGCTCCGGCCATGCCTGGGCGCCGTCGAGGCGCACCCGGTACGGCGTGGCCGCGCCGGGGACCAGCCCGTCCACGACCACCAGCGCGTAGTGGTGCCCGGCCACCCGCCAGGTGTGCGAGCTGCCGCCGGCCCCCGTATCGCAGGCGATCTCCACCTCGCAGGGCCGATCGGTCTCGACCCAGACGGTGGCCTGCGCCCCGTCGGCGTACCGCAGCAGCGGTCCCAGGCGCAGTTCCGCACCAGCCATGATCGGCCCTCCTCTCGAACGAACGTGTCCCAGTACAGCAGGAACGGGTACCGGGAACAGCCGGTTCCGCCGAGTGATCGCCGCCACGGACCTCAGGCCGCGACCGACTCGCCCTCTTGTGACCCCTGCGCCCCGAACTGCGTCCGGTGCAGCTCGGCGTAGCGGCCCTGGGCGGCCAGCAGCCCGGTGTGGGTGCCGCGCTCGACGATCCGCCCGTTCTCGACGACAAGGATGAGGTCCGCCTGCCGGATGGTGGAGAGCCGGTGCGCGATCACCACGGCGGTCCGGCCGGTGAGCGCCTCGGCCAGCGCCTCCTGGACGGCCGCCTCGGAGGTGGAGTCCAGGTGTGCCGTGGCCTCGTCGAGGATGACGACCTGGGGCTGGGCGAGCAGCAGCCGGGCGATGGTCAGCCGCTGCCGCTCACCGCCGGAGAGGCGGTAGCCGCGCTCGCCGACGATGGTGTCCAGGCCGTCCGGCAGCGCGGCCACGAGGCCGTCGAGCCGGGCCCGGCGCAGGGCGTCCCAGATCTCGTCGTCCGTCGCGCCGGGGCGGGCGAGGACGAGGTTGGCGCGGACGGTGTCGTGGAAGAGGTGCCCGTCCTGGGTGACCATCCCCAGCGTGGCCCGCAGCGAGTCGGCGCTCAGATCCCTTACGTCCTCGCCCCCGACCCGCACCGCGCCCGCGTCCACGTCGTACAGCCGCGGCAGCAGCGACGCGATGGTGGACTTGCCGGCGCCGGAGGAGCCGACGAGGGCGACCATCTGGCCGGGCTCGGCCCGGAAGGAGATGTCGTGCAGCACGGTCTCGCCGCCGCGGGTGTCGAGGGCGGCGACCTCCTCCAGGGAGGCGAGGGAGACCTTGTCGGCGGCCGGGTAGGCGAAGGAGACCTTCTCGAACTCGACCGAGGCGGCCCCCTTGGGCACGGGCCGCGCATCGGGCTTCTCCTCGATCAGCGGCTTGAGGTCGAGCACCTCGAAGACCCGCTCGAAGCTCACCAGCGCGCTCATCACCTCGACCCGCGCCCCGGCGAGGGAGGTCAGCGGCGCGTACAGCCGGGTGATCAGCATCGACAGCGCGACGACGGCGCCGGTGTCCAGCTTGCCGCCGAGCGCGAGCCAGCCGCCGAGCCCGTAGACGAGCGCGAGGGCGAGCGCGGAGACGAGGGTGAGGGCGGTCACGAAGACGGTCTGCGTCATGGCGGTGCGGATGCCGATGTCCCGCACCCGCCCGGCCCGTGCCGCGAACTCGGCGGCTTCCCGGTCCGGCTGCCCGTACAGCTTGATGAGGGTGGCGCCCGGCGCGGAGAAGCGCTCGGTCATGCGGGTGCCCATGGCGGCGTTGTGGTCGGCGGCCTCGCGCTGCAGCCGGGCCAGACGGGCGCCCATGCGGCGGGCCGGGAGGATGAAGACGGGGAGCAGGACGAGCGCGAGGAGCGTGATCGTCCAGGAGATGCGGAGCATCACCGCGAGGGTGAGCAGCAGGGTGACGAGGTTGCCGACGACGCCTGAGAGGGTGTTGCTGAAGGCGCGCTGGGCACCCAGGACGTCGTTGTTGAGCCGGCTGACCAGGGCGCCGGTGCGGGTGCGGGTGAAGAAGGCGACCGGCATCTTCTGCACATGCTCGTAGACCGCGGTCCGCAGCTGCAGGATCAGCCCCTCGCCGATACGGGCGGAGTGCCACCGCGCGACCAGCCCGATGCCCGCTTCGGCGATCGCGATGCCGGCGATGAGCACGGCGAGCCCGACCACCACGCCCTGCCCGGAATTCCCGACGATCGCGTCGACGACCTGCCCGGCGAGCAGCGGCGTGGCCACGGCGAGCGCGGAGGTGACGACGCTGAGGACCAGGAACCACGCCAGCAGCCGCCGGTGCGGTCGTGCGAACGCCCAGATACGGCCGAGCGCGGCTTTGCTGAGCGGTCGCTTGTCGCGCTGTGCGGTGACGGTGCTGTGCAGCGACTGCCACGCGGTGGCCTGCATATCCATGGGAGCTCTCCTGCTGGTGAGGTAGTGGTCGTCACCGTAGGACCTCAACCAAGGTTGAGCTCAAGCTATGCCCGTCTCAGCACCTGAGCTTGATCGCAAAGCACCCCGGGGACCGCTTACATTCGCACAGAGAAACCACCGCACCCACTGGAAAAGGTCGCACCGCACATGCCAGCCGCCACGCCCTGGGCCCTGCTCGCCGTCTTCTCCGGCGCGCTGATCGCCCTCCAGTCCCGGATCACCGGCGAGCTCGCCGCCGCGCTCGGCGACGACGGCTTCACGGCGGCGCTGCTCTCGTTCGGCTCGGGCCTGGTGTTCCTGACGCTGGGCCTGCTGGCTCTCGCCCGGCCGCGGCGCGGGGTCGGGGTCGTGCTGCGGGACGTACGGGCCGGGCGACTGCGCTGGTGGCAGCTGATCGGCGGCTTCGGCGGTGCGGCCTTCGTCCTCACCCAGGGGCTGGCCGTGGGGGCGCTCGGGGTGGCGCTGTTCACGGTCGCGATCGTCGCGGGCCAGGTGGGCGGCGGCCTGATCTTCGACCGGATCGGCCTCGGCCCGGCTGGCCCGCAGCGCCCGACCGCCCGCCGGACGACGGGCGCGGCGCTGGTGCTCGCCGCGGTGGCGCTGTCCATGGCGGACAAACTGGACGGCGCCTTCCCGCTCGGCCTGCTGGCCCTGCCGCTCGCCGCGGGCGTCTGCGTCAGCTGGCAGCAGGCGGTCAACGGCCACGTCCGCGTCTCGTCGGGCTCGGCCTATACGGGCACCTGGTTCAACTTCGCCGCGGGCACGGCCGCCCTGGTGGTCATCTTCCTGATCCACACGGCCGTCTCCGGCCTCCCTGACCACCTGCCGACGTCGCCCCACCTCTACCTGGGCGGCCTGATCGGCTGCTGCTTCATCGCCATAGCGGTCGCCACGGTGTCCCGGCTCGGCGTCCTCCTGCTGGGCCTGTGCACCATCACCGGCCAGCTCCTCGGCTCCCTGGCCCTCGACACCTTCCTCCCGCACGGCGACGCCGCGGTCACGACGGCCACCGTCGCCGGCGCCGCCCTCGCGCTCGCGGCGGTGGCGCTGGCGGCGCTGCCCGGCCGCGGGGCGAGCCGGATAGTCGCCTCGGGTACGGCGGAGGAGTCCCGTCAGCCGTCGAGCCCGCCCCGCTCGACCAGCTGACGGACGATGACATTGCGCTGGATCTCGTTGGTGCCCTCGCCGACGATCATCAGCGGGGCGTCGCGGAAGTAGCGCTCCACGTCGAACTCGGTCGAGTAGCCGTACCCGCCGTGGATACGAACGGCGTTCAGCGCGATCTCCATGGCCGTCTCCGAGGCGAAGAGCTTCGCCATCCCCGCCTCCATGTCGACGCGCCGCCCCGCGTCCGCCTGCCGGGCGGCGTACAGGGTCAGCTGCCGGGCCGCCGTCAGCTTGGTCGCCATGTCCGCGAGGTACGTACCGACCGCCTGATGCCGCCAGATGGGCTTGCCGAACGACTCGCGCTGCTGCGCGTACGCCAGGGAGTCCTCCAGCGCCGCCCTGCCGACGCCGAGCGCACGGGCGGCGACCTGCAGCCGGCCGGTCTCCAGGCCGCGCATCATCTGCGCGAACCCGTCGCCTTCGACGCCGCCGAGGAGGGCGTCCGCGGGTGCCCGGTACGCGGCGAAGGAGAGCTCGCAGCTCTCCACGCCCTTGTAGCCGAGCTTCGGCAGGTCGCGGGAGACGGTGAGGCCAGGGCCGTGTTCGGCGAGGAGGATGGAGATGCCGCGGTGCGCGGGGGCGGCATCGGGATCGGTCTTGCAGAGCAGCGCGATGAGCTGCGAGCGGCGGGAGTTGGTGATCCACGTCTTGGTGCCGTCGACCACGTAGCCATCGGCTTCCTTGCGCGCCGTGGTACGTATCGCCTGCAGGTCGGAGCCGCCGCCCGGCTCGGTCAGCGCCATGGTGGCGCGGATCTCGCCGGTGGCCATCCGCGGCAGATAGCGGCGCTGCTGCTCCTCCGTACCGAAGAGCAGCAGCAGCTTCGCCACCACCGTGTGCCCGCCCATCGCCCCGGCGAGACTCATCCAGCCCCGCGCCAGCTCCTCGGTCACCAGGACGTAGCAGGGGGTGGAGACCGGGGTGCCGCCGTACGCCTCGGGGATGGCGAGCCCGTAGATGCCGAGCCGCTTCATCCGCTCGATCTGGGCTTCGGGATAGGTATCGCCGTGCTCCAGTTCGCGGACGACGGGCTTGACGTCTTTGTCGACGAAGTCGCGGACGGTGCGGATGACCAGCCGCTCGTGCTCGGGGAGGCCGTCTTGGGTGCTCATCGGGCGCCATCGTCCTACGAAGCGCGCTCAGTTCACACCCGCGCGGCCGCCCGCATCCGCCCGCGCTCCGACTCCGGGAAGCGGTCGATCTTCGCCTGCAGCGTCGCGGCGTCCGCAACGGCGCCGAAGGGTTCGGTGCCGGGCTCCAGGCGTACGCCCTCGGCCAACTCCCCTGCCACGACCGGGTCGAAGCCGAAGGCGTCGACCAGGTGTGCGGTCGCGGCGATGTCGCGCGGGTCGTCGCCGGCGATCGCGATGGCCCTGCGGTCCGGGGCGCCCGCGGGGCGGGAGCGGTCCTCGAGGTCGTGATAGCCCATGTGGTTGAAGGCCTTGACCACGCGCGACCCGGGCAGCTGCCGCTGCACCAGCTCGCTGGAGGAGCCGAGCGGGTCCGTGAGGTCGTCGCGGATGCCGTCCGTCTCCCACCAGTAGTTCATCGCGTCGATGACCAGCTTTCCGCGCAACTCCGCCGCGGGGATGGTGTCGTACTTCCCCAGCGGCAGCGCCAGGATCACCGCGTCCGCCCCGGCCGCGGCCTCCGCCGGGGTGACGGCGACCGCGCCGGGCGTGAGCACCTCGGTGGTGAGCGCGATACGGGCAGGGTCGCCGGAGCCGGCGATCAGCACCCGGTAGCCGGCCGCCAGCGCGAGCCGGGCCAGCACCGTGCCGACCTTGCCCGCGCCGAGGATGCCCAGCGTCTCCATTTCAGCTTCTCCTTCGGTACGTTCAGCCGTGTTCAGCTGCGTTCAGTCCGCGAGGATGTCGCGGACCATCGGGATGACCTTGCTGCCGTACAGCTCAACCGCCCGCAGCCGGCCGCTCATCGGCATCGGACCCGCGGTGTAGATCAGGTCGAAGCGCCCCGCGTCGAGCGCCTGCACCGTGCGCGCGATCTTGCGGGCGACCGTCTCCGGAGAGCCGATGTAGAGCGAGCCCTGCTCGATCTCGCGCTCGTACTGCTCGCGGGTGATCGGCGGCCAGCCGCGCTGCGTGCCGATCCGGTTGTGCATCACCTGGTAGTTCGGCCAGTGCAGCTCCCGCGCCTCCTCGTCGGTGTCGGCGACGAAGCCGGGCGAGTGCACGCCGATCGGGTGCGTCGTGGTGCCGAACTTCTCCGTCGCCCGCTCGTACAGATCGGTGTACGGCGCGAACCGCTCCGGCGGCCCGCCGATGATGGCGAGCATCAGCGGGAAGCCGTACCGGGCGGTGCGGATCACCGACTGCGGGGAGCCGCCGACGCCGACCCAGGTGGTGAGGTGACCGGACTCGGTCTTCGGGAAGACGTCCGCGCCCGCCAGCGCGGCCCGGTGCTTGCCGCTCCAGGTGACCGGCTGCTCCTTCAGCAGCTCGGCGAAGAGCTCGATCTTCTCCTCGAAGAGCTCGTCGTAGTCCTCCAGGTCGTAGCCGAAGAGCGGGAACGACTCGGTGAAGGAGCCGCGCCCGAGGATGACCTCGGCCCGGCCGTTGGACAGGGCGTCGAGCGTCGCGAAGCGCTGGAAGACCCGCACCGGGTCGTCCGAGCTGAGCACGGTCACACCGGAGGAGAGGCGGATCCGCTCGGTACGGGTGGCGATGCCGGCCAGCACCGTCTCCGGGCTGGAGACGGAGTACTCCGGCCGGTGGTGCTCGCCGAGGGCGATGACGTCGACGCCGGTGTCCTCCGCGAGGACCGCCTCGTCGACGACCTGCCTGATGGCGCGGGCGTCGGAGACGAGCGCGCCGGAGTCGTCCGTGGGCACGTCGCCGAAGGTGTCGAGGCCGAGGACGATACCGGGGGTGCCGGACATGGCTGGCTCCTTTGCAGTGGTCAGGACGCGGATACGACCTGGTCGCGAGCTAAAACGGACTTTACCCCGGTTGTATTCCCGCAGTAGATTGGACCCCGTGGAGGACCGACCCGTAGTGCCCCTGGGCCGGCGTCGCCCCGAGCGGGCCGACGCCGCCCGTAACCGCGAGCAGCTGCTGGCCGCGGCGCGCGCGATGACGGCCGAGCTGGGCGCGGACAAGGTCACGATGGACGGCCTGGCCGAGCGCGCACACCTCGGCAAAGGCACGGTCTACCGCCGCTTCGGCACCCGTGCCGGAATCTTCCACGCCCTGCTGGACGACGATGAGCACGCCTTCCAGGAGCAGGTCCTCACCGGCCCGCCGCCGCTGGGCCCGGGCGCCGGTCCGGTGGAGCGGCTGATCGCTTACGGGCGGGCGCGGACGGAGTTCCTCGCCGCGCATTACGTCATCGCCCGCGCCGCCCTCGACCGCACCCGGCCGGTCCCGGCCGGGGAGGGCACCGGCTTCACCCGCGCGCACATCCGCATGCTGCTGGGCCAGGCAGGGCTGGCGGCCACGGATCTCGACAGCCTCACGGTCCAGCTGACGGGCGCCCTGGAAGCGCCGCTGCTGATCCTGCTGTCGCCTCCCGGCCAGGCCCCCGACCCCACCCCGCTCGCGGACAGCTGGCAGACGCTGATCGAGCGCATCTGCCGCGACTGACCGACGCGGGCGTCAATTCCCCGCTGCGTAATGGACGATGCGGCGACCGCCGATCACACTGGCGGCCATGACCTCCGACGCCACCCCGAAGCCCGCCGACCTCCTCGCCGCCATGCCCTTCGCCGCCCGCCTGGGCATGGACCTCACCGAGGCCACCTCCGAGCGCACGACCGGCACCCTCCCCTGGTCCGCCGATCTGTGCACGGCCGGCGATACCCTGCACGGTGGCGCACTGATGGCACTCGCGGATACGGTCGGCGCGGTGTGCGCCTTCCTCAACCTGCCGGAGGGCGCGAGCACTTCGACGGTCGAGTCGAAGACCAACTTCTTCCGCCCGGTCCGCTCCGGCCGCGCCCGGGCGGTGGCGCGCCCGCTGCATGTCGGGCGCGGCTTCATCGTGGTGCAGACCGATGTGTACGACGCGGACGGCCGCGCCGTGGGACAGACGACGCAGACGCAGACGGTGCGCGGGGCTTAGGACATGGCGAGTGTGGACAGCTCAATCAGCCAGATCGTGATCGCGGTTCTGGGCATCGGCGGCACCCTCGCGGCCGCCGTGATCACGCAGCGCGGCGCCGACCGCGCCAGGACCCGCGAGCTGGAGCACACCCGGCAACTCCAGCGCGAGGAACGCGAGTACGCCACGCGCCACGCACAGCTCGAGGCGCGACGCACGTGCTACGCCACCCTCAGCGCCGGCACCCGCGACCTGGCCAACGCGATGACGAAGGTTCGCCACGCCCTGGAAAGCGGCGGGGTGACCGAGGAACTGCGGTCGGAGCTGGACCAGGCGCGCCGCGAACACCGCATGCGGCACGCCGAGGCCCAGATGGTGGCGCCCGACGCCGTGGCGGAGACGGCCAGCACGGCGAACCGCCAACTCGGCGATCTGTACGGCCTGCTGATGCGACTCGACTGTGGCACGCCCCTGCGGGGCGAGGACCTGGACACCGTCCGGGAAAGCTTCGACAGGCTGTGGGATCTCCTGTGGCGCATGCGGCGCGCCATGCGGGTCGATCTCGGGGTCACGGCACCCGACGCGGAGGAGCGGCCGGGCGCGGATACGTAGCAACCCGGTCCGGCCCGCCCCCGCTCACTGCTCGGGCAGCGCCGCCAGCAGCCGCTCGAGCAGCGCCCTCGCCGCCGGATTCTCCGGTCCGGCGGAGCGCCAGGCGAGGACGACCCGGGCGCGCAACCCCGCCTGCTTGATGCGCAGCACCCGCAGGCCGCCGCCGAGGTCCTCCTCGTCGGCGGCCGGGAGCACGGCGACGCCCAGACCGCGGGCGGCGAGCCGGAGCAGCATCTGCGGGGCCGCCGCCTCGAAGGCGACCTGCGGGCGGAACCCGGCGTCGGCGCAGGCGCGTTCGAGCACCGTGCGCACGCCGCTGCCGCGCGGCAGGCAGATCAGCGGCCGGTCACGGAGCGCGGTGAGCGGGATGGCCGGGCGGGCACGCTGCGCCAGCGGGTCGCCAGGCACCACGGCCGCGACCAGCGGCTGGTCGACCGCCGTCCGGAAGGCCACCCCGGCCGGCGGGGTGGCGTCCGCGGTACCCATCAGCGCGATGTCGAGCTCGCCCGCCGGCAGTGCGGCCTGCATCCGCTCGGAGCTGTCCTCGATGAGGGAGATCTCCACCTGCGGATGCGCGGCGTGGAAGTCGGCGAGCACCGCGGGTACGTCCACCAGTTCTCCGGTGCCGCCGGACACGACGCCGATCGCCACCCGGCCGCGCAGCAGCCCGGTGTACTCGTCCACGGTCTGCCGCACTCCTTCCGCGGCAGCCAGCGCCGCCCGCGCGTACGGCAGCACGGCCTGCCCCACCTCGGTCAGCGATACGGACCGGCCGGAGCGGTGCAACAGCGGCTGTCCCAGCTCCCGTTCCAGCTGCCGGATCTGCGCGCTCAGCCCGGGCTGCGCCAGGTGCAGGCGGTCCGCGGCCCGGGTGAATCCGCCGGCGTCGACCACCTCGACGAAGTATCTGAGCTGCCGCAGTTCCATAACTGCTGATTCTAGATCGCAGCGCAAATGTCTCTTGGACGTATGGCACCGGCAGCCCGCACCCTGGAGCCATGGCCGACACGACGCACCGCGAACACAGCCGAACCGACCTCAAAGCCGAGATCGCCGCAGAGCGCCGCGAGCTGGCCGACCTCCTCGACGGACTCGCCCCGGCCGACTGGGACGCGCCGAGCCTGTGCGCCGGCTGGCGGGTGCGCGAGGTCGCGGCGCACCTGTCCATGGGCTTCCGCCTCTCCCTGCCGGCGACGCTCGCCCAACTGGCCAGGGCCCGCGGCAACCTGCACCGGATGACCGACCGCGTCGCCCGCCGGGACGCGGCCGCCCACTCCCCCGGCGAGCTCGCCGCCTTCCTCCGCGACAACGCCGACCACCCCTGGACCCCGCCGGTCGGCGGCCTCCCGGCCGCCCTCGGCCACGACGTCGTCCACGGCCTCGACATCTCGGTGGCCCTCGGCCTCGACCGCCAGGTCCCCGAGGCCCGGCTGCGCATCCTGCTCGGCGAGGTCCGCCCGCGCAGCCTGAAGTTCTTCGGCGCCGACCTCACCGGCGTGCAGCTGCGCGCCGACGACCTCGACTGGACCTACGGCTCCGGACGCCCGCTCCACGGCAGCGCGCAGGACCTCCTGCTGCTCACCTTCGGCCGCACGCTCCCGCCCGGCCGCCTGCGCTGACGCGGGGCTAGCCGCGCAGCGCCTTCCCCTGCCGCGCCAGCTCCTCCGCCAGCACCCGCACGGCCTTCGGACCCACGCCGTGCAGATCCAGCAACTCCCGCTCCGTATACCGCGCGACCTGCTCCAACGTCCGCACCCCCGCGCCCAGTAGCGCCCGCGTCGCGGGCTTGCCGATGCCCGCGGGGAGGTCGCCACCGGTGTCGTCAGCGGCCCCCTCCGCCGCGGCCAGCGACGCCGCCAGCCGCTTCGGGGCCCGGCAGAACCAGGCGGCGCGCACCAAGGCGTTCAGATCCTTGCCATTGACATCGGCCAGCGGCACCCGGAACCCGATCACCTTCCCCGCCCGCACGATGCGCTCCCCGCCGGCGTGCGCGGCCAGGGCCGCTTCGGCCTCGTTCGGCGGCAGCTGCAGTTGTACGTAACCGTCCTTCGTCACGGACGCGAAGCCTTTGCCCTTCACGGCGAAGGAGACCATGCCGAAGTGCGTGCCCTCCTCGACCTCCGGAAGGGCCAGGGCGTACTTGCGCAGGTGGGCCTGGGTCGTCATCCGACCAGCCTGCCGCATCCTGCCGCCGCCCGCTCCCCCGGCCCGTCACGTCGCACGTCACAGCGCGGTCCAGCCGCCGTCGACGGCGAGGAGCACGCCGGTGACGATCAAGCGGGCGCCGCGGCAGCAGGTGGCGGTGGCGTGGCCGATGCCGCGGGCGGAGCCGGTGACGACGGCCACGCGGCCGGTGAGGTCCCAGGGGTTCATGGTCTTCTCCTACGGGTGTCAGCGCTGGCGCGTGGGGCGGACGACGATCTCGTTGACGTCGACCTCCGGGGGCTGGGCGAGGGCGTACGAGACCGCTGCCGCGATGGCGTCCGGGCCGATGGGGTGGGCGCGGTACGTGTGCATGGCCGCGGCGGCGCCGGGGTCGGTGATCGTGTCGGCGAGTTCGGACTCGACCACCCCGGGAGAGACGGTGGTGACCCGGATCGAGGGGTCGGACTCCAGGCGCAGGCCCTCGGTGATCGCCCGGGCCGCGTACTTCGTGGCGCAGTAGACCGCGCCGGTGGGCACCACCTCGTAGGCGCCGGTGCTGGCGATCGTGACGAAGTGGCCGGAGGCCTGCTCGGTGAAGACCGGCAGTACGGCGGCGATGCCGTGCAGCAGGCCGCGGACGTTGACGTCGATCATCCGGTCCCACTCACCGACGAGCAGGGAGTCCAGGCGCGACAGCGGCATGACGCCGGCGTTGGCGACGAGGGCGTCGACGCGGCCGTGGCGTTCGCGGGCGGCGGTGACGAAGGCCGCGACGTCGGCGCGGTCCGTAACGTCGAGGCGGGAAGGGTGCAGGCTGCCGGGTGCCTTCTCCGCCCGCTCCGCGAGCGCCCGCAGCCGGTCCGTACGACGGGCGCCGGCCACGACGTGGTGGCCCTCGGCGGCGAGCCGCTCGGCGACGGCCGCGCCGATGCCGCTGCTGGCGCCGGTGACGAGAACGACCTTGCGGCCGGCCGCCGGTCCGGTGCTTTCGGGATGTGGTGTGGTCATGCCCTCGGGGCTGGCCCGGGCGCCGGGGCCGCGGGAGAGGCGGGATTCTCCTGGGTGCAGCGCACCCAGGAAGGCGGCGCGGCACCGCCCTACGATGGCGGCATGGCAGCACGCTCCGAGTTCGGCGGCTATCTCACCGCCCGCCGCGCCCAGGTCACCCCGGCCGACGTGAACCTGCCGGCGACCGGGCACCGCCGGGTGCCGGGTCTGCGGCGCGAGGAGGTCGCGCTGCTGGCGGGCGTCAGCGCCGACTACTACGTACGGCTGGAGCAGGGCCGCGAGCGTACGCCCTCGGCCCAGGTCCTCGACGCGCTGGCCGCCGCGCTACGGCTCGACGCGGACGGCCGCCTGCACCTCTTCCGCCTCGCCGGCATCGGCCCGCGCGCGACGGCGGCCGCCGTGCCGGAGCGGGTCGAGCCGAGTCTGCCGGCGCTGATGGACGCCTGGCCGCACAACCCGGCGATCGTCTACAACCGCGCATACGACGTCCTCGCCTCCAACGCGATCGCCGACGCCCTCTTCCACGGCTGGACCCATTCCCGCAATCTCCTGCACGTGATCTTCACGGACCCGGCCGCCCGCACCTTCTACCGCGACTGGCACGAGGTCGCCCGCAACTCGGTCGCCGGCTTCCGCCTCGGCCACGGCGCGGCACCGGATGACCCGCGGGTCCGGCAGGTGCTGACCGAACTGCTCGACCAGAGCGAGGAATTCACCGAGCTTTGGTCCCGCCACGACGCCCGCGGCAAGGCGCTGGAACAGAAACGCTTCACCCACCGCGACGTCGGCCCCCTGACCCTCACCATGCAGACCTTCGACGTCCGCGCGGCCCCCGGCCAGGAACTCGTCGTCTACCACGCCGCCCCCGCCTCCCCGAGCAGCGACGCCCTCACCCTCCTCGGCTCCCTGACGGCGACCGCGCGGGAGGAGACGTGATCGTTACGACCCCCCGCCTCGAGCTTCGACCGCCCCGCGAGTCCGACCGGGAGCGGTTCGTCGGGTTCTTCCGCGATCCCGACTTCATGGTCTTCCACCCGGGGGCGATGACCGAGGTGCGGGCGCAGGCCCGCTTCGACCACATGATCACGCTCTGCGCGACCATCCCGTTCGCCAAACAGCCGGTGATCGAGCGCTCCTCCGGGCTGGTGGTGGGCTACACCGGCGTGGACCGGATCGTCTTCGAGGGCCGGACCTGGCTGGAATGGGGATACCGGCTGGTGCCGGAGTGCCGCGGCCTCGGATACGCCACCGAAGCCGCCCGGGCCCTGCTGGCCACGGCGCACCGCACGTATACGGGCGACCTGCTGGCCATCATCGATCCCGGCAATCTCCCCTCCCGGAACGTCTGCCGCAAGCTCGGCTTCACCTACTGGAAGTCGGCGCCGGTGGACGGCGACGTACGCAACCTCTACCGACTGCCGGTCGGGCCGCCACCACCACGGGCTGGGTAGCGGAGCCGCGTACGTCATAGGCTGAAGCCCGCACAGGACGGACGGAGGCTGTGGTGGCCGAGACGACGCCGGCCGGGGCGACGGTCCCTGAGCTGATGGATGAGCTGGCCGCGCTCGAGGATCCCAAAATTCGCGCGGTCAACGAGAAGCACGGTGACGACCACGGGGTGAACCTCAGCAAGCTGCGCGCGATCGCGAAGCGCCTCAAGACGCAGCAGGATCTCGCGCGGCAGCTCTGGGCGACCGGCGACACCACGGCGCGGCTGCTGGCGCTGCTGATCTGCCGCCCGAAGGCCTTCGAGCGGGACGAACTGGACGCCATGCTGCGCGAGGCGCGCACCCCCAAGGTGCACGACTGGCTCGTGAACTACGCCGTCAAGAAGAGCCCGCACGCCGAAGACCTGCGCCTGACCTGGTTCGCCGATCAGGACCCGGTCGTCGCGAGCGCCGGCTGGGCGCTGACCGCCGACCGCGTGCTGAAGCAGCCCGCGGGCCTCGACCTCGCCGGCCTCCTCGACGTCATCGAGGCAGAGATGAAGGCCGCCCCTGACCGCCTGCAGTGGGAGATGAACCACACCCTCGCGCAGATCGGGATCAGCCACCCCGAGCACCGGGCCCGCGCCCTCGCCATCGGCGAGCGCCTCGGGGTGCTCGAGGACTACCCGACCTCCCCCGGCTGCACATCACCGTACGCACCGACCTGGATCCACGAGATCGTGCGCCGGCAGAGCGCCTAGACAGCTGGACGAGGGGGGGCGTGGCGCGGATGGCCCTGCATGTGGAGAGCCGGCCCTCCGAGCTGCCGCACATCGAGCGGGTATGGCGCAGCCGCAGCGAAGGCGCCGGGCGGATGACGTCGATCGCGACGACGCATTGCGAGCTGGTCTTCTGGGAGCACCACGGCCAGGTCCAGGCGGCCGTACTGGGCCCCGAACCCGAGGCCAGTCCGGCACCGGTCCCGGAGGACGCGACGTTCTTCGGGATCACCTTCGCCCTCGGCACCTCGTTGCCGCACATTCCGATCGACCGGCTCGTGGGCGGCGCCGCCGCGATCCCGGACGTCACCCGGCGCTCGTTCTGGCTGAAGGGCTCGGCCTGGCACCTTCCCGATTACGACACCGCCGAGGCGTTCGTACGGCGGATGGTGCGCGAGGGCATCGTGGACCGCGACCCGATCGTGCCCGCCGTCTTCGGCGGCGCCACCGCGGACGTGTCCGAGCGCACCCTCCAGCGGCGCTTCGTCGGGGCGACCGGACTGACCCGCGGCGCCATCCGGCAGATTCACCGCGCCCGCCAGGCGGCGGTCCTGATCCAGGAGGGCGTCCCGTCCCAGGACGTCATCCACCGGCTCGGCTACTTCGACCAGCCGCACCTGGCGCGGTCCCTGTCCCGCTACATCGGCAGGACCGCCACCCAACTGGGCACCGCGGACCCGGCGGAGCCACTGTCGCTTCTGTACAAGACCTGAGACCGGGCACTCTCCTAGCCTTCATGACGTAACGGACGCTTCGCAGAAGCCCGGATATCCATGGAGGAATCATGCGCAAGGTGGTCACCGGCCTGTTCATCTCGCTCGACGGTGTCGTCGAGTCCCCGGACCAGTGGCAGTTCGACTTCGACGAGGAGATGGGCGCGGCGCTGGCCGGCTCGCTGGAGAGCGCCGACACGATCCTGCTCGGCCGGGTGACCTTCTCCGAGTGGGCCGGGTACTGGCCGACCGTGACCAGCGGCGACGACGCCGGTTTCGCGCAGTGGATCAACGACTCGCCCAAGTACGTCGCCTCGTCGACGCTGGACGGCGTCGACGACTGGCAGAACAGCACGCTGATCAAGGGAGATCTGGCGACCGCGGTCAACGAGCTCAAGGCGGGCGAGGGCAAGAACATCACGGTCGCGGGCAGCCCGACGCTGGTGCGGTCGCTGCTGGAGCAGGACCTGCTGGACGAGCTGGTGCTGCTGATCCACCCGGTGATCGCGGGCGAGGGCCGCAAGAAGCTGTTCGCGGACGACGCGGCGCTGAAGAAGCTGGAGCTGGTGAGCGCCCAGCCGACCAGCAGCGGGGTGGTCATCGCGACCTATCGTCCGGTGCGGTGACGGCGGATCACAGCGTAACCGGCTGCGGCTGAAGCGGCGTTCGCGCGCGAAGCGCCCTCCCGGCATTTACGGGCGGGCGCTTCGGCGCTACGGTATGGGAGCGCTCCCACTTGACCGTGACAGGTCAACCTCCAACCCCTATGTCCCCGGACAGAGGAGCCCCCCACCATGCGCACCTCACGCTTATCCGCGCTCATCGCCACCGCGGCCCTCGCGCTGCTCATCGCCCTGACCCCGACCCCCGCCGCGGCGCACGGCGTCGCCATGGACCCCGGCTCGCGCACGTACCTGTGCTACCGGGACCTGCTCGAGCACAGCGACACCCAGATGCCGTCGAACCCGGCCTGCGCCGCCGCGGTCCAGGAGGCCGGGACCGCGGCGCTGTACAACTGGTTCGCCGTCCTGGACTCCAACGCGGGCGGCAAGGGCGAGGGTTACGTCCCGGACGGGACGCTGTGCAGCGCGGGCGACAAGAGCCCGTACAACTTCAAGCCCTACAACGCCGCCCGCACGGACTGGCCGACGACGCATCTCACCGCGGGCGCGAACATCCAGCTGAAGTACAGCAACTGGGCCCACCACCCGGGCCGCTTCGAGGTCTACATCACCAAGGACGGCTGGTCCCCCACCAGCCCGCTGGGCTGGGGCGACCTCGCGCATCTGCAGACCGTGACCAACCCTCCGCAGTCCGGCGGCGCCGGCTCGGACGGCGGCCACTACTACTGGGACCTCCAGCTGCCGGAGCGCTCGGGCCGGCACATGCTCTTCGTCCAGTGGATCCGCTCGGACAGCCAGGAGAACTTCTTCTCCTGCTCGGACGTCGTCTTCGACGGCGGCCAGGGCGAGGTGACCGGCCTCGGGGGCGGCGAGAGGTCGGCCGAGGAGATCGCCGCGGGCGCGTCGGACGCCGCTGACAGCGCGGGAGCCGCCAAGGCACACCACGGCAGTCACGCCGAGCAGGCCGCCGACGCCAGCGATGCCGCGGCAGCCACCAACCGCGCAGCGGAGCCCGCGAGCGACGCCTCGATGATCCTTCCGGTGACCACCGCGACCCTGGTGGCGGCCGCCGGCGTACTGCTCTACCTCCGCCGCAACAGGTCGGACCGGAGCCCGGCGGCCTGATCTCAAGGACCGCGGACGCCCTGCCGATGAAGGTGGCATGGGCATCCCAGCTCTCGGCATGACACACCGTCATGCGCCCCGGCTGCCGCTGCTGGCGGCAGCCGGGGCGTGCTTGCTCCTGACGTCGGGCGCGGCACACGGGTCAGAGAACCGCCTGATCCGTACGGACAGACATGTGGTGGCGCTGACTTTCAACGCGGCCTGGACCGACACTGGCCTCGACCGCATCCTCGCCGCACTGGACCGCCGGGACGCGCCCGCCACCTTCTTCCTGACCGGCAGATTCGCCGAGCGCAATCCCCGGGTGGTACGGAAGATCGCCGCGGCCGGGCACGGGCTGGGAAACCACTCCCACAGCCACCCGCGTTTCAAGGAAGTGTCCGCTTCCGAGCGTCGCCGTGACGCCTATTTCCGGTTCCCGTACAGCCAGACCAGCCCCGCCCACATCCGGGAAGTGAACCGCCTCGGCTTCGCGGCCCTCGAGTCCACCACCGACACCGGCGGCTGGAAAGGAACCAAGGACGGAATGAACGTCGGAAAGGCGGTCAATACGGCCCTGGATGCGCTGCGTCCCAACGCCATCCTTCAGATGCACGTAGGAACGAGCAGCGGCAACGGCAAAGTCATCGACGCCGAAGCACTCCCCCGCATCCTCGACGCCTTCGCCGCCCGCGGCTATCGCGTCATCGACCTGCGCTGCCTCTACGAGGAAAGATGCCGCAGATCGGTGAAGGAATAGCCTTCCTTCCGCAGGCGGTCGATCAGCGCGGGCAAGGCATCGGCGTCCGGGGTGGACCGGTCCCGGGCGGCGCCGCAGTGCATCAGGATGATGTGCCCCGGCCGCAGCCAGCGCACCGCGCGGGACACGACGGCCTTCGGCCCGCGCCCCCGGTAGGCTCCCTTCCAGCCCTGCGTGTCCACCGTCCACCCGATCGGCTCGTAGCCCTGCTTTCTTACGTCGCGGATATCGGCACCCGAGGCCATGCCGAAGGGGAACCGGAAGAGCGGTTTCGTCGTGCGCCCGGTGACCTTCCTGATGGCCTGGTCGGCGCGCCGCACCTCACTGTTCCTGGCCTTCTTCGACAGCTTGCGGAAATCAGGGTGTCTGTAGGAGTGATTGCCGACCGGAAATCCGCTCTTCGCGATTTTCCGGATGGCGGCCGGGTGCGAGCGGGCGAATTTCCCCGTCATGAAGAAGGTGGCGGGCACCCTTTCCCTCTTCAGCGTCCTGGTGATCTCCCCGATGCCTTTGGCGTTGAAGCCCGCATCGAAAGTGAGGGCGACGACCTTACGTTTCGTCGGAATCCTCGTCAGAACATCGCCTTGCCGCTGAACAGGCGTCGCGCCCGGCATGAGCACGGCGACGGCCGCGACAGCCGAAATCGCTGCGGAAATTGCCATGACGCCAGCATAGACGTCATAGACATCCCACGCCCCAATTCGCGCCCCAATTCACGCCGCATTTCACGCCGGCAGCCAATCCGGCCACCAGGGCGGAATATTGGAGGCCGGGCACGTCGGCGCCTCGGCGGTGCCCGCCCCGGCCGGCGTGCCGAGCCAGGCGAATTGCACCCATGTCAGCGCGACCAGGACGACGAGCGTCGCGACCACGGCGGCGCCGGTACGTCCCCGCGCCCCGGCCAGCGCGTACACCGCCGTCGCCGCCACCGCTCCGGCGCCGATGCTCAGCGGCAGCTCCCAGAACCGCCACGACAGCATGTCGGGCCACTCGGAGACGTAGACATGGCAGGCCCGGCGGGCGGACCGGGCGAGCAGCCAGGAGCCGACCCCGGCCAGGGCCCCGCACAGCACCAGCAGGCAGCCGATCCCGCAGCCCGCCTCGAAGCGGCGCGCGGTCACCACGTGTTGTTCGGGTTGACCTTCATGCAGGCCTTGGAGTCGGTGGCCTTGAGCGGGTCGGCCGAGCGCAGCATGTCCTCGGTGTTCTCGGTGGCGGACTTCGGGTAGCGCGTGCCGGTCTTCCAGTCGGCGCCGATGACGAGGGTGATACCCGTCGCCGCGGCGGACGGCTTGGCCTGCTCCACGGCGCTCACGGGGACGCCGAGCGCCTTGGCGACGGCGAGCGCGTCGGCCTTGGCGGCGGCGTCCGGATAGGTGAGCGTCGTGGTCCGCTGGGGCTGCACGGCGGTGGACGGCCGGGCCTGGGCGTAGCCCAGCGCGGTCAGGCGCTGGGCTACCACGTTGGCCCGGCCGGGGGCGGGGGCCGCGGTGGCGGAGCCGGTGCCGTTGATGACGTTCACGGCGACCTGGTCCTTCGGGGTGGAGCTGGTCGGCGTGGGGTCCGCCGACTTCTTCTTGCCGGACTTGCCCTTGCCGTCGATCGGCTTGTCGGCGCGCAGCAGCGAGAAGAGCTGCTCGGCCGCGGGCGCCGGCACGACGTGCGCCGTCGGGTTCTGCGGGTCGGGGATCCGCGGCATCGTGGTCATGGTGATGCGGCTCGTCGGGACGCGCTTGATGTCGTTGCCCAGGTCGTAGAGCTTCTTGACGGTGCCGAGGCCCTCATCGACGGTGAGCGCCTTGGTGGCCGCCTCGGCAAGGCTGCGCAGCTTCCCGGGGTCGGTGAGCTTCGCGCCTGCCTTGAGCTCGCGGATCATCGAGTTCATGTAGAGGTGCTGGGCGTGTGTCCGGCCGATGTCGCTGCCGTCCTCGAAGCCGTGCCGGGTGCGCAGCCATTGCAGCGCCTGCTCGCCCTTGATGGTGTGCGAGCCCTTGGTGAGCTTCAGTCCGGACTTCTCGTCCCGGACGTTGTCCCGGACACAGACGGGAACGCCGCCGACGGCGTCGGCCATGTCCACCACGCCGGAGAAGCTGACCTTCATGAAGTGGTCGATGTGGATGCCGGTGAGCTTCTCCCAGGTGGCGACCGTGCAGCCGGGACCGCCGTGGGAGAGGCTGGTGTTGATGATGTCCGAGGTCTCCGGATAGACCTTGCCGTCGTCGTTGTCGGTGCACTTGGGGATCGTGACCCGGGTGTCGCGGGGAATGCTCACCACGGTCATGTCGCTCCGGTCGGCCGACACGTGCAGCAGCATCTGCACATCGGCGCGCTCCTTCTGTCCGACGGTGTCCCGCGCCCCGCCGAGCTTCAGGTCTTCCTTGGTGTTACGGCTGTCGGAGCCGAGCAGCAGGATGTTCAGCGGCTGCTGTCCGGCGGCGTTCGGCTCGGCCGGCTTCGCGCCGGTGTCGCCGAGGTTGAGCGCGTCCTTGGTGATGTTGGCGTTCAGGTGCCGGTAGTACAGCCAGCCGCCGCCCGCCGTCGCCAGCACGGCCACGGATACGCCGATCGCGGTCCAGCGCAGGACGCGCACCGACTTCCGCCTGGGCAGGTCGGCGGCGTGCCGCCGCTTCCCGTCGGACGGCGGACCCGGGACCTCGTCCGCCGGCGCGGAGGCCTGCGCGGGCACGGTCGCCAGGCCCTGCGGCGCCTGTTCGCGCGCGGCGGTGAGCCGGAGCGTCGTGTCCACCGCGGACGAGCCTCCATCGGCGGAGGCCCCGCCTATGGATCCCTCATCCTCACCGTCGTGCCCCATCCGTCCCCCGTTCTTCTGTTGAATGCTCTCGGTCACCGAAGCCAACGAAGGACACCGGCCCGCAGTGCCCAATCAGTAGACGCTCGGCCCACCGGCAAGGTTGTCGGCAACTTCAACACCGTTCGTACCCGCTGCCGGCGGCGTGCGCTCCTCCCACATCGTCACCAGCGGCGCTACCTTGATGTCGCAGCATAAGCGCGACCCGGGAACTGATCACCCGTCGCGACCGTTGCCCGGAGACCGCACCGCACCCCCAGGAGCCACTGCTTGTCCGCCAGATCCAGATCGACGGACCCGGCCTGCCACAGTCCCCGGCCACCCCGGTGAACGCCGCGCTCGGCCTGCTGGCCGTCCTCGTGCTCACAGCCGGCACCGGCTATTTCGTCGCCCAGGAGTTCGCGTACGTAGCCGCCGACCGCATCACCCTGGCCCGCGACGCCGCCGCCGGCGACAAGCGCGCCGCCCGGGCGATCAAGGTCCTCGAACGGCTGTCGTTCATGCTCTCCGGCGCCCAGCTGGGCATCACGGTCACCGGCCTCGTCGTCGGCGTACTCGCCGAGCCGTCGCTGTCGGTGCTGATCAAACCGCTGCTCACCGGCCTCGGCGTCCCCGAGGGCGCGGTCTCAGGCGTCTCGCTGACGCTCGCCTTCGTCCTGGCCACCGTCATCCAGATGGTGCTCGGCGAACTCGCCCCGAAGAACCTCGCCCTGGCCGTCCCTGAGCGGCTGGCGAAGTCCCTCGCGTCCTCCACCCTCCTGTATCTGAAGATCGTCGGCCCGCTCATCCGCGTCTTCGACACCGCGGCGAACAGGCTGCTGCGCCTGGTCGGCATCGAGCCGGTCGAGGAGCTGCACCACGGCGCGTCGCTGGAGGAGCTCGGCCACCTGATCGGCGAGTCACACGAGCACGGCCACCTGCCCGCGCACACCGCGGACCTCCTCGACCACGCGCTGGAGTTCTCCGAGCGCACCCTGGCCGAGGTGATGGTGCCGCGGGTGGACGCCGCGTACGTCCGCGCCGCCGACCCCGCGCAGGAGGCCGTCGGCCTGATCACCCGCCTCGGCCACTCCACGTACCCGGTCGTCGGCCGCCGCGACGACGACGTGGCCGGCGTGCTCGGCGTCCGGGACCTGATGCGGCTGCCCGCCGCCCGCGTCGCGGCCGCCACCTGCGGCGAACTCGCCCGCCCCGCCCTGCTGCTGCCCGACACCCTGCAACTCCCCGACGCGGTGGACCGGATGCGCGAGCGCGACGACGAGTTCGCCGTGGTGCTCGACGAGCACGGCGGGATGGCCGGGATCGTCACCTTCGAGGACATCGCCGAGGAGCTGGTCGGCGAGATCGAGGACGAGACCGACCGCGCCGACATCCTCGCCGTGCCCGACGGCGACGGCTGGCTGGTCGGCGCCGGTCGGCGCCTCGACGAGATCGCCGAGGCCACCGGCATCGAGCTGCCGGAGGAGGAGGATTACGACACCGCCGCCGGGCTCATCCTCGACCGCCTCGGCCGCTTCCCGGCCATCGGCGACCGGCTCACCGTCGAGCTCCCGGCGGGCGGACAGGCGGAGATCGAGGTGGTCACCCTCGACCACCACGTCCCCGAACGCATCCGGCTGCGGCAGCTGCCACCCGCCCCCACCGGCGCCCGTAGCGAGGAGAGCCACGCATGAGCTTCCCCATGGCCCTCCTCGTCACCGCGCTGCTGCTGATCGGCAGCGGGTTCTTCGTCGCCGCCGAGTTCGCGCTGGTCGCCGCGAAGCGGCACCGCATGGAGCAGGCCGTCGCCGACGGCAAGCGCGGCGCGAAGTCCGCGCTCGCCGGGATGCGCGAGCTGTCGCTGATGCTCGCCGGCGCCCAGCTCGGCATCACCCTGTGCACGCTCGGGCTCGGCGCCGTATCGAAGCCGGCGATCTCGCACGAGCTCGACCCGCTGCTGCAGAAGCTCGGCCTGCCGTCCGCACTCAGCTACGGCATCGCCTTCGCCCTCGCCATGTTCGCCGTCGTCTTCCTGCACATGGTGGTCGGCGAGATGGCGCCGAAGTCCTGGGCCATCGCCCACCCGGAGACCTCCGCGATGCTGCTGGCACCGCCGTTCCGCGGCGTGACACTGGTGGTCCGGCCGGTCATCTGGCTGCTGAACCAGATCAGCAATGCGCTGGTCCGGCTGTGCCAGGTCGCCCCGCGCGAGGAGATCGCCTCGGTCCACAACCGCGAGCAGCTCACCCACCTCGTCGCCGAGTCGGAGCGCCTCGGCCTGATCGAGGCCGACGACTCCGCGCTGCTCACCCGCTCCCTCACCGAACCGCAGACCGCGGTCGGCGCCTTGCAGGTGCCCGCCGCCGACATCGACGCCGTACCGGCCGACGCCGGCCTGGAGGAGATCCTCGCGGCCGCGACCGCCGCCGACCGCACCCGCCTCCTGGTCCGCGACGACCGCGACGGCACCCGCATCCTCGGCTCGGTCCACGCCCGCGACGCCCTCGCCGCCCGCACCCGCGCACACGCCATGACCGCACGCGAACTCGCCCGCCCGGTCCCGGAGTTGCACGCCGACGACACCATCGCGCACGCGGTCGAGCAGCTCCGGCGCCGCCGCTCCACGCTCGCGGTCGTACGGGACGAGTCCGGCCGCCTCACCGGGCTGATCAGCCTGGACGATCTGCTGGCGCGACTGCTGCATCCGGCGGCGTAACGGCCGCGGCTATGCTTCGCCCCGCGAGTGGCCGACGGGGCGGGGGACTGTGGTGCGGGTCGGGGCAGTGGTGGGGCGGCGACGGCGGCGCGATGCCGTGATGCTGGCCGTAGGGGCCGTGGTCGTGGGGCTCGTTGCCCTGCTGGGAGCTGTGGTCGGCGGGCCCGGGGAGCGGATCGACCGGATGTGGATCGGTGCCGAGATACGTGCGGGCGGCGAGGCCCGGATCACCGAGGTCATCGACTACGACTTCGCCGGCGAGGAGCGGCACGGCGTCTTCCGGAACGTGCTCGACACCGGAGCCGGGAAGGCGCGGGACATCAGCGTCACGGCCGACGGCCGGACCGTGCCGCATCTGGCGACGGACGCCGGCGACGCGACCAGGATCCGGATCGGCGACCCGGCGCGCACCGTCTCGGGGACCCACCGGTACCGGATCACGTACACGCTGCCGGGCTTCGTCGACGGGCGCGAGATCGGCTGGCGTGCCGTCGACGGCGCGTGGGACGTTCCCATCGCGCGGGCCGACGTTCACGTGACCGCTCCCTTCGCCCTCAAGCACCCGGTCTGCAATGGGGACGGTGACGGGACGTGCACCGTCGAGCGGCCCGCCCCTGGACGCCTGGCCGCATCCGTCGGCAAGTTGGACGCCGGCGACGGCATGAGGCTGTACGCGGACCGCGGCGCCGCCGCCGGCGAAGCCGTGGATCTGCCACCCGCCCCTGAAGGCGCGGCCGCTCGCGTCGAGAAGGGCGACAGTGCGCTGCTCGGCTGGCTCTGGGCGACCGCCGTCGCCCTCGCCGCGGCCGCCGCCGTCTCCGAACTGCTGCGCCTCGCCGGCCGGGACCGCGTCAAGTGCCCCGACGGCCGCACCCGGCGCATGGACATCCGCCGCCAGGACGCCGAGATCAAGCCCTCCCCCGTACCGCCCGCGGGCCTCACCCCCACGCGGGCCGGGGTCCTGCATGCCGGCCGGGTCAAGGACGAGCATCGCGTGGCGTGGCTGCTCAGCGCGGCGCGGGACGGGCACCTCAGCATCGAGGGACGCAAGAAACCCGACCTCCAGCGGACGCCCGCGGACGAAGGCGGCGCGGACGCCGATCCGTTGACGGCCGAGGTGCTGGCGGCGCTGTTCGCCCGCAAGGACCGGGTGCATCTGGGCCAGTTCCAGCGCGACTTCGCGCATGCCTGGAAGCTGCTGCGCGACCGCCTCGACGAGTGGCGCCGGGCCGGCGGCGACGGCCTGTGGCTGCCGGCGGGCGAGAGCCGCCGCCGACTCGCCCTGTGGGGCGGTGTCATCGTCGCGCCCCTCGCCGCCATCGCCGTGGGCTTCGCCGCTTCGCAGGTGACGGACCCGGGCGCCGCCTGGCTGACGCCCACGGCCGTCACCGCGGCCCTGTCGGGTGCGGGCCTCGCGGCGGCGCTACGGGCCTGGGAGCTGCCGGCCCGTACCGCGCTCGGGTCGCAACGGTGGCGGGAGACGGAGGCCTTCCGCCAGTACCTCGCCGAGCCCGGCGATGAGGACGCCCCGGACGCGTTCACCCCGTGGGCCGTTGCCCTGGGACAGGCCAAGCCGTGGGCGGCCGCGCTGAAGCGCGCAGCCTCCCGCCAGGGCGCGGACGGGACGCCCCGGCCGCCGGAGGACGTCCGCCGGTACCGCAGCATCAAGCGCCTGACGGCCGCCGCCCTGGCCACGGCGGTCCCGTCGTCGGGCGGGGGCGGCGGGGGCTCGTCCAGCTCGTACAACAGCAGTCACGTAGGCGGCAGTAGCAGCGGCGGGGGCG
>NZ_JAAKZV010000139.1 GCF_011044975.1 Streptomyces coryli | reverse complement strand
GGGCGGAATAGCCGCGACGCCGATCGCCGGGGCTCCGGGGGCCTGGGGGCGAAGCCCCCGGATTCCCTTCAGCGGTGGACCGCGGCGGAGCCGCTCAACGGCGAGCGTGACGGATCTTCAGTCGCCCCATCCCCGTGGCGCCGGAGATCCGGATCGTAGGCCCGTCCGTGCCGGAGCCCGAACCCGGCCGGGCGGGCTTGTACTTGGGCGCCTTCCAGGCGCCGCTGAGCCCGTCGAGGTCGACGACCGCGTCCCGCGGCACCACGATCTTCGCGCTGCCGGTGCCGAGCGCCAGCTCGATGTCGATCTCCGGGTGCTCGATGATCGCCTGCGACAGGTCGAGCCGCACCCGCCCGAGCGCCGACTGCACCTTGAGATGCCGCGGCACCCGCCACACCCCGCGCCGCGTGAACCGCCCGCTGACGGCGCCGATCGTGGCCGACGTCTCGACCGGCGCGCCCGGGACCGACTCCAGCGCGGCCGCCAGCTCGTCGCCCGTCCTGGCGGCGAGCGCCTGGTCAAGACGGGCGTCCATCTCCTCGTGGGAGAGGTGCCCTTCGGCGTACGCCTCGCGCAGCCGCCGCACGGCCGCGTCGCGCTCGGCCTCGGTGACGGGCGGCTGTGGTTCCGGCAGCGGGTTCACGCTCACACCCTAATCCCGCCGCGCAGCGCGTCCACGCACGTGTACAACTCCTCCGCCTGTACGCCCCCGAGCGCCGCCGTCAGCACCCCGTCGGGCCGTACGACCAGCACGGTGTGCGGCGTCGCGCCCGGGTATTCCTCGGCGATCAGCAGGTCGGTCGGCAGCGGCAGTTCGGCCACCGCCTGCGCCAGCTTCGGCATCAGCCCGGCGCCGAGCAGCCGGCTCCGGTCCCAGTAGCGGGTGCCGGGAGCGAGGAAGACCACCAGCGGCACGCCGCCCAGCCGCTCCCGCAGCATCGCCGTGCCGCCCTCCGCCGGCATCACCGGCACGTCCGCGACCTGCGCGCCCCACTCCGTACCGACGGCGACCGCGTGCGCCGGCAGCGGCTCGGGAGCCAGCGGCGAGTCCGCGTACACATCGGGGCCGCCGAGCTCCCCCTCCCCCAGGTGCCCGTCGCGCAGCAGCCGCAGCCCGGCCGTGCCACGGCCGCGCAGGTTGCCCTTGCGCAGTATCGGCAGCGCCTGGTCGGCAGCGCGCAGCCGGCGGGCCACCGCGCCGCGGCGCTCGGTCTCGTACGACTCGAGGAGCACCTCGCTCGTGCGCGGCTGCTGGACCGAGAGGGCCAGCTTCCAGCCGAGGTTGCGGGCGTCGCGCAGGCCCTCCTCCAGCTGCTGGGTGCCGATCGCGCCGCCGAGGTGCGCGGCGTCGCCGGCCAGGAAGCAGCGGTCGCGGCGGAAGTGCCGGGCGAGCCGGTGGTGGACGGTGTGCACGCCGGTGTCGAGGAGCTGATACGGCTGGTCGCCGACGCCCCAGGCGGCCAGCGTGGCCGCGATCCGCTCCAGCAGCGCCTCGGGCGTGACCAGGCCGTCCTCGTCACCGAGCAGCCAGTCGAGCCGCCACACCCCGCCGGGCAGCGGCCGCGCGGACACCTCGGCGCCGAGCCCGCGCCGCTGCCCGCCGCGCTGCAGCAACGCCTCGCCGCGGCCGCGGAGTTCGGCTTTTATCGCCGCGACGGCGTGCCGCTCGACGGCCGTACGACCGGCGAACCGCACCCCGAGCAGCTTGCGGACGGTGGACCGGGCGCCGTCGCAGCCGATGAGATGGCTGCCGCGCCACCAGGTGCCGTCGCCGCCCTGGGCGGGCCGGGTGTGCAGTATGACCCCGTCGGGCTCGGCCTCCAGCGCGTCGGCGCGCACGTCACGGACGTACTCGACGCACTTGCGCTCGTCGAGCGCCGCCCGCAGCGCCCGGGTCAGCGCGAACTGCGGGATGTGCAGCGGCGCTTCCGCCTCGTCCGCGAAGTCCGCCCGCGCCGCCTCGCGCGCTCCGCGCACCGCCCGCCACCCGGCGAGCCGCAGCCCTTCCTCGCGCAATACGGGCCCGCAGCCGAGCCGTTCGAGAAAGGCCGCCGTATCCGGCCGCAGCACCACGGTCCGCGCCTGCCGCGCCTCGTCCTCGCCGCCGCCACCGTCGAGCAGGACGGTGTTCACCCCGTACGAGCCGAGCACAAGCGAGAGGGCGAGCCCAACAGGGCCCGCCCCAACGACGATCACCGGATCCACGGCTGCGCAGCACTACGAACGAAGCAGGTGAGGGGGGCCCGGTGCACGCTCCAACTCTACAGCGGTGGCATCAGGCCCCTTGACCTCAGATCAGATCTTGCCCGCGCCTCCGAGCTCGCCGACCTACTCGGCCGCCACGACCGCGCGGCAGCGCCAGGTTGCTGCCCGGGGGATCTCAACGACCACAGGGATAGCGCGAAGGGACTCCACCAGCGTTGTCCTAGCACCCACCCAAGCGACTAGGGGGCCTAAAGGGCAGTCTCAGAGATCGTAGTCATCGATCACCACCCAGCTTGAGCACTTGACCGGAGTCGTATCGCCCGCCCCGTCAACCAGGCACACCGCCATGCTGTAGGCCGCGGGATGCTAAAGGTCGCTCTTGAAGCTTCCCATGGAGCCGATCCCGCCCCCGCTGTACCGCGACTCCACCTTGATCCAATCTCCCCCGAAGACGTCGGCCGTGCGAATAAATCCTCGAACTCCGTGACCTTCCGAGGAGTTGCCCTCCTATTCAAAGAGGTTACCCGAGTCATCTACAAACCTGAATGTGGCGACGTTTGCACTACCACTCTGGACGAACGCCCACTCGTTGCCACCATTGCCGTAATCATGGGCGGAGTTGCCCGCGTCCAGCAACGGAGCAGGGGTGGCGAGGATGACGCCTATCCGACCCAACCACGTACTGATCTGCGTGAAATGGTTCCTGACTACATTACCGAGTACAGAGTAGACCGACCGACTGCAATACGAAGGGGAGGTGAACAGTGGAAGCCCCCGCAGCGCGGGCGACGTGCTGACCCTGGACACATATCCCCGTCAACCGAAGTTTCGATGCGCTCTGGGTTGGCCACCGTGCGCCTGATCAAGTCACCTTCTGCCGTCGCCGGGACACAGGTGGTTGTGAGCGGCTCCATGGCGGGCGGGCTGGGAAGTACGCGCCGAGGGGGTGCAGCCGTAGACCCGCCCGTCCGGCAACACCATGGACACCGCCGCAACCCCACTCTCGGACTGGCTCAGCCAGCCCAGCCGGCTGCCTACACAGAAGTTCCAGCGGCGGTCGCTAACAGCATCGGGTCAGGAACCCGCGACTTCCCCGACACGAAGCACACCAAATAGCCCTTCAGCGGAGCCGGCGCCGACGGCACCGGGCGAGGAGCGGTCATCGAAACCACTCCCAACAACCGCCGGAGCCAACGAACTATTGGCGACTAGCGGAAGTGGAGCTGGGACGGCATAGCACACGGAGCGCCGTGTCCAGCTCGCTTGCGATTCTGCCGCTCGGAATCGGGCTGCGCACCTGAATCGCCCACGCGCTGCGAACGGTCACTGCGAGGCGGAAGGGCCGGGCCGCAACCGCACCCGAAGCACAGCGCCTGACCTCCAGCGTCAGGGTGAACCCGGTCCGCTTGCCGGACGGCAGCCGCAGCGGCAGCTTCGGCCGCACGGAAACACGGATGCCCGCCTCGCTCGGCTTGACGTCGGTGATCACAGTCTTGGTGGTGGCGACCGCCTTCAGCCTGACCTTCAGCGACCGCCGCCCAAGGTCCGGCCCGACGACATCCTCAACGTCCAGCCGCGTCGCCACAGGCCGTAACGGATGCGCCGTCGGCGCCGCCTGAGGCTTTGGCCCGTCGGGGCGGCACATCTCATACATACCGAGGCCGACGAGTAGCAGCGACAGTCCGGCGACGACGGCCCTCCGCACCCTTATCGGAAGCGTCGTCCAGCGATCGGTGAGCCGCTGGGCGTCGTCGCCGACCACTTCCGGTTCGCGAGGAACCTGCACACCAGGAAAATACGAACTTCCAGTCGATACAGCAAGGCCTGTGTCAAGCTCCATCGAAGCGGGTAACAGTGGGCAGAATCCAATCTCGACCGAAGCGCTCCGTTTCCGTCAAGCAGTCTTCAACGTCAGCATGAAACGAGGAAAGATGAACGGCCTACGGCCCGCTGCCGCCCTTGGCGGCCTGGCATTCGCGGTGGCTCTCACCCTCACCTCTCCCTCACCCTCAATGGCCACCCAGCAGCAAGTCCTCCCGACGGCAGCGGGAGCCACGTGTGGAGCCCCGGAGATTCACGCCTGGTATGACTCCGACCAATTCGGAACCTACTTGAAGGTCTGGTTCTCCACCCCCTCGGGGTGCAAGAAGGGCGGGCCGGTGGCCGCGCTGAACGGAAAGGTTCGGTGCATGAAAACCGGCAAGATCGTCTATAACGAGACAGAAACAATTACGACGGCACCGGCTGAGACATTGATCGACGCCCTGCCGAGCAAGCGCAAGTGCGGATCGTTCTACGCCACTGCCGTAGTCACCTATGTCGGCGCATCGGAACATAAAGATACATGGGAATGGAAGTGGGGAAACTATCCCGCTTAACCATCGCATCACCAGCAGGCTAGAAGCAGCATTCTGAAGAGAAGGGCTCACAAATGCTCCGCAAGACAGCAGCAAAGCGCTGCATCCCGATCGCGGCCGCGTCGACACTGGCGGCGCTGAGCTTCAGCGCTCCGCCAGCAAGCGCCGATGAGGTCTACATCGGCACCAAGAGCGGGAGCATCAAAAACCCACTCGGCGCCAAGGCTAAGTTCCACTACAAGGACAAACAGTACCGCAGTACTTCGATGTCGGATGCCCGGCTCCACAACATCTACGTGTCCTTCAGTGGTTGCACCGACTGGAAGGCCCGCGCGTCAGTCGAGTATCCGGGTGGCGGTACGGCGACCTCCGAAGAAGCAGAGGCCAGCGGGTGTGGCAAAAGGGTGCTTGTATCCCAGATTGGCAGTATGGATGCCGAGGTCACGCTGACAATCCACGTCGCTCCTGACAACGAGCCGGGCGATTTCACGCGGAGCGTCTCGATCCCTCCACTCCGGAAATGACGCGCCTGGTGCGGTAGGCAATACGTAATTGTCTGCCGCACCAGGCACGGCCCTAACGCCCCTTGGCAGTGGTATCCCAGTCCGTCGGTACGGCGATGGACATCCCGGATACTGCCGGTCCCGCTCGCGGCACCCTCCGCTGGCTCGCCCGCGCGAGTGACCTTGACACCGCCTACCAGCCGCAGATTGTGCTGGTGCAGCTATGCAAGCGCGACACCCTGCCGCAAATCGGCCAGGCAGCAGATCTCGGTTGGCAACCACTCACGCCTTCGTGCACGACATTGTCGACGGCAAGACGCTGCGGCTCTCCGTGAGGCGGCCGACCGGCCCCCCATATCCAAGACTTCATCACCCTCGCTCGCCAGCAGGGGATCACCGCTACCTGTGAGCGCTGGGCATCATCTCCCTCGAGCGCAAGGGCGCACATCAGTACCGACGGCAACGTCGAGGCGCCGATCGCACCCCTTCGCGCTGCAACCCGACGGACAAGCGTACGCGGTTCGATAAGTCACAAAACGGAAAGATTCAGTTATCCGCCTCAAGGCAGAAATGAAAGCTGCACCTGCGCCGACATTGGAGGGCGACTCCGGATTATCGTGACTTGACGCGCCGCCGGGAGCATGTGCCTTAGACCCAGCAATCGCTCGTCCGTTGCGGAGATTAAGGGCGAGCCGCAGCCCGTCCTCGCGCAATACGGGCCCGCAGCCGAGCCGTTCGAGAAAGGCCGCCGTATCCGGCCGCAGCACCACGGTCCGCGCCTGCCGCGCCTCGTCCTCGCCGCCGCCACCGTCGAGCAGGACGGTGTTCACCCCGTACGAGCCGAGCACAAGCGAGAGGGCGAGCCCAACAGGGCCCGCCCCGACGACGATCACCGGATCCACGGCTGCGCAGCACTACGAACGAAGCAGGTGAGGGGGGCCCGGTGCACGCTCCAACTCTACAGCGGTGGCACCGGGCCCCACGCACGCTCCAGGAAAGGCACCTGCGCCGGAGCGCCGTCCCTGATGCTGAGTCAATCACTCCACCCAGAGCAGTCGCAAAAACCACCTTCTGGGTTACTGAAGTTCCTATGGCACACCGTAGGCGAACATTATCATTCTCGGCCATGTCGTAATTACCACCGTCACGCCATCCTGTGCCCCACTCCTGTCGTAACAGAAGTCATGTCGACCATAGTTGGCCTCCCACTCTGTTACCGCACTAGCGCAATCAAACGCCCAGTCATTCCCGCCAATCCGGTCGCCTAAATATGCTCCAGATGAATTCGTGGCTCACCGGATATTGAGCTAAGTCGTGATCACCAACTCCGTCTGCTTGCGGACGAACCAGGCAGTTCGCATCGCAGCCGCACTGCGTCCTTCATCTTCACGATGGGCGCCACGGCGACACCGCCCGCATGAGCCACGGAACGTCCCACAACGGCCAGCATCAACTCCTCAACGGCGAGGTCGGGTTCTCGTCAGCCGCAGGATGGCCCAGCACGCGGGCGACGGACAACTCGGCTTCGCTTCTGTCGCTGGCAATAAGCTGCACATCTGTCTCGCGCACGCGCTTCGCACAGTCACGGCCAAGCGCATCGTCCAGGCCTTGTCCGATCTGCGTCCACGGTGAGCCCGGTCCACTTCCAGGGCGGCAGCCGCAGGGGCAGGTCCGACCGCGGGAATAGCCAGGTCCATCGGCCATTTTAACGTCCAGCAGCGTCGCCACTGGCTGCAGCAGGCACATATTGGGCTCCACCTGTGGCCGCGGAACCCCGTGGCTGGTCACCTCGTACCCGCCAAGGCCCGCGAGTAGGAGCAGCGACAGTACGGCGACCGTTACTCTTGCGCACCCATGCCGGAAGCGCCGTCCAGCGGTCGGTGAGCCACGGGCGTCTTCGCCGATCACTTCGGGTTCGGGTCGAACCTCTATGCCGAGAAGTCCCGGGTTCCAGCCTGACGCCGCAGTAGCCCGCCGGCACCAGTGGTGCCGACGGGCTCCTTAACGGCGGAGGCGGTGGCTCTCTCAGTTATCGGCGGGCGGATCGCCATCCACCATCGGCGGCGTCAGCGCGGCACCCGAGCCCGCTCCCGCCACCCCACCCTCGGCCGGCTCGCCCGCGTGGGCGATCTTGATGCCCTTCTTGGAGCGGCGGCCGCGCTTCTCGATCCAGGTGGCGAGCGCCGAGAGCAGCATGCACATCGCCACATAGATCGTGCCGGTCACTATGATCACCTGGACGTACGGATTCTCGTCCTGGACGGTGATGTTGTTGGCCAGCTGACGGGCCGCGTAGAGCAGCTCGCCGTACGTGATGATGTAGCCGAGCGAGGTGTCCTTCAGGGTCACCACGAGCTGGCTGATGATAGTCGGCAGCATCGACCGTACGGCCTGCGGAATGAGCACCGAGGTCATCACCTGCGTCTTGCGCAGGCCCAGCGCGTACGCCGCCTCCTTCTGGCCGCGTGGCACGGCGTTGATGCCGGCCCGGATCACCTCGGCCTGGACCGATCCGTTGTAGACGCCGAGACCCACCACCAGCGCCAGGTAAGCGGGCATGTCACCCTCCAAGCCCAGCTCACTCTTCCAGCTGAGGAAGACCACCCACAGCGCGTAAATGGTGATCAGCAGTGGCACGGCACGGAAGATCTCGATGAAGCCCGAGGAGATCGTGCGCACCCAGCGGTGGTCGGAGAGCCGACCGACGGCAAGGATCATCCCTAGGACGATCGAGACCACAGCCGCGACCGCAAAGACCTTCAGCGTCGTCACCAGGCCGTCGACGATGGACTGCCGGACGTTGGCGTAGTTGAAGATGTCCCAGCGTTCCGGGTCGAATTGGTCCCGGTCTGCCAGCTTCCACACCGCGAAGGCGATCAGGCCACCGACCAGCAGCGAGCCGAGGACGGTGTAGATGCGGTTGCGCATCCGGGCCTTGGGGCCGGGTGCGTCGTACAGGACGCTCGCGCTCATCGGGCGACCTCCAGGCGGCTTTCGAGCAGCCTGAACAGACCGCTGATGGCGAACGTGATGACGAGATAGGCAAGAGCCACCCAGAGGAAGATCCAGGCAATTGCGAAGCCTTGGTCACTCAGCAGCTTCTGGACGCCGAAGAGCTCGGTGACGCTGAACGCACCGGCGATCGCCGAGTTCTTGGTGAGCGCGATCATGATGCTGCTGAGCGGCGGGATGACCGTGCGGGTGGCTTGCGGCAGCACGATCATCCGCAACGTCTGGCCGAACGTCATGCCGAGCGAGCGCGCCGCCTCCGCCTGGCCGAATGGCACGGTGTTAATGCCGGATCTGACCGCCTCGCAGACGAACGAGGAGGTGTACAAGCCGAGCGCCATCAGGCCCTTGACCCAAGGGCTCATGCCGACATCGAAGATCTGCGGCACCACGAACCACATCACGAGGAACAGCAGGGTCAGCGGGGTATTGCGGAAGAGCGTGACCCATACGGTGCCGAACCACCGCAGCGGCGGCACGGGCGAGACCCGGAACGCGGCGAGCAGCACGCCCAGCACCAGCGCGAAGGCCGCGCTGGCCAAGGTCAGCAGCAGAGTGCCGACGAAACCGTCGCGGAACTCCGGCAAGTGGTCGAGCAGTACATTCACGGGGATGTCCTCGTGGGCCTCAGACAAGCGGGGGACAAACGGGGGAGTTTCGAAGCCGGGGTCCCGTGCGCTCCCTGGCGGAGCGCACGGGACCCCGTGGTCGAGCGGCGCCGGTCAGTAGCGCTCAAGGGCCGGCGGCTCCTCGTACGGCGAGCCGGACAGGCCCAGCGTGGCCTCGTAGACCTTCTTGTAGTCGCCGTTCTTCTGGTGCTTCTCCAGCGAGTCGCTGATGGCGTCGCGCAGTGTCTTGTCGTCCTTGTTCATGCCGACGCCGTACGGCTCATCGGTGAACGTCTTGCCGACGACCTTCAGCTTGGTCGGGCGCTCGGCAGCGTAACCCTTCAGGATCGCGTCGTCGGTGGTGACGGCGTCGACCTCCTTGTTCAGCAGCTGGGTGACGCACTCCGAGTACTTCGCCAGTTCGACAGTCTTGGCGCCGTACTTCGGCTTCTTGATCTCCTGCAGCGGAGTGGAGCCGACGATGGAGCAAACCTGCTTGCCCTTCAGGCTGTCCGGGCCGGTGATGGACTTCTCGTCCTTACGGACCAGGAGGTCGGCGCCCGCCATGAAGTACGGACCGGCGAAGCCAACCTGCTTCTTGCGCTCGTCGTTGATGGTATACGTGCCGACGAACAGGTCGATGTCGCCCTTGGAGATGGTGGTCTCGCGGACGCCGGAGTCGACGGTCTTCCAGGTGATCTGCTTGGGCGAGAAGCCGAGGTCTGCGGCGACCATCTTGGCGATCTCGATGTCGAAGCCCTCGCGGCTGCCGTCCTGGTTCTGGAAGCCCAGGTAAGGCTGGTCGTCCTTGGCGCCAATGACGATCTTGCCGCGCTTCTGGGCGGCCTTCAGCGTCGGCGAGTCGAGCTTGACGTCCTTCGCCACCGTGTACGTCGGGAGCTTGGCCGCAGCCTCTTTCTCCTTCTTGTCCCGCTTGCCGGCATCACCGGCTTCGCCGGACTCACCACCGCAGGCGGCGGTGGCAGAAAGGGCGAGCACGACGGCGGCCGCAGCCGCTACCTTATGGAACTTCATCATGAACCTCGTCTTCCGTTTGCTATGCAGGCAGCTTCAGTGGTGGAGGATCTTCGACAGGAAGTCCCTGGCCCGATCGCTGCGCGGGTTGGTGAAGAACTGCTCGGGCGACTGCTCCTCGACGATCTGACCGTCCGACATGAAGACGACCCGGTTGGCTGCCGAGCGGGCGAAGCCCATCTCGTGCGTCACCACGACCATCGTCATGCCGTCCCGGGCGAGTTGCTGCATGACTTCCAGCACCTCGTTGATCATCTCAGGGTCCAGGGCCGAGGTCGGCTCGTCGAAGAGCATCACCTTCGGGTCCATCGCCAGGGCGCGAGCGATCGCCACGCGCTGCTGCTGGCCACCGGAGAGCTGAGCGGGATACTTGTCCGCCTGGTTGCCGACGCCAACCCGGTCGAGCAGCTTACGGGCGTATTGGTCGGCGGCCTTCTTGTCCTTCTTGCGGACCTTGATCTGCCCCAGAGTCACGTTCTCCAGCACGGTCTTGTGTGCGAAGAGGTTGAACGACTGGAACACCATGCCGACGTCGGCGCGCAGCCGAGCCAGCTCCTTGCCCTCCTGCGGCAGCGGCTTGCCATCCAGCGCGATCGACCCGGAGTCAATGGTCTCCAGCCGATTGATCGCGCGGCACAGCGTGGACTTGCCGGACCCGGAGGGCCCGATCACGACGACGACCTCGCCCTGGCCGATCGTCAGATTGATGTCCTGGAGCACGTGCAGCGCGCCGAAATGCTTGTTGACGCCATCCAGGACGACGAGCGGTTCGCCGGTGGGCGGAACCTCGTCCTTGGTCACCGAAACCTCGGTCATCCGCTCCTTGCTCCATCCTCTTCGGTTGCCTGGACCTTAGTTAGCACGTTGAGCGACCGTCATTACATCTGAGGGGAAATTGAGCATAACGATCCAGCCTCAAACGGACACTCTCCGTGTACCGGACGTCCCCCGTCGGTGCTGGTCACGTAGAGGAAACGAGGAGGTGACCCGCTCCCCCCTTGACGCATCGCACCGCCGTGACGGTGTATGACGGTGTATTCGTATCGGAGGAGGTGAGGGGTCGTGAAGCTGCTGCTCGTCGAGGACGACGACCACGTCGCGGCGGCGCTGGCCGCCGTGCTGCGCCGGCACGGGTTCGAGGTCGGGCACGCGCGCGGGGGCGAGGAGGCGCTGCAGGAGCTGCTGCACGGCAAGCTGGCCCCCTTCGACGTGGTGCTGCTCGACCTCGGGCTGCCGGATCAGGACGGCTTCGAGGTGTGCGGGCGGATCCGTAAGCTCACGTCCACGCCGGTCATCATGGTCACCGCCCGCGCGGATGTGCGGTCGCGCATCCACGGGCTGAACCTCGGCGCCGACGACTACGTGGTCAAGCCGTACGACACGGGTGAGCTGCTGGCCCGTATCCACGCCGTCGCCCGGCGCACCGCCCCGGGCGACGAGGCCCCGGACAAGCCGGTCGAGGAGGAGCACGAGTCGCTGCGGCTCGGGCCGCTCACCCTTGAGCTGCCCACCCGGCGGGTGTTCGTGGACGGCGAGGACATCTCGCTCACCCGCAAGGAGTTCGACCTGCTGTCGCTGCTGGCGCACCGGCCCGGGGTGGTCTTCCGCCGGGAGCAGATCATCAGCGAGGTGTGGCGGACGAGCTGGGAGGGCACCGGGCGCACCCTGGAGGTGCATGTCGCGTCGCTGCGCTCGAAGCTGGGGCTGCCGGAGCTGATCGAGACCGTGCGCGGGGTCGGCTACCGGCTCGTCGTGCCCGCCGCCGCCGGCTGAGGGCGGTAAGACTCCCCTCGTGCGCACCCGACTCCTCCCCCTGCTGATCATCCTCATGGCCGGTGTGCTGCTCGCACTCGGCTTCCCGCTCGCCGGGCGGATCGCCACGCACGAGCAGCAGAAGGTGGTCGTGGACCGCATCGACGACACGGCCCGCTTCGCTTCGCTCGCACAGTACGTCACCTCGCGGGACCGCGACGGCGACTCGGCGGAGGACGAGCGGCTCTACACGCTCGGCGAGGAGCTGCACCGGTACCACGATCTCTACGACATCAAGGCGGGCGTGTACTACCGCGACCGCAAGCCGATGGCCGCCGCCCCCGGCGGCTGGGCCGCCGCGGCCGACGGCACCGAGGGCGGCCTCGCCTTCGACGAGGCGCTCGCCGGCCGCCGGAGCCACGACCCGCCGCAGGTCTATCCCTGGCAGCGCGGCCGGCTCACCGTCGCCTCCCCGGTCGTCCGCGACGGCGATGTGGTCGCGGTCGTCGTCACCGACTCCCCCACCGGGCAGATGCGTTCGCGCATCCTGGAGGGCTGGCTGCTGCTCGCGGCCGGCATCGCCGCCGCGATGCTCCTGGCCGTGGCCGCCGCGTACCGGCTCACGGGCTGGGTGCTCAGGCCCGTACGCGATCTGGACAAGGCCACCCACGACATCTCGACCGGCGCCATGGCCTCCCGGGTCGCGGTCGCCGGCGGGCCGCCGGAGCTGCGCCGGCTGGCGCACTCCTTCAACGACATGGCCGACAACGTCCAGGACGTCCTCGACCAGCAGCGCGCCTTCGTCGCCGACGCCTCGCACCAGCTGCGCAACCCGCTGTCCGCGCTGCTGCTGCGCATCGAGCTGCTCGCCCTGGAGCTCCCCGACGGCAATGAGGAGGTGGCGTCGGTACGGACCGAGGGCAAGCGGCTCGCGCACGTCCTCGACGACCTCCTCGACCTGGCGCTGGCCGAGCACGCTGCCGCGGATCTGCGGCTCGCGGACGTCGCCGAGATCGCCGCGGAGCGGGCGGCGGCCTGGCGCCCGGTCGCCGACGACAAGGGCGTCGAGCTGACCGTCGCGGGCGCGGCGGCGGCCACCGGGTGGGCGGATCCGGTGGCGCTGTCGAGCGCGCTGGACGCCGTGATCGACAACGCCGTGAAGTTCACCCCCGCCGGGGAGGCGGTGAGGGTCAGCACGCAGGCGAGGGGCGCGTCGGTGCGGATCGTGGTGGCGGACGGCGGCCCGGGCCTGACGGCGGAGGAGCTGGACCGCGTCGGCGATCGCTTCTGGCGCAGCAGCCGGCACCAGAACGTGAAGGGCTCCGGCCTCGGCCTGTCCATCACCCGCGCGCTGCTCGCCGCGGGCGGCGCCTCGATCGCGTACGAGCAGAACAGCCCGCACGGGCTGCGGGTGACGATCACGGTGCCGCGGAACGCGCCCGAATAAGCTCCGGAATCGCCTTCGGCATAGAGGACCGAAGCTGTCCGCAATGGCTCCTAACGTTGTTGTTGTCAGCACGACAGGCGACGCAGGAGGAACCATGACTTTTCTGGTGACGGGCGCGACCGGCAGCGTGGGCCGCAAGGTCGTCGAGGAGCTCGTGCAGGGCGGGCACCCGGTCAGGGCGCTCACCCGCGACCCCGGCAAGGCGCGGCTGCCCGAGGGCGTCGAGGTGGTCGCGGGCGACCTGACCAGGCCCGAGACCCTCGAGGGCGTCTTCGACGGCGTGACGGCCGCGCACTTCATCGGCTTCGCCGGCGACGACTACGGCCCGCTGGAGACCGCCGCCGAGATCGTGGATCTCGCGGTACGGACCGGGGTGCGGCGGGCGACGGTGCTCAAGGGCGTCCAGGGCGAGCAGGTCGAGGAGGCGCTGCAGAAGACCGATCTGGAGTGGACCTTCGTGCAGCCGGTGGAGTTCATGTCGAACGCGCGGGACTGGGCGGAGTCCATCCGCACCGAGCGGACCGTCCGCGAGCCGTTCCCGAAGGCGCTCAGCGCGATGGTGCACGAGGCGGACATCGCCGCGGTGATCACGGCCGGGCTGACGGGCGACGGGCACCACGGCCAGACGTATGTCGTGACCGGCCCTGAGGCGCTCACCAAGCCCGACAAGGTGCGCATCCTCGCCGAGGTCACCGGCCAGGACATCGCGTACGTCGAGCTGACCGAGCAGCAGGCACGGGACCGGTGGGCGGCCGAGGGCTATCCGAAGGAGACCATCGACTTCTTCGTGTGGGTGCACGGCGACCCGCCGGCGATCGGCTACACCGTCGTCGACACCGTGCGGCAGGTCACCGGGCGTCCGGCCCGCACCTTCGCCGAGTGGGTGGCGGAGCACCGGGCCGAGTTCACGGCTTGACCGAGCGGTAGTAGCGGGCGGCCCCGGGGTGGAGCTGCAGCGGATCCGTGAAGACGGCCGTGCGCAGGTCCACCTTCTGGGCCGCGTGCACTTTCTTTCCGATGCCGTCGCGGCTCCGTATCACCGAGCGGGTGAGGCCCTCGGTGAGCCGGTCGTCGGTGCGGTCGGTGGTCAGCAGCAGGTTGGCCACCGCGATCGTCTTCACGGCGCGGTCGCGCTGCACGTCCGGGTAGGCGTCGGGGGGCATCACGGCGGCCCGGTAGTAGCGGGTGGCCTCGTCGTCCTGCTGGTGCAGCGGGGTGATCAGGTCGTCGAGGGGGACGAGCTTGATGTCGGTGTCCTCGGCCAGCTTCCGTACCGATGTGGTGGGCAGCCCGCCGGACCAGAAGAACGCGTCGAGGTCGCCGGTCCGCAGCCCCTCCTGCATGTCGTCGAGGCCCTTGCCGACCGGCTCGATCTCCCGGTTGAAGTCCAGCCCGGCCGCCCTGACCAGGCGCCTCGCGATGAGCTGCACGCCCGATTCGTCCTCGCCGACGCCGACCCGCTTGCCCTTGAGGTCCGCGGCCCGCTCGATGTCCGAGCCCTCCGGGACGACGAGCTGGACATAGTCGTCGTAGAGCCGGGCGCAGGCGCGCAGTCGGCGGGCGTTCGGGCCGTCGTAGGCGGCGACGGCGTCCGAGGCGGCCACGGCGAAGTCGGCGCGGCCCTCGGCGAGGCGGCGCACGTTGTCCACCGAGCCCTGGCTGGGAGCCAGCTCTATCCGCACGTCCGGCAGGTCCCTGGCCGTCTCCTCGCGCAGCAGCTCGCCGTACGTCTCGTAGACGCCGTTGGGCACGCCGGTGGCGAAGGTCACGTCGCCGGAGGGCCGGTCGGAGCCGCCCGGGAGCAGCCATGACAGCAGCAGCCCGGCGGCCGCGAGGACGGCCACCGCGGCGGTGATGCCGCGACGGCTTCGGAGCTGGGCCTCCCAGCCCTTACCCTGGTTCATTGACATGAAGACTTACCAGGTGCGCACACACGGCTGCCAGATGAACGTCCACGACTCCGAGCGTATGGCCGGACTCCTGGAGGACGCGGGCTATGTCCGCGCGCCCAAGGACGCCGAGGCCGCGGACGTGGTCGTCTTCAATACCTGCGCCGTGCGCGAGAACGCGGACAACAAGCTCTACGGCAACCTCGGCCAGCTCGCGCCGCAGAAGGCCGCGCATCCGGGCATGCAGATCGCGGTCGGCGGCTGCCTGGCGCAGAAGGACCGGGACACGATCACCAAGCGCGCGCCCTGGGTCGATGTGGTCTTCGGCACGCACAACGTCGGCAAGCTGCCGGTGCTGCTGGAGCGGGCCCGTATCGCGGAAGAGGCGCAGGTCGAGATCGCCGAGTCGCTGGAGGCGTTCCCGTCGACGCTGCCGACGCGGCGGGAGAGCGCGTACGCGGCCTGGGTGTCGATCTCGGTCGGCTGCAACAACACCTGCACCTTCTGCATCGTCCCGGCGCTGCGCGGCAAGGAGAAGGACCGCCGCCCCGGCGACATCCTGGCCGAGGTGGAGGCGCTGGTCGCGGAGGGCGTCCAGGAGATCACCCTGCTCGGGCAGAACGTGAACGCGTACGGCTCCGACATCGGCGACCGCCAGGCCTTCAGCAAGCTGCTGCGCGCCTGCGGGCGGATCGAGGGCCTGGAGCGGGTCCGCTTCACCTCCCCGCACCCGCGCGACTTCACGGACGACGTGATCGAGGCGATGGCCGAGACCCCGAACGTGATGCCGCAGCTGCACATGCCGCTGCAGTCCGGCTCCGACACGGTGCTGCGCGCGATGCGCCGCTCGTACCGGCAGGAGCGCTTCCTCGGGATCATCGAGAAGGTACGGGCCGCGATGCCCGACGCCGCGATCTCGACCGACATCATCGTCGGCTTCCCCGGCGAGACCGACGAGGACTTCGAGCAGACGCTGCACGCGGTCCGCGAGGCCCGCTTCGCGCAGGCCTTCACCTTCCAGTACTCCAAGCGCCCCGGGACCCCGGCCGCCGACATGGACGGCCAGATCCCGAAGAAGGTCGTCCAGGAGCGCTACGAGCGCCTGGTCGCCCTCCAGGAGGAGATCTCCTGGGAGGAGAACAAGAAGCAGGTCGGCCGGGTCGTCGAGGTCATGGTCGCCGAGGGCGAGGGCCGCAAGGACGACGCCACCCACCGGCTGTCCGGCCGCGCCCCTGACAACCGCCTGGTGCACTTCGCGCGCCCGGACGAGCCGGTCCGCCCCGGCGACATGGTCACGGTCGAGATCACCTACGCCGCCCCGCACCACCTCCTGGCCGAGGGCCCGGCGAAGGCGGTCCGCCGCACCCGCGCCGGCGACGCCTGGGAGCAGCGCACGGCTGCCCCCGAGCCGGCCAAGGGCGTCATGCTCGGCCTCCCGACGATCGGCGCCCCGGCCCCCTCGGCGACGCCGGCACCCTCGGGATGCGGCTGCGACTGAGCCGATGGAGCTGCGGGACATCGAGATATTCCTGAGGCTCGCGGAAGAGCTGCACTTCGGGCGTACGGCGGAGAAGCTGCACATCACCCAGGCCCGGGTCAGCCAGTCCATCGCCAAGCAGGAGCGGCGCATCGGCGCCGCCCTCTTCGAGCGCTCCAGCCGCAAGGTGGCACTGACCCCGATCGGTGCCCGGCTGCGCGACGATCTGCAGGCCGGGTACGACCGGATCCAGGAGGGCATCGACACGGCCGTCGAGTCCGCCCGGGGGACGGAAGGGGCGCTGCGGCTCGGCCTGTTCGGCACCCAGGCGCACGATCTCGCCCCGCTGACGCGGGCGTTCCGCGCCCGGCACCCCGGGTGTGAACTGACCTTCCGCGAGGTGCCGTTCAGCGACCCGTTCGGGCAGCTGCGGGCCGGTGAGATCGACGTGCAGACCTGCTGGCTGCCGGTGCGCGAGCCGGACCTGACGGTCGGCCCGGTGGTGCTGGCCGAGCCGCTGTGGCTGATGGTCGACGAGGCCCACCCGCTGGCCGGCCGGGAATCCGTCTGCCTCGAGGACCTCGCCGACTGCACGCTGCCCGGCTTCCCGGAAGCGGCACCCGCGTACTGGGTGGAGGCGATTGAGCCGACCCGCACCCCGTCGGGCCGGCCGATCGCGCGCGGCCCGGTGCTCAGCACCTTCCAGGAGGTGGAGGCCGCGGTGGTGTCCGGCACCACCCAGTGCGTCGTGCACTCCGACGCGCCGCGCTACTACCGCCGCCCCGGCATCGTCTACATCCCCATCGAGGACGCGCCGCTGGGCCGTTGGGCGCTGCTCTGGCGCACGGCGGGCGAGACGGCGCTGGTCCGGGCATATGCACAGGTGGCGGCGGAGCAAGCGGCGGATCGTTAGGCTGCCGCCATGCTGATCGCCGCCGCCTGCTGTCCGTGTCCGCCGCTGCTGGTTCCCGAGGTCGCGTCCGGGGCGGCCGCCGAGCTCGACGAGCTGCGCGCGGCGTGCTCGGACGCGGTGGGGCTGCTGGCGGCCGCGCGGCCGGAGCGGCTGATCGTCGTGGGGCCCGCCGAGCAGGCGGGGCGGGGGCCGCATCCGCAGGGTTCCGTGGGGTCGTTCCAGGGCTTCGGCGTGGATCTTCAGGTACGGCTCGGTGCTTCCGGCGGCGCCGAGACCGCCCGCGAGCTGCCGCCGTCGCTGTCCGTCGGCGCCTGGCTGCTGGAGCGCGCCCAGTGGTCGGAGCCGGTGGAGGCGCTCGGCGTCGGCGAGCCCCTCGCCGCGGAGCGCTGCCTCGAGGTGGGCCGCGAACTGGCCGCCGGCGCAGGGCGGGTGGCGCTGCTCGTCATGGGCGACGGCAGCGCATGCCGTACGGAAAAGGCGCCCGGCTATTACGACGAGCGCGCCGCCGCCTTCGACGCCGAGGCGGCGCGGGCGCTGGGGGCGGCGGACCGGGAGGCGCTGGCGGCGCTGGACGCGGAGCTGGCAGCCGAGCTGCAGGCCTCGGGACGGGCGTGCTGGCAGGTGCTCGCGGGCGCGGCGGAGGGCGCGGACCTGCGCGGGTCGCTGCGGTACGACGAGGCGCCGTACGGGGTGGGGTACTTCGTGGCGGCGTGGTCGTAACGCGGCTCTGATGGCCGTAACGCGGCCCTCCAGCGCTACGCGTCCAGCAGCTCCGCCGCCGTCACCGCGCGCAGCCCGCGCCCCTTCAGGTCGTCCAGGATGGCGGGCAGCGCCTCGATGGTGCCCTCGTGCCCCAGGTGCAGGCTGACCACGGACCCGCGCTCGACGCCGCCGGCGACGTACTCGCGGACCGCCGCGGCCCCCGGGTCGGTGTTGTCGCGCGAGTCGACGTCGTACGACAGGCAGTGCGGATACCCGGCCTGGCGGGCGAGCCGCTGCACCAGCGGGGTGGCGCGGTGCGCCCGCGACGGCCGGAACCACTTGCCGCGGCTGCCGGTGAGCACCTTCAGCCGGCGCGCGCACTGCTCGATCTCGGCGCGCGCCTCGGCCTCGCTCAGCGCGTTGATCTCGAGGTGGTTCTGCGTGTGATTGCCGATCTCATGCCCGCCGTCGAGGATCCGCTTGGCCAGCGCCGGATACGTATCGAGCCAGCTGCCCACCGCCATCACCGTCACCCTGGCCCCGCCCCGCTCGGCCTCCCGCAGCAGCGCCTTGGCGAGGGCGGGCTCGCCCTGCCCGTGGAAGGTGAGCGAGACGGCGGTGGAGCGACGCGAGGCATGCGCGACCTGGTACGGCAGCGGGGCGGCGGCCTTGACGGGGGGCTTGCGGCTGGGGCCGCTGCCCTCGCGGGAACCGGCGGCTTCGGCGCAGCCGGCGAGGAGGGCCGGGGCGAGCAGGGCTTGGAGGGCGGTGCGTCGTCTCACGCAGGCAACCGTAATGCGGCAAATCAGGCAAAACGCAGCGCAACGCTGTCAGCTCAGCGCTGGTCCACCGGAACGGCCATCGCCTCGCACACGCCCTTCCACACGTCCTTCGCGTCCCACCCCGCGTCGAGCGCCTCGTGCACCGTACGCCCCCCGAGCTCCGCCATGACGTGGTCGCGCGCGAAGGAGTCGACGTACGCCGCTCCGAAGTAGTCCGTCATCCGATCCCAGAACACCGTCAACCACATGCGTCCATTATCGCGCGCCCGCACCGCTCCTCCGGGTGCGACTGGGGTCGTGACCGTCGCCAGGCCGCCCGACCGGCAATAACGTCGTCGCCATGGCCACCGCCACTCCCCCCGCACCGCCTCCTCCCTCGCCCGATCCGCTCGCCGCCGCCGAGCGGTTCATGTGGCTCACCGCCCGGGTCCTCGAACAACGCCGGCTCGCGCACTGCTTCCGGCCGGGCTCCGCCGCCGAGTACGCCGCCGACACCGTGGTCACCGCCCTCGAGGCGTACCGCTCCCCCGACGGCGGCTACGGCCACGGCCTCGACCCGGACCTGCGCGGCCCGGTCAGCCAGCCCGCGCACGCCGCGTACGCGCTGCGCGTCCTCGACGCCGCGGGCCGCTGCGCCGGCCGCCGGGTGGAGGAGATCTGCCGCTACCTCACGGCCGTATCCACTCGCGACGGCGCCCTCCCCGCCGTCGACCCGGCGCTGCGCGGCTACCCGCACGCGCCGTGGCTGGCGATCACCGGCGACCCGGCGGCCGACCTGACGACGACGGCCCCGATCGTCGGCCTGCTGCACCGCAACGAGGTCTGGCACGCCTGGCTCTTCCGCGCCACCGACTTCTGCTGGGCCGCGATCGACAGCCTCGGCAAGACCCACCCGTACGAGGCGGAGGCCGCGGTGGCCTTCCTCGACGGCGCCCGCGACCGCCAGCGCGCCGAGGCGGCCGCGGACCGCCTCGGCAGGCTCGTACGCGAACAGCGCCTGGCCGTCCTGGAGCCGGAGCGCCGCGACCGCTACCCGGTCGGCGACGGCTACGCCCCCGGCGACCACCACTTCCCGCACGACTACGCGCGCCGCCCGGACTCGGTGGCCCGGCGCTGGTTCAGCGAGGAGGAGATGGCCCGCTCGCTGGACTACCTGGCCGCCGAGCAGCAGGACGACGGCGGCTGGCCGGTCCGCCGCCGCAGCTGGGCGCAGCTCCCGGCGCTGGAGTCGCGGCCGATCGCGACGCTGGAGGCGCTGCTGACGCTGCGGGCCTACGGACGGCTGGCTAACTGATCGCCCGCACCGCGGCCGTCACCAGCACAGCAACGGCGATGACCAGCAGGAAAGGCGCCCGCAGCAGCACGGCGACCGCCGCCGCTGCCACCCCGGCGGCGCGGGCGTCGACGACGAGGGCACCGCTGTCCTCAAAGGTCTGCTGCGCCGTCAGCGCGGCCAGCAGCGCGACGGGCAGCAGAGCCGAAAGCCGCCTGACGACGGGCCGCTCCAGCACGCCGGCCGGGACGGAGAGCCCGAGCAGCTTGACCCCGTAGCAGCCGACGACGGTGAGTCCGATGGCGATCCAGGCGTTCATGCGCTCTCCTCCTCCTTGGCGACGCCGCGCTTTCCGTGCACGTACAGGACAACAGGCGCCGCCAGGGCAGCCACCAGCACCGGAACCCCGGCAGGCAGCACGGGCAGCAGCCCGAGCCCGAGCGCGACGGCGAGCACGGCGGTGACGCGCTCGACGCCGGTCTTCAGCATCGGCGCCAGCAGCGCGAGGAAGACGGCGGGCCCGGCGGCGTCGAGCCCCCAGGCGTCGGTGTCGCCGAGGGCTTCGGCGCCGAGCGCGCCGAGCAGGGTGGAGAGATTCCAGCAGATGTAGAGCGAAAGACCGGTGACGACGAACCCGACCCGCTGCGCCCGCCGCCCCTTCTGCGCGAAGGCGACGACGGAGGTCTCGTCGATCACCCAGTGCGCGGCGAAGGGCTTGACGGCGCGGGGCAGTTGCAGCATGGGAGCGAGCCGCAGCCCGTAAAAGGCATTCCGCACGCCGAGGAAGAAGGCGCCCGCGGCGGCGGTGTACGGATTCCCCCCGGAGGCGATCGCTCCGACGAGCGCGAACTGCGACGCCCCGGTGAAGACGAACAGGCTGAGCACGCAGGTCTGCAGCAGCGAGAGCCCGGCCCCGGCGGCGTAGACCCCGAAGGCGAATCCGGAGAGCCCGACGGCGACGCCGACGCCGAGGGCGTCGCGGGTGGCGCGGCGGTCGGGGGTGGGG
>NZ_JAAKZV010000138.1 GCF_011044975.1 Streptomyces coryli | reverse complement strand
GACCACGCGGCTCCTGCACCAGTTCGCCCGCCACCCGCTCCCCCCGCCGCTCCGTCTCCAGGTTCGCCAGGCCGTGTTCGTACGGGAGCGGACGCGGGTTGCCGTCGGCGTCCGGGCGGAGCCAGTCGTAGAAGCGGAGGCTGTAGAGGTACGGGGTCGCGCTGATCTCCAGGACCAGATTGCCCGCGCCGCTCGCGTGCGGGGTGCCGGCCGGGATCATGAAGAGCCGGCCTTTCTCGGCGGGGAAGGTCATGACGTGGTCGGCCGGGTCCATGGGCACCCCGTCCGTCGCCGCCTCCTCGATCTCCTTGCGGAAGAGGTCGATGTCCGCGTCCTCGCGCAGCCCGAGGAAGACGCGGGTGTCCGGGCTCCCGATGGTCATGTAGTACGTCTCGTGCTGCGTGTACGACCAGCCGAAATGCTCCCGCATATACGGCTCTTTGGGGTGGCAGTGGAGGGAGAGGTTGCCACCGCCGACGGTGTCGAGATAGTCGAAGCGGATCGGGAAGGACGTGCCGAAGCGGGCATACGGCTCCGGCCCGAGGACCGCCTCCGGGTGCAGCACGCACATCAGCTGGAACGGGATCTCGGCCTGCTCAGAGGGCCCGTGCCCGACGAGGATGCCCGCCTCCGGCGCGATCAGCTCGTAGCCGAGCGCGGTGTTGCGCGCACCCGGGTTGAAGCCGAGCTCCCGTTGCCCCCAATGCCCGCCCCAGGGGGTTGAGTTGAAGAACGGACGGGTGCGGACCGGTTGGCGGGCCAGCGACGCCAGCGTCGCGCGCATGCCGTCGCCGTCGAGCAGTACAGGGCGGGCCGGGTCCTGCAGATCAAGCCAGGCGTCGATACGGGCCGCGAGCGCGTCGCGGTGCCGGTCGAGCATCGGCCAGTCGACGTAGAACAGCCGCCGGGCCTCCGCCTTCTCGCCGGTCAGGCCGAGGTTCACGCCCCGTCCCGCCATCACCGCCGCCTCGGCGTGCCGCTTGGGCACGTCGGCGTACCAGAGCACGTCGTGCCCGACGAGACCCGCACCCGGCCCGTAGACGACGAGGAGGCCGGAGCCGCGGTCCGGATGCGGGAGTTCATCGAAGAGGTCGTCGAGCGGGTTCTCCGCCAGCCGGCAGTAGTACGGGTCGTCGGCGTCCTCGGCGCGGATGGTGCGGCTGCGGACCGCGGCGGGAGGGGCGTAGTGGTCGCGGATGTCGAGGAGCGCGGCTCCGGCGGCGGACAGCCGGGCAGCGAGGGCGTCCCAGTCGGCGGCGGGCGGGCCGTCCACGGCGAGGACGGCGGGTGCGGCTGGGAGGCGGGCTGCCAGCGCCTCCCAGCCGGCGGTGAGGACGGACTGCGGGGCGGGGGTGTATCGGGGGTCGAGCCGGTACACGCGTTCTCCTTTGTGCGAGGAAGCGGTGGCGGTTCAGGGGCGTTCGAAGAGCACCGCTGTCGTGCCGAGGGCGGGGATGGTGACGGTCACCTCCCCGTCGGTGAGGGGGAGTTCCTGCCCCGGGGTGGCCAGCAGGTCGGCCTGGTGGGCGGCCACGGCCGGGAAGCCGGCGCGTACGAGGCAGTCCACCGGCTCCTCGGCAAAGGACTGCAGCCGGAGCAGCACCCCGCCACCGGGAGTGGTCGTGGCGCCCACCAGCCGCACCCGCGCGTCCCCCACCTCGCAGAAGGCGTGCGCGGCGGGGGCCTCCGCCACCGCCGCGCCCCGGGCCCGTACCGCATGCAGCGGGCGGCTGAAGCCCGCCGACGTGCGCGCCCCGAGCCCGGCGTCGTCCGCCGGGCCGCAGGCGACGCTGTAGCGGAAGGTGAACTCGAAGGCCTGCTGACTGGGGAAGTTGGTGTCCCACAGGTTGTTGTGGATCCAGGAGAAGACGGTGGCCGGCTCGTCGTGGCCCATCGTCTTCGGGAACGGGGCGTACGGCAGCGCGATGTTCCCGAACTGCACCAGCGGCGCGTCCTGCGTCGACCACGCCACCTGGAAGCCGTCCTCCGCGGCCGTCACCCAGCGCCGCACCGCCCGCATGTGCAGCGCGGACCCGGGCACGACCGGCAGCCCGCTGCCGGTGGCGCCGCCGGAGGCCTCCATCCGTACGGCAGGATCCTCCAGCGCGAACGGGAACGCGAAGTACGCGCTCTCCTTACCCAGCGTCGCGTCCTTGTCGAGCCGGTTCTCGATGTCGAGGCGCGGCACGCCGTGCGGCAGCGTCAGCGTCGTGCGCAGCCGGTTGGCGCCGGCCGGGCGGGTCTCGTACGTGAGCACCTCCGCCGTCGCGGTGGAGCGGCGGGCGATCAGTGCGGCGGGCGGGGCGACGGCGCGGTTGCCGAGGTGTTCCAGGCGGTCGGAGGCGGTGGTGCGGCTGGAGTTGTGGTTGAAGGCGCCGGCGGTCGTGTAGCTGTCGTGGATATAGGCGTTGAAGCCCGCGATGGCGTCGGCGCGCACCAGCTCGCGGCCGGTCGCCTTGTCCGTGATGGAGGCGATGCAGGCGCGGGCGAGGTCGACCCGGACGACCAGGTGCTCGTTCTCCAGCAGCGTCGGGGTCGGGTGGGCGTACGCCTCGGCCGCGGTCTCGGCCGGGTCCTCGGTCTCGGTGCCGCCGGTGGGGTTCCAGCCGGTGGCGGCCTTGACGACGGTGGTGTCGTCATCGGCATTGCGACCTGCCTCGGTGGGCGTCACGTCGAGGCGTACGGACCCGGCCGCCGGCACGTCGTCGACCCGTACCACCAGGAACCGTCCCGCGTCCCGGTGCTCCTCGTTGACCTGCTCCTCCTCCTCGTGCGCCAGCCGCTCCCCCGTGCGGGCGTCGGTCACCGTGACCGGCCGTTCCAGCGGCACGCTGCTCTCCGGGAGGAAGAACCGGGCGACGTCGGTGCGCGGCCAGGAGCACGTGTTGACGACGTGGTACGAGGCCGGGGTGCCGGCGGGCCGGGCCAGCCGCTGTCCGAGACGGGCGGAGGCCCGGTTCAGCAGCGACTGCCCGTCGTCGTGGGCGCGCAGCGCCTGTCCGTACTTCCAGTGCCACTGCTGCTCGCCGGAGTGCCCGCCGTGGTCGCCGTGGGTCCACGGGTCGCCCGCGCCCCAGGTGTGCTCGTCGAAGAGGGAGACGGCCTCGTAGACCGGGGCCGAGTCCCGGCTGTCGTCGGAAGCGCCCTCAGCCCCCAGCACCCCCGCGAAGGTGCCGAGGGTCTGCGCGTCGGCGACCACGGACTGGGCGGTGCGGGCTAGCGAGAGCGGGTGCGCGCCGGAGCCGACGCCGTCGACCCACCAGTCGGTCCAGTCGCCCTCGTAGGTCTGGATCTCGCCGCCGAGCCGGGCCTCGGCGTCGGTGAAGAAGTCCTCGTTGCGGGAGAGGCGCAGCTGCGGATACGCCCAGGTCTCGTTCCAGCGCCGCACGGTGTCGGCGATGATCCGCCGCGGCGGCGCGTTGTCCCCGAACTTGCCCTGGACGCGCAGGTGCAGCACATCCCAGGGATACGGCTCCCGCTTGACCTCCTCGGCGTCCATGGCCCAGCCGAAGATGCCGCCGCGATACGGGTAGGGGTTGGAAGCGAGCGAGGTCAGATACGCGGGCAGCAGGTCGTCCACGCTCGCGTAGTCCGTGTCGAAGCCGAGCAGCGGACCCTCCATGTACGCGAGGCCGTGCGGGGTGTCGGTGACCCAGACCAGCAGGCTCTTGCCGCTGGGCGCGCGCCAGCGGAAGAGCCGCGGCAGCTTCTCGCCGCCGACCAGGTGCGGGACGGAGCGCCCTGCCCAGTTGTGCGCCACGGACAGGTACTTCACGCCCGCGTCGCTGAGCGCGTCGATCAGCCCGACGACGGAGCCCGGCACGTCCGTCTGCATGGCGGAGGTGAAGTCGACCCCGTATTCGTCCCGCACGTCCTTCGCCAGCCGCAGCAGCTCGTGCAGCTCGTCGGTGGAGCAGGTCTCGGTGTGCAGGTTGAACGGCATCGCGGTGAGCTCGATCCGCCCCTCCTGCACGCGTCGTACAAACTCCGCGACCTGCTCGGCGGGCCGCGCGTCAGCCCACTGCCGGAACGACCACAGCGACTCGACGCACCACCGGAACTGCGACTCCGGCGCCCACTCGTCCGTCGCCTGCGTCAGCTCCAGGCAGGAGTCGAGGAAGGACAGGTGCTCGGCCAGCACCCGCCCCTGCGGGTCCGTATAGCCGATGTCGAGGTGGGAGTGGTGGACGAGGTGGATGGTCCACTGCCGCTGAGGCGTGAGGGTGACGTCGATGCCCTCGACGGTGACCCGCTGGGCGGTGTCCACGGCGGGCAGCAGCAGGCGGACCGAACCGCCGGGCCCCTCGATCCGCTCGGCGGGTATCGCCGCCCCGGACTCCGTCCGTACCACCAACTCCCCCGGGAGGGCCGATCCGTTCACGGCCTCCACCCGCAGCGACTGCAGCAGTCCTTCGCCGTCCGCCGCTCTGCGCAGGAGCGGTTCGACGGTCAGCCGCAGCGCGGCGCCGTTCACGCTGCCCTCCGCGCTGACGACGGAGGAGCGGAGGCTGTCGCGAATCCGGTCGTTGTCCCAGTCGGTGGTACGGACGAGGGCCCGAGTGGTCATGCAGAACTCCCAGCTAGCGTGCGGATACGGTGAGGCCGCGCAGGAACAGGCCGCGGAACACCAGGAAGACGATCAGGGTGGGCAGCGAGACGATGAGGGTGCCCGCGAGGATCACCGGCGGTCCGGTGGAGGCGTAGGCGTTGTTGAGCGCCGTCAGGGTGGCCATCACCGGCTGTACCTCGGGGCTGCGGCTCAGGGTGATGCCGAAGAGCAGCTCGTTCCACACGGCGGTGAACTGGAAGATGAAGGCCGCCCCCAAGCCGGGCGCGAGCAGCGGCACATGGATCCGCCAGAAGATCCGCCGGAAGGACGCCCCGTCGAGCATCGCCGCCTCGGTGAGCTCCGGCGGCATCGTGGTCATCTGATTGCGGATCAGGAAGAAGGCGAACGGGATCGCCCAGGCCACGTAGACGAGCATCAGGCCCATGCGGGTGTCGTAGAGGTTCGCGTCCGCGTACATCCCGAAGAGCGGGGCGAGGAACATCTGCAGCGGGAACATCGTCCCGGAGAAGATCAGCCAGAACCAGAACGCGGGCCTGGGGATGGGCAGGACGACCACGGCGAAGGACGCCATCGCCGCGACCAGCACGGCCGCCGCCGCGCACACCACGGCGTACAGCAGCGAGCTGCCGAAGCCCTCGCCGATACGGGCCTCGTCCCAGGCGGTGGAGAGGTTGTCGAAGATCGCGAAGCCCTGGAAGGTCCAGTCGGGGCTGCCGGAGTACTCGGTGGAGGCCGTGAAGGCGTTGACCACCATCAGCCAGAGCGGCACCAGCCACAGCACCACACAGGCGCCGACGAAGACATTGCGCAGTACACGTCCCATGGCGGCTCACCTCGTCCCTTCGGGGCGGGTATCGGGCATCTGCCGGCGCAGGTAGAACCACGAGGAGGCGACGACGATCACCGACAGGACCAGCGCGATGGCCGAGCCGTAGCCGACGTGGAAGAGCCGGAACGTCTCGCGGTACATGGTCAGCGCGAGCGTCTCGGAGGAGCGGGCCGGGCCGCCCTGGGTGAGCACCCAGATCATGTCGAAGGCCTTCAGGCTGTTGACGATCGCCATGCCGACGACCACCACGGTCATCGCGCGCAGCTGCGGCAGCGTGATGTAGCGGAACATCCGCCAGCCGGTGGCGCCGTCGAGCTGCGCCGCCTCGACCGTCTCGCGCGGTATCGCCCGCAGGCCGATGGCGAAGAGGACCACGTTGAGGCCGGTGGCCTGCCAGGTGCTCGCGACGATCATGGAGAGGGTGTTCTGCGGCCACTCCAGCAGCCAGCCCTGCGCCCAGGAGTCGAGGCCGATGCCGCGCAGCACTTCATTGGCGGCGCCCTCGGTGGTCAGGATGAACTTCCACACCACGGCGGTGGCGGCGCCCGAGATCACGTAAGGCAGCGCGATGATCAGCTGCCAGACGCCGCCGAAGCGCATGTTGTGCGTGGCCACGGCGATGAAGAGACCGGCCAGTACGGGCAGCAGCAGGGTGCCCGCCACCCAGAACAGGGTGTTGAGCACCGAGCGGCCGAAGATCGGGTCCTCGGCGAGCCGGGCGTAGTTGTCCAGGCCGGTGAAGCTGGAGGTGAAGCCGTTGTCCTCGAAGAAGCTGCCGTAGACGCTGCGGAAGAACGGGTAGACCAGCAGCACCCCGACGAACAGCAGCGCGGGGAGCCCCCACGGCACGCCGGAGAGCGGCCCGCCGAGCCGCCCGGAACTGCCGCCGGAGCGGCGGGCGGAGTGGTGGGAGCTGCGGATGGGTATCCGGCGCCGGACTCTGACCGGCTTCGCGGTGGTCGCCATATCCGTCATACCTTCTCGGCCTCCCGCCATACCTTCCACGCCTCATCGGCGCGCTCCTGCATGGTCCGCAGCACGCTGCGGTACGAGGACGGGTTGAGCATGAAGGCGGCCAGGTCGTCGACGGTCGCCTCGACCAGCTCGGGCGGGCCGAGCTCCCAGAAGCGGTTGAGCATCCTGACCTTCTTCTCCCGCACGGTGCGCTGGACGCCCGCGATCGCCGGGTTGGCCGGCGGCACCTTCGGGTTGGGGCTGCCGTCCTGGAGGGCGTGCGCGAAGGCCTGCGCGACCTTGGGGTGCAGCCAGTTCTCGGCGACCCGGTAGGCCTCCTTGCGGTCGGGCCCCTTGACCGTGGAGACGAAGGCGCTGCACTCGAAGACCATGCTGGGCTTGGCGTCGGGGTTCTCCATCGGCAGCACGAACGCGTCGATGTTCTTGCCGAGCTTGCCGCCGAGTCCGGCGACCAGCGCACCCATCCAGGTGCCGCAGGGGACCATGCCGAGCTTTCCCTTGATCATCTGCGCCGCGGCGTTGTCCATGGTGAGGTCGAGCGCGGTGAACCAGCCCTTGTCCGCGAAGTCGCCGATGGTCTGCATGGCGCGTTCGGTGCGCTTGTCCGGGTAGTGCTCCCGGCCGTTCATCAAGTCCTCGTAGAACTGCGGGTTCTGCCGGGTCAGCACCTCCTGGAACCAGATGAACGACGGCCACCGGCCGTCGGTGGCGGCGTGCAGCGGGGTGATCCCGGCGCGCTTCAGGGTGGTGCAGGCCTTGATGAAGTCGTCCCAGGTCTCGGGCTTCTTCAGCCCGTTCTCCTTGAACACCTCGGTGTTGTAGTAGAAGACCCAGTAGGCGAGGTTCATCGGCAGCGCGTACACCTTGTCGTCGTACGTGAACGCGCTGCGCAGCGACGGGTCGACCCAGCCCTTGGCCTCGGCGCTGCGCCATACGTCGCTGAGATCGACGGTGCCGCCGGTGCGGGCGAGGTCCTTCAGCCGGTAGCCGGACCAGTACTTGAGCAGGTCTGGCGTCTTGCTGGTGCGCAGCGACGACTTCACGACCTGCTCGAACGACTCCAGCGAGGGAATCACTTCGGGCACCAGGCTCAGCCCCGCGACGGACTTCATCTGCTTGCCGGCGGCCTCGATCGGCGGCCCGAAGTTCACGTTGTCCCCGTGCACGGCGACCTTCCCGGCGGGCTGCCCGGCGGCGGAGCCACACGCGGTGGCACCGACGGCCGTCAGCGCACCGGCGCCAGCGGCGAGGAGGAGGCTGCGGCGGTCGAGTTGATGGGCCGTCGGCGGGTGGCGACCTGACATGGGCGGCTCCTCATTCAGGTGCGTGTTATCGTTAACACGAATGGGTGGAGCGTGCCCCCGCGCCGAGCTGATGTCAATGCCTGCGGCACGATCGGCCATCGGCGCGCAGGTGGGATCAGGCCCCGTAGATCTTCGTGCAGAGCAGCGTGTTGCCGCCGTTGACCGTCCAGGACCAGTAGCGGGTGGCGTCGTTGGCCGTGCGGCGGCAGTTGCTCGCGTTCGCGCCCGCCGGCGCGCGGTAGACGCCGGTGATGTGCATGACCTGGTTGTACGCGGACGGGACCTGGGAGGCGCCGCAGCTGACGCCGGTCAGGCCGCCCAGGGAGATGCTGTCGCCCGACTGCCGGGCGAGCAGGCAGTAGCCGGCGCGGTAGATCCGGGTCATGCACAGCCGTGTGGTGTCGCCGCTGCTCGGCGAGCGGTAGCTCCAGGACGACTTGTCGACGCCGCTCGGGCAGCTACCGGCGGTGACGCCGGTGACCTGGACGTACGCGTCGGAGCCGGCGCACGAGACGGACGGCGGCGGGGCGGCGGCGCTCCACCTCACGTTGTACCGGCCGGCCTGGCCCGTGTCGTAGACCTTGAGGCAGTCGCCGGAGGAGACGCGCTTGAACGCCTGCTCGGTGGGGTCCGGTTCGGGGGACGAGGTGGTCGGGTCGGGCTGCTCGGGCTCATCGTCGTCGTCATCCGCCGCGGCCGGGGTGTCGTCGTCGGCCGCGCCCGCGCCGGAGCCGGAGGTCGTACCGCCGTCGGCGGAGGTGCCGGAGCTGCCGCCGCTGGTGAGGGCGCTCGCGGTGGGGGTGCTGCCGGCGGAACCTGCGGTGGAGTCGCCTGAGTTGGCGGCCTCCCAGGGCTGCCAGATGGCTAGCACGATGCCGATGACGACGAGCAGGACGAGGAGGCCGCCGCCGGAGTTTGAGGAGGAGCCCGAGCCGGAGCTTGAAGAGGAGCCCGAGCCGGAGCCGCTCGCTGCCGAGGCCGCGCCCGCCGCCGAGGCCGAGGCTGACCCCGCGCCCGACCCCGAGCCCGCGGCCGCATTCGCCCGCCGCCGCGCCTCCTCCGCCGCCGCCCGCTCCCGCTCCGCGCTCTCCCGCTCCTCCCGGGCCCGCCGCTCGGCTTCCTCCGCGCGTTCCCGCTCATGCCGCGCCTGTTCGGCCGCCGCCGCGAGCCGGCGGATCTCCTCCTCGCGGCGCAGCCGGGTCTCCCGGGCGGCTTCCTCGCGCTCCCTGCGCGCCTGCCGCTCCCGGGTGTCGACCAGCGTCGGGGCGGGCGGCGGCACCGGCTGGGTGCGGTCGCCGTCGGCGCCGAGGGTCGCCCCCTCGCCGCCGAGCACCCGGCCGTACGCCTCGTACGCCTCGATCAGCTCCGTCCACGACGGCGGCAGCCAGCGCTGCCCGCGCCGCCTGCCCGCGCCGCCGTCCACCTCCCTGACCATGCGGACCAGCAGCTCGGCCGGGTCGGGGCGGTCGGCGGGCTCGACGGCGAGGCACGGCCGGATCAGCGGTTCCAGGGCGGACGGCAGCCCGGCCAGGTCGACTTCGCCGCGCTGCACCTGCGCCAGCGCGCGCATCGGGCCGTCCGGCTCCGGATACGGGGGCCGGCCGACCGCCATGTAGAAGAGCGTGGCGCCGACCGAGAAGACGTCGGAAGCCGTCGTGGAGGGTTCGCCGCGGGCCTGTTCCGGCGACATGAAGCCGAAGGTGCCCAGCGTGAAGGAGGTGCGGGTGATGTCGACGGCGTGCGAGATGCCGAAGTCGATGAGGAGCGGGCCGGTCATCGGCAGCAGGATGTTCTGCGGTTTGACGTCGCGGTGGATGACGCCCTTGTCGTGCAGGGCGAGCAGCGCCTGCAGGGTGCCCGCGCCCAGCCACGGCACCGCCCAGGCGGGCAGCTTGCCCGCGGCGCCGACCAGGTCGGAGAGCGCGGGGGCGGGTATGTACTCGATCGCCATCCACGGCCGCTCCGCCGCCGGATCGGCGGCCAGCACCCGCGCCGTCCAGGCGCTGTCCACCCGCCGGGCGAGTTCCACCTCGCGCGCGAACCGCTCCCGGTCCCGGTCGCTCACCATGCCCTCGGCGAGCAGCGTCTTCACGGCGACGAGCGGACTGCCCGGTTCGTCGGCGCGGGCGAGATAGAGGCGGCCCATGCCCCCGGTGGCCAGCCGCCACAGCAGCCGGAAGTCACCTAACCGCCGGGGATCGTTATCCCCGAGCGCCCGCAGCCCGACGCCGGTCATGCGCCCTCACCGTCCCCCGCTCGCCTCCACCGCGCGGGCCGGGTCGGCAGCAGCTGCTAACCGGCCTTACAGCGACGGAAGTTGACTTGTGCACGTAGATGATGACAGGCGCGGCGGCGCGTAACAATGTTATGCACGCATTGCCCCCTCCCCCGTGGTCAGGACTCCGGCCCGGACAGATCCGGGAACGAGTGGTGCTCGTGGGAGACCGCCCAGCGGCCACCCTCTTTACGCAGGCCGAGGGTCAGGCGCAGGTGGAATCCGGGCTTCTCCGCCAACTCCTGCTCGGTCCCGCAGCGCAGCAGCGCGTGGGCGAAGGCCACGTCCGTGCCGGCGGTGATGCCGAGCGTTTCGATCTCGAAGACGGCGCCGGACGCCTGCCACTCGAAGAAGCCGGGCCACACGTCACGGTACGCCTTGATGCCGCGCACGCCCTCGTACGGCGGCGGCACGTCGTACATCACGATGTCGTCGGCGTGGTCGGCCAGCACGGCGTCCAGGTCGCCCGCGTGCACGGCCGCCGCCCAGCGCTCGATCAGGTCACGGATCTGCTGCTCGTCGTGCGCGTCATTGCGCGTCATGCGCCGACGCAATCGCCTCGATGCGCCGGGCGAGGGCGAAGTCCATCTCGGTGACCTTGCCGCCCACGCTGTGAGTGTTCACCGAGACCGTCACCTTGTTGTACCCGAGCGCGATGTCGGAGTGATGATTCAGCTCCTCCTGGATCTGCGCGATATGCGCGACCATCCCCGCCGCGGCCGGATGCCCGCCGAAGGAGTAGGTGCGGGTAAGGCGCTCATCGTCGGTCACCGACCACCCGGGCAGGTCCGCGAGGCGCGCTTCAATGTCATCTCGAGAGAGCGGTTCGACTGCCATACCCCGACCGTACCGCCGGGGCCGCGCATCGTAATCGAACCCGGGGGGAACTCCGGACTTCGTGCCCCGCCGGACCGAACGTCTCACCGGGTCGATCATCGCGGGGACCGCGGTGGGACTGATCGTTGGAATCGTCTACCTACTGACCGGCGCTCCACTGCGGGATTCGGCAGCGTCTGCAGGGTGGGCCACTCTGTTCTGGATTCCTGTGATCTTCGTCGGCACGCCGGCCCTCGATGCGTACGAGAAGCGCATAGGGCCGCGACCGGACGCCCGAAGGGCAGGGGGACGCGGTGCGACTGTGGCGAGGCGTGCGTTCTGGTACACGCTCTCGCTTACGCTGCTCCTCAACCTGGTGGAGGCTGCCTGGAACCCTCCGGGGGCGGTGTGGGATGCCGCCAGAATCGCTGCATCCATCCTTTTCACCGCAGCTTTTGCCGCATTGGCGGTTACGCGCATCAACCTGCTCAGGCAACGGAGACAACAGCGCCATCGGCAGCTGGGTTGACGTACGGTCCGAAGCATGACGACTGCGACGGCCGGAGATTCCGACGGCAACCCCATCGGTCCCATGCTGCGTGGCTGGCGTGAGCGGCGTGGGCTGAGTCAGCTGGAGCTTGCGCTGCGGGCGGAGTCGTCCGCCCGCCATCTCAGTTTCATCGAGACCGGTCGCTCCAGTCCCAGTCGCGCCATGGTGCTGCGGCTCGCCGAGCATCTGGACGTGCCCGTGCGCGAGCGCAACACCCTGCTGGTGGCGGCGGGTTACGCCCCCGAGTACCGCGAGACGCCGCTGGACGACCCGGCGATGGCGCCGGTGCGGGAGTCGGTGGAGCGGCTGCTGGCCGCGCACGAGCCGTATCCGGCGCTGGTCGTGGACGGCGCGTACAACGTGGTCGCCGCGAACAACGGCATCCTGATGCTGCTGGACGGCATCCCGGAGCACCTGCTCCAGCCGCCGCTCAACGCCATGCGGCTGACCCTGCACCCCGAGGGCCTGGCCCGGCACATCCGCAATCTGCGCGAGTGGCGCGCCCATCTGATCGCGCAGATGGACCGGCAGCTCTCGCTTGCCCGGTCGCCGGCGCTCAAGGCCGTGTACGACGAGGTGGTGGCGTATCCGGTGGCGGACGGCGGCGAGGACGTGGGCGGGCCCGGGGCGCCTGCCGACGGGGTGCCGCTCGCGCTGCCGCTGCGGGTCGAGGTCGAGGGGCAGCTGCTGACCTTCGTATCGACCATCGCCACCTTCAACACCCCCGTCGACATCACCGTCTCGGAGCTGGCGATGGAGACACTGCTGCCCGCGGACTCGGCCACCCAGAAATTCCTGACCGATCGTTCCTGAGCTTGCGCTGGGCCTCAACTGCCGCGAGCGGGGCGGGCGAAGGTGAGGAGGAGCAGTGCGAGGGGCGCCACGAAGCCCAGGGCCAGTACGCCGAGGAGCAGGTTGGCCTCGGTGGCGGCCGTGTGCATCACCGCCCGGGGCGACTCACGACGCTGCCCGCCATACCGTGCCGCGTCGTTCGTATTCGAGGACCTTCTCGGCGAAGAGGGCGTCCTCGTGGCCGTAGAGGCGCTCGATGAGCCACAGGCCGAGGTCGAGTCCTGAGGTGACCCCGCCGCAGGTGACCAGGTCGCCGTCGTCGACGACCCGGCCGGGGACCACCTTCCCGCCCTGGGCCTCCAGGTCCTCCTTGGCGATGTGGTGGGTGGTGCAGGGTCGTCCATCCGCGATTCGGGCGGCGGACAGGAGCATCGTGCCGGTGCACACCCCTGCCATGATCAGGCCGGGCCGCTGCGCCCTCGCGAGCGCCTTCGGCAGCACGCCCCGGCGGATCTGCTCGGCCACCGCCGACTCGTCGCCGTAGCCGCCGCCGGGTACCACGAGGATGTCCGCCGACCGGGGTGACCACGGGGCGCGTATCGCGATCTCCAGGCCGGACATCGTGGCCACCCGGCCGGGGCCGTCGGCCGAGACGAAGGTCTGCTTGATCCGGCGCTGGTCCGCGAGGATGCCGAGGACCTCGACGTGGCCGGCGAAGTCCTGTTCCTCCACGCCGTCGTAGAGCACCGTGTGGACGCGGAGCGGTGCGCGGCGTGGGGTGGCCGACGCCTGGTGGGTGCCGGTCAGGCCGAGACCGAGGCCGGTCGTGGCGACCGCTCCGGTGCGAAGAAAGTTCCGTCGGTGCATAGCGAGGCTCCAGCGGTTTCGGGGGCGGGGTGATCAGCCGACCTTCAGCCTGCCTGAAGGCTATCTCAAGCTTCAGGCAGGCTGAAGGTGGGGTCGCACCAAGGCCGGGCGAAGCCGTCTACGAGCAGGTCAGGGCCTGTCGCCGCCCGCGAACGCGGCACGCACGGCAGCCCCGACTCGCTGCTGGATCGGGTCGGCGTCCGGGCCGAACATGCTCTCGTCGACCTCGTCCACCGCCCGCATGGCCGCCTTCAGGAGGCGAGCACCCTGGGGCGTCACCTCGATCGCAGAGGCGGACCCGGCCCGGGCGGTGTGATCGCGCACCAGGCCCGCGGCGGCGAGCGCCTTCACCGCGGTGTGCACGGACTGGACCGTGGTGCCGGAAATCCGCGCCAGATCGCTGAACGACACCCCGGGCATCCCGGAGATATGGCCGAGCAGCCCGAGCCGGTTGACCGTGAGATCCAGCGGCGCGAGGGCGGCGTTGAGCTCGGCCTCGATGCGGCGCGCCAGCGTCAGGACTACGACAGAGGTGCTGCTCACGGGCGCGGCCGAGCCGCCATTCTCGATGCTCACCGTCCCAGTTTCCCCGACGGCGGGGGCAGCGCTGCGTCAGGACCGCAGGGCAGTCGCGTGGCCGGGGGCCTTGGCCGGGTCATGGAGCAGGTCCAACACGCGCCGCAGGTCGGGATGTTTGCCGGTGCCCGCCCGGCAGACCGTGAAGATGGTCCGGGAGACGGGATGGACCAGGGGATGGAGGCTGACGGGCCCGGTGGTGTCCGGGAGTGCCATGCGGGGAATGAGGGCGGCACCTGCTCCCGCGGCCACCAGGGCAGTCAGCACTGCGAAATCGCTGCTGCGGGTCCTGATATCCGGGACGAAGCCGGCCGCGCCGCAAGCGCGCTGGATCATCTCGTAGCAGGAGGTTTCCGGCCCCGGGGTCAGCCACGGCAGCTGCGCCGTCCGGGACAGGTCCGCCGGCTGTCCGGCCGCCAGTCCCAGCGCGGCGGCCTGGTGGGCGTGCAGGGCGAGCAGCACCGGTTCCTCCATGAGGACGGCTTGCTCGCAGGCGGCGGGGAAGCTGCGCGGCAGCACGGTGTAGCTGTGGACCAGGGCGAGGTCGGTCGAGCGCTTGCGCAGTTCGTCGAGAGCCTCGCCGGGTTCCTGGACGGAGAGTCGTAGCGACAGGGCCGGGGTGGCGTCGGCCCGAGCGTCAGCACCAGCATCGCCATCGGCATCAGCCAGCCGTTGCCACAGCGGCGCGACAAGCGCGCGTGCCGCCGACGCGAAGGCCGTAATCCGTACAACCCCGCGCCGCCCGCTCTGCAGCGAGGCCAGCCCGGACTCGGCCGCCGCGAGCTCGGCCAGGATGATCTCGGCGTGCGCCACCAGCAGTTCCCCGGCCGCGGTCAGGCGCAGGGTGCGTCCGTGCTTCTCCACCACCGGCATGCCGGCCTCCCTCTGCAGGGCGGCGAGGTGCTGGGAGACGGCCGGCGGCGTCAGGTGCAGGGCCTCCGCGGTGGCCGCGACGGTTCCGTATGCGGCGAGGTGCTGGAGGATGCGCAGACGGCGTACGTCAAGCACGGACGGCTCCTTGCTCGGGTCTCGGCCGGCGGCTGAGCCTGCTTGCGCCGGTTGATCAGGATCACCCCCGCGACGCTGACCGCTCCGCCCGCCAACTCGACGGGGTGGGGCGTCTCGCCCAGCCAGATGAAGGAGATGACGAGCGCCACCGGCGGCACCAGGTACAGGGCCGCCGTGGAGGCCGCGAGCGGCAGCCGGGCAACAGCGTAAGCCCAGATGACGAAGCCGAACGCGGAGGGGAGCAGGCCCAAGTAGACCGCGGCGGCCAGCGCGTCGGCCGGTGCGTGCAGGGTCGCGTGCCAGGTGGCGGGGACCAGCGGCAGGGCGAAGACGGTGCCTGCGGCCATCGCGTACGTGGCGACCTCCAGCCCGGTGTAGCGACGCAGCAGGGGCTTGGTCGCGAAGTGGTAGATCCCCTGCACCATGGCGGCGGCCAGGACGATGAGAGCGGAGACGGTGAACCCGCCGGTGCCCTTGGCCAGGCTGACGATGGCCGCGCCGGCGATCGCGACGATGCTGCCGAGGATGATGTTCCGGCTCAGCCGCTCCTCGAGGAAGAGGCTGCCCAGCAGCACGCTGAAGACCGGAGCGATCGCGATCAGCAGGCTCGCCGTCCCGGCCGCCACCTCCACCTCGCCCCAATTGAGCAGGATCTGATACGCGGTTATGCCGGTGATCCCGCACAAGGCGATCATGGGCAGATCACGGCGCCGGGGCAGCCTGACCTTCGCCGCCGGCGCCACCACCAGCAGCGCCACCGCCGCGATCACGATCCGCAGGAACGACAGCGCCTCCACCCCCAGACCGTCGATGCCGACCCTGATGGCAGGAAAGGCCGAGGCCCACAGCACGACGGTGCCGGCGAGGGCAAGGACGTGGGGCGAGGCGAGGCGCGGGGGCATGCGCCCAGCATCCTCACCCGGAATCGAAAGATCCAGTTAGTCCTTGTTGCCGAAAACTTCAGGAACACTTACTCGCGCCCTTATAGATTGTCTGCCAACCTATTGGTAGCCAATCCAGAGACTCGTGAGGCAAGGACCCATATGACGCACAGGAACGACGACGCACCCCACCGGCTGGCCGAAGAGCTCGCCCAGTCCGTCACCGGGCCCGTCCTGCGCCCCGAAGACACGGGCTATGCGCGGGAGTCGGCCGGATTCCAGCTCGGGCTGCGGCACCGGCCCGAACTGGTCATCGGGGCGCGGACCGCCACCGACGTATGGACCGTGCTGCGGCGCGCCGCCGCGTACGGGCTGCCGGTCACGGTGCACAACACCGGCCACGGCATGCGGGCGGGCGCCGAGCGGGGCGTGCTGTTGACGCTGCGGCGGCTGAATGCCGTGACAGTTGACCCGGTGGCCGCGACGGCCCGCGTGGGCGGCGGCGCGACCTGGGACGACGTCATCGTGGCCGCCGCACCGCACGGACTCGTCCCGCCGAGCGGCAGCCTGGGCACGGTCGGCGCCGTCGGCTACACCTTCGGCGGCGGGCTCGGACTGCTGGCCCGCCCGGACGGCTGGGCCTGCGACCACGTCCGCTCGTACACCGTCGTCACCGGGGACGGCGAGGAGCGGGAGGTCGGGCCGGGCGACGGGGAGCGGTTCGCCCGGCTCCGCGGCAGCGGGCCGGTGCCGGGCGAGGTCGTCACGGAGATGACCGTCGGCCTGCTGCCCGAGGGGCCGCTGCAGGGCGGCGGGCTCACCTTCGACCTCGGCACGACGGACGCCCCGGGCGACCCCGCCCTGCTCCACACCTTCCACGAGTGGACCCTCGGCCTGCCGGCCGAACTGACCTCCGCGCTCCGGGTGATGGCGTTCCCCGACCTCGACTTCCTCCCGCCCCACCTGCGCGGACGCAGGATCGCGCGCGTCGCGATAGCCCTGCGCGGTTCGGCGGAGGACGCCGAACGGCTCGTCGCGCCGCTGCGGAAAGCGGCACCGCCCGTCGAGGACACGCTCGCCCCCATGCGGTTCGCGGAGTACGCCCGCGTGCACGCGGAGCCGGCCGACGCCGGGGCCTTCATCGGGGAGAACCTCCTGGTCGACACGCTGGCCCCGAGCGCACTCGACAGCCTGGCCGGCCTCGGCGGGCCCGGGCTGGTGATCGTGAACGTGCGGCACCTCGGCGGCGCGCTCGCCCGCCCGGCCCGCGTCCCCGACACCGTGGCGGGCCGCGACGCGCGGTATCTCGTCGCCGCCATCTCCCAGGTGGACCCGGACCTCTCCGTGCCGAAGTCCGTGCCGAAGTCCGTACCGAAGTCCGTACCGAAGTCCGTACCGAAGTCCCTGCCGAATCCGGCCGAAGCCCGCACCCAAGCCGGTCCCGCCGGATGGCTGGAGCCGTTCGCCCCGGCCCGGGTCGGCGTCAGCCCCGGCTTCCGCATGGGCCCGGGCACAGCCTGAATCCCGCTCCGCCACACGACCTCCCCTTCATCCGCACAGAGCAGGAGCCCCCGTGAACCGCAGGCAAGTGCTGCGTACGTCCGCCGCCCTCGGCGCCGCCGGCGCCGTCACCGGCATCGGATCCACCCCGTCCCGGGCCACCGAGGCCACCGCATCGCCCGCCGCCGCCGCCGCGACGACCGGACAGCTGCGCGTCCACATCGTCCTGTACGAAGGCGCGGAGGAACTCGACTTCACCGCGCCGTACGAAGTCTTCTCCGCCGCCGGCTTCTTCACGGACCGCCCGGTCGACGTCCGCTACGTCCGCGCGCACGGTCGCGGCGGCGTCACGGCGGCCTATGGCACCGAGGTGCGCCCGGTGCGGGAATGGTCGCCTCGCACCGCGGACATCCTCGTCGTGCCGGGCGGCGGCTACGCCCGCCCGGACGGCCCCGGCGTCCCGGCCGAGATCAAGCGCGGCACGCTCCCGGCCGCCCTGGCCGCCGCGGCTCGCCCCGGCCTCACGATCAGCGCGGTCTGTACGGGCGCCATGCTGCTGTCCGCCGCGGGCCTCACCCGCGAACGCCCGTGCACCACCCACCACAAAGCGCGTGCCGACCTGGAGCGGCAAGGAGGCGTACTGAAGAACGCCCGCGTCGTCGACGACGGCGACCTGGTCACCGCGGGCGGCGTCACCTCCGGCCTCGACCTCGCGCTGTGGCTCGTCCGCCGCCACCTGGGCGCGGACACCGCCACCGGGATCGAGGCCATGCTCGAATACGAGGCCCGCGGCACGGTGTGGGCCCGCTAGTTGGACGTACGAAAGGCTCCCGGGCCGGAGTGCGCCGGTCCGGGAGCCGTTGGGTCCAGCATGCCGGGTACGCGGGGAGGCGTCGATTACCGCCCAGGTAATGCCCCGTGTCATTCCGGGGCGGCAATCCCCCGGCTGGTGCTCCTCAGCGATCGCCTCGGTCAGGCGTGCAACTGCCAGTCGTAGACGACCTCGTACTTGCCGCCGTGGCCGCTGAACACGACGGTGCGCTGCGGCGACGCGGTGCCCGTGGTCCAGCGGGCGGTGAGCGATGCGATCACCGTGCTGGTCTGCTTCGGTGCGAACACGTCGTCACCCCACCAGGCCTTCAGGAAGTCGAAGATCTTCCCGACGACGTAGCCGACGCACGCCCCGATGGCCGCCGTGATCGGCCCGCCGGGTGCGCCGATGATGCCGCCGATGGCGGCCGCGACCGCCGCGATGACCTTCGTCTTGACCAGGTCGAGCAGCTTGTCGAGGTAGTCGGCGAAGCCGCCGCCGTCCTTCTCCGCGGCGCCGAGCACGACGAAGTACCCCTTGGGGAACTTCACCGGCGCCTCGGCGATGTTGAACCAGCTGAACTCCCGCGGCGGCAGGTACGTCTTCACGTCACCGCTGTGGCAGCTCATCACCTTGAACTGGCTCACCTTGTGGACGTCCCCGCTCTCGTCGATGGTGTTGCCGCCGAGATAGAACTCGTCCTTCCCGAGCTCGTTGGTCTCCTCCACGCACTTGACCTTGTGGATACGGAACGACAGCTTGGTCAGCGGCGCGGTGGCCGCCTCCGGCTCCACTGCCGCGCTCTCCGTCTCCAGCACCTGGGTCTCCGGCCCGTTGCCCAGCTCGGCCGGCGGGAACTTCAGCCGGTCGGGAAACTTCAGCTTCCCCGCCTGCGCCCCCACCGAAGCCGGTGAGCGCAGATCGACGTGGGCCAGATCCCCGTACCGCTTGGCCCGTGTCGCGGTCGCCTTGAGGTCGGCCGCGACCTTGTCGGCGGCCTGCTTGCGCAGCCCCTCGGGCAGCACGCCGAAGCGCGTGGCGAGCACGGCCTCCGCGGACTTGGGGTCCTTGGGCATCGGGTACTTGGCCCGGTCGGAGTGGTGCACCGCCACCTTGTCGGCGGCGAGCTGCAGCTCGGCGACGACGCGGTCGGCGACGGCACGCAGCTTGGGGCTGGGCACGGTCTTGACTACGGAATCGGTGTTCACAGGTGTCTTCTTGGGCGCTTTGCTCGCCATCGGTTCCCCCCGAAGTGACGGACCCCACGGCCGGTGCCGCGGGCGCTGCCGTCGACCGTAGAACGGCGCAGGCGGCCACCGCCCCAGGGGACGGCCCGGGGATGTCCCTAGCCGTGCGCGGCGAGTCGGGTGGCCAGTTGCGTACGGGATTCGACGCCGAGCTTCGGGTAGAGGCGGCCCAGGTGGTATTCCACTGTCTTCACGCTGATCACCAGCTCGCGTGCCACCTGGCGGTTCGTCAGGCCGGAGGCCACGGCGCGGGCGACCGCCAGCTCCTGGGGGGTGAGCAGGTCCGCGGCCATGCGGCCGGCCGGTGCCGGGGCCGAGGGCAGGCCGCAGGCGGAGAGTTCGCGTTCGCAGCGGGTCAGGTCCGGGTGGGCGCCTAGGCGGGACAGCAGGGCGCGGGATGCGCGTAATTCCGTTGCCGCGCGGGTGCGTTTGCCCGTGCGGCGTAGGAAGCTGCCGTGGGCCAGGTGCAGTAGCGCGCGGTCCAGCGGGGACTCCGCCCGCGCGGCGAACGCATGGCCCGCCGCGAAGGCCTCCTCGGCCGCCGGTGCGTCGCCGCGGGCCGCTTCCAGGACGCCGCGGGCGCGGGCGGCGAGGAGTTGTGCGCCGGGGTGGGCCCGTTCGGCGGCGAGGCGTTCGTACGGGGTCAGGGCCAGCTCGGCGCCGGTGAAGTCGCCCAGCTGGGCGCGGGCTTCGGTGAGCAGGTCGGGCCAGGGGATCTGGCCGGGTTCGTCGTAGCGGTCCTCGCCGCCCGGGTCGCACAGCGGGGACAGCGCCGCGGCCGCGCCCTCGGGGTCGCCGCGTGCCCGGGCCAGGTAGCCGGCGGCGAGCGCCGCCCAGCGGAGCGGGGCGGCGTGGCCGAGGACCGTGTACTGCTCGATGGTGCGCACATGCTCCGCCGCCGCCGTGAAGTCGCCGCGGGCCGACAGGGTCATGGACCTCAGCAGGTGGTCGTACAGGGCGACATGCGGCTGGTCCGTATCCGCGGCGAGGGACAGGGCCAGGTCGCTGTGGGCCAGGGCGTCGTCCCAGCGGCCCGCCTGGTACTCCGCCGACGCCAGCGCCGTCGCCGCGACGACGCGGAACGACGCGGCGCGGCCGTGGCAGGCGGCCAGCACCCCGGTCAGATCGCGGACGGCGCCGGTCAGATCGCCGGTGACCTCGCGCAGCGTCCCGCGGCCGAGGAGCTGCTCCAGCTCCCTCGCGTCCGCCGCCGCCGGGTCCGGCAGGCCGGCCAGCCCTGCGAGCGCCTCCGCCGCCCGCCCGCACATCGCCCGGCCGCTCAGCCCCAGGTAGTGGATCATGTCGGTGGCGGTGGTGTGAGGCGCCTCGGGCGCCAGCTCCAGCGCCAGGTCGGCCCACTCCGCCATGTCCGCGCCGCGGATCGACACCCCGGCGAGCGCCGCGAATTGCCCCGCGATACGGGCCGCCAGCTCCGGCTCCGCCCGCGCGTCGGTGCGGTGCCAGGCGTCGCGCAGCAGGGCCTCCGCGCGCTCCGGGTCGTAGAGCAGCAGCCGCCCCAGCAGATAGCTGCGCCACGGGCTGTCCGCGAAGTCCTGCACCTGCCGGGCCGCCTCGCCCACGTCCGGTACGTCCCCGGCGAGCAGCGCGGACTCCAGGGCTTCGATGGCGAGTTGCTCGTGTGCCGCGCGGTCCGCGGTGAGGCGGGCGGCGGCGTCGAGGTGGCTGGCGGCATCCGCCCACTCGCCCGCGGCCGCGCGGCGGCGGCCGAGCGCGGCCAGGTCGCGGGCGAGTTCCGGGTCGGGCCCGGTGGCGGCGCGGGCGCGGTGCCGCAGGGCCTGCGGCTCGGCGGTGGCCAGGTCGGCGGCGCGCAGGTGGAGGCGGGCGCGGCGGGCCGGGGTGAGGCGCTGGTAGACGGCGGCGTGCACGAGCGGGTGCGGGAAGCGTACGACCGGGTCGCCGGCCCGCTCGGTGAGCAGCCCCGCGGCCGCCGCCTCGCCCAGGGCGGGGAGCGGGTCGGACTGGCCGGCGAGGGCGGCGGCGACGTCGAGCTGGGAATGGGTGCCGAGGACGGCGGCCGCGGACACCAGCGCCTCGGCGGGCGG
>NZ_JAAKZV010000137.1 GCF_011044975.1 Streptomyces coryli | reverse complement strand
GGCGGGTCCGGAGGGCGGATGCGCAGCCGCTCGCGGTACGCCTCCGCCCGCGGCCGGGAGCCGCGCAGCCGGCGCAACGCCGGGCCGTCCGGCGCCAGGGCGTCGAGGGTCCCGTAGAACGCGGCCACGGGCTCCGGCGCGGCCTCGTCGCGGTTGCGCGTCCGCAGCAGGTCGTTCGCCGCGTGCAGAAAGCGCGCCCACTCCCCCGGCGCGAGCGCCGCCCGCGCCTCCGCGTACAGCGCCCGCGCGTCCTCGTCGCTCTCCCCGAGCGCCCCGGCCAGCCGCACGACGACGAAGTACGCCTTCTCCATCAGGTGCACCCGCCCGCGCCCGCTCAGCGGCCCTTCGGGACCGAGCACCCAGACCAGCACGGCCCGGTGCTTCTCCCGCAGCAGATGGTTCGCCTTGTACTGGGTGGCGGGCGAGCGGACCCGGGCCCGCACCTCGGCCAGCGCGGCCGCCGCCTCCGGCTCGACCAGCCGCACGCCCGCGTGCGTGAAGACGTCCGTGTTGCCCGCGACGAGGTTCTCGCCGTCCGAGCCGGACTCGTCGCAGGCGATCTCGATGGGCGGCAGCTCAGGCATCGGCGAGCAGCGCCACTTCGTCATCGGTGAGCCGCAGCGCGCCGGCCGCGACGTTGTCAGTGACGTGGTCCGGGTTGCCGGTCCCCGGGATGGCGAGGACATGCGGCCCCTGCTGGAGCGTCCAGGCCAGCCGGATCTGGGCGGGGCTGGCACCGTGACTGCGGGCGACAGTCTCGACCCGTTCCTCGTACGTGCCGTGTGCCCCGGTCTCCTCTCCCCCGCGCGCGATCGCGTAGAACGGCACGTAAGCGATGCCCTGCTCCCCGCACGCGCGCAGGAAGTCCCGCTCCCCGGCCGGGGCGCCGGTGCCGAAGCGGTTCTGCACGCAGACCACGGGGGCGATCGCCTGGGCCTCGGCGAGGTGCTGGGGCCCGCAGTTGGAGAGGCCGAGGTGCCGGATGAGCCCCGCCTCGCGCAGCTCCGCCAGTGCGCCGAAGTGCTCCGCGATCGATCCTGCGGCGACGCTGGGCATCAGCCGCAGATTGACCAGGTCGAGGTGGTCGCGGCCGAGCTGGCGCAGGTTCTCCTCGACCTGGCCGCGCAGTTGCCCGGGGCGGGCGGTCCACCAGTCGCCCGACGGGTCCCGGCCGGGGCCCACCTTGGTGGCGATGACCAGGTCGTCGGGGTACGGGGACAGCGCGCTGTTGATCAGCTCGTTCGCCGAGCGCAGGGAGGAGAAGTAGAAGGAGGCGGTGTCGAAGTGGTTCACGCCGAGCTCGACGGCGCGGCGCAGCACGCGGAGCGCGCGATCGCGGTCGGCGGGCCCGGTCCCGGTGCCGAGCGCGCCGCCGGTCTCGGGCAGCCGCATCGTGCCGAAACCGATGCGGTTGACGGTGCGGTCGCCGAGTTTCCAGGTCCCTGCCGCGTCCGCGGTGATCGTCTCCGTAGGCATGAGGCGGAGTCTGCCACGACCGGTGTGCGCTCAGCGCCGGGTTTTCAGCCCCCCAGCTCGGCCTGGAAGCCGTCCCGCCAGGACGCGTACCGCGGCGCCCAGCCGAACTCCTTCTTCGCCTTGGCGTTGGACGCCCCGCGGATCTCGGTCGACGCCATCGCGATGAACTCCCCCGCCAGCAGCTTGCCCACCCAGCGCGGCACCCGCATCGGCGGCTTCGCGCCCATGGTCTCGGCCAGTACGGGCAGCCATTCGGACAGCGGGGCGGGGTCGTCGTCGACCACGTTGTAGATGCCGGGTGCGCCGCCCTCGACGGCCGCCACGGTGGCCCGGGCGCCGTCCGCGACGTGGGTGAAGGACCAGATGCCGCCGCCACCGCCGACGATCGGGAACTGCCGCTTGCGCACCAGCTCCAGCTGCTCGCCGCCGCGCTCCAGCGAGGTGCCGGGTCCATAGAAGCCGCCGTAGCGCAGCACGACACCCTCGATGCCGGGTGCGGGGGTGACCGCGTTCTCCAGGTGCAGGATCGCGGCGAGGGTGCGCTCGCTGCCCGGCGCCGGATGCGTGTCGACCGGGTCCTCCTCCGTCTTCACCGGTCCGCCGGTACGGGCGTATCCGACCTGCATGGCGCTCTGCGCGACAAAGCGCCGCACGCCGAACTCCGCGGCCGCCTCGAGGAGGTTGTCGGTGCCCTCGGTGCGCAGCCGGTTGGTGACCGCGAAGTCCTTGTCGACGTGGCGCAGCTTCAGGTTCCCGGCCAGCGCCGTCGCCTGGTGGACGATCACTTCGGGCCGGGTTCTGCCGACCGCTTCCCGTACCGCCTCGGAGTCCAGCACATCGAGCACGACCGGCTCCGCACCCGCCTCGCGCAGCCGGGCGGTCTTGGCCTCGGATGTCGTGGTGGCGATGACCGTGTGGCCGGCGGCGACGAGCTGCGGCACGAGCTGGCTGCCGATGGCCCCGGAGGCGCCGGTGACGAGGATCTTCATGAGGGGCTCCCAGAGAGGAGGGCGGCGTCCGTGCGCCGCGTGGTGGGGTTCCAGCCATACGACGAGGGACGCCGCCCCGGTGTGACATCGGGCATGCTGGGTGCGCGAGTTCGCCCGTGATCCCGGAAGGAGCTTTCGTGCCGCAGCCCGTACGCGTCGCCGTCATCGGAGTGGGGATCCTCGGAGCCAGTGTCGGCTGGAACCTGTCGCAGCACGGGGCCGAGGTGGTCCTCGTCGACGCGGCCCAGCCGGGCGAAGGGGTCACCGACTGGTCCTTCGCGTGGGCCAACGCCAGCAACAAGACCGTGCGCAGGTCCTACTTCGACCTGAACGTCGCCGGCATGGCGGCCCACCGCGACCTCGCCGAGGTCATCGGCCCTGACGCGTGGTGGCATCCCAGCGGCCACCTGCGCTGGGCCGACGGCCCCGCCGCGGAGGCAAAGATCCTCGAATCAGCCGAGCTGCTGGCCGCCTGGGACTACCGGGTCGAGGTATGCACGGGGGCCGAGGTCCGCCGGCGCTTCGAGCCCGCGCTCGCGGTGCCCGACAAGGCTCAGGTCCTGTTCTACCCCGACGAGGCCTGGGTGCACGGACGCCGCCTCGTCGCCCGCCTGGTCGGCCTGGCCGTCGAGTCCGGTGCCGAACTCCGCTCCGGCACCGAGGCCCGCGACATCGGCACCGGAGCCGACGGGAGCGTCCGGACGGTGGCCCTGTCGGACGGCAGCTCCCTCGACGTCGACGCCGTCGTGAACGCGGCCGGCCCCCGCGCCTCCCGGATCGCCGGACTCGTCGCACGCCACCTGCCGATGCGCCGGGAGCCCGGCTTCGTCACCCGCATCGCCTGCGATCGGCTCCCGGTGCACCGGGCCATGCACGCACCCCACATCGAGCTCCGCCCTGACGGCGACGCGTCGATGGTCCTCCACAGCCGCGAGGTCGACGCCCTCATCGACACGGGTGCGGAGCCGGCGGAACTCGCCCGCCGGCTCCACGAGTCGGCACGCCAGGTCATCCCGGCACTCGCCGCCTCCCGTATCACCCGGACCCGGACAGCCAATCGCCCGATCCCCACCGACGGCTTCCCGTCGGTGGGGGCGGTGCCTTCGCTACCGGGCTACTACGAGGCCGTCTCCCACAGCGGCATCACGCTCGGCCCGGTGCTCGGCCGGCTGCTTGCCGAAGAGATCATCGGCGGCAAGCGCGACGAGCTGCTGGCGGACTTCCGCCCGGAGCGCTTCGCCCCGTAACAGCACCTCATCCGCACACCCACTTCGCCGCGCCCCAGCTGGCGTGGTCGTTGCCGTTGCCGTCACCGCCGTCGCCCACGACCAGCTGGACGTACTGGGCGCCGGCGATATCGGCGTCGAGCCGGTGCGCGGCGTCGGCGGCCTTCAACACCGGGCTCTCCGCCACCTTCTCACCGTCGGCGAGCACGCTGAACTGCACCGAGCCCGCCGTCTTCTGCGCATCGTCCACGCCGACTTCGGCGGTGAGCTTCTCGCAGTTCCCACCCAGGTAGTACTTGATGTCGGCGGGCGCGTGCGTGCCCAGGCCCTTCTCGTACGTGGTGCCGCCGATGGAGATCGGGCTGCCGTCGCCGCTGCCGTCCTCCCCGTTGGCCAGATCCTTCTCCGGCGGACCCCAGCCGTTCTCGGCCGTCACCCAGTCGGTGTCGCTCACCCATGTGTCGGCGGTGGGCGGCGGGGCGAGGGTGCGGATGGCGAGCGAGTCGGTGACCTCGCGGGCCTCGCCGCCGACCTGGTAGGCGGCTTTGGCGGTGAGCGTGTAGGCCTGGTACTCGGCGTCCGCCGGCGGGGTCACGTTCCAGGTCGCGGTGGCCTTGGCGCCCGGGTCGACGGAAGCGAAGGACGTATCCCCCACCGGCTCCGCCTTCCAGCCCTCCGGCACATCGAGCGCGGCGGCCACATCCTTCGCCGCCGTCGCCTCGTGGTTGGCGAAGGTGGCGCTGACCTTGTTCGCCTTGCCCGGCTCCAGCGCCCCGTTCTCGGACTTCACGCCCAGCGTGGCGCAGGCCATCCGCTCGTCGGTGGGCCCGAGATCGGTGACGGTGAAGTTGTCGAGCACGAAGTCGGCCCCCTCGGGCGCGCCGTCGAGCTTGCGCAGCCCGGTCCACACGTCGCCGCAGCCGCCGACCACCTTCTCGCTGAAGTGCCCGCTGCCGTCCCGCTGCTGCGGCAGCGGCGTCTTGCGTGCGGTGACGCCGCTGGGCTCGCCGCCGGCCACGGTGTCGTAGCCGGTCGTCCATTCGTACGCGCCGGCGTGGCTGTTCTGGTAGTCGAACTCGACCTTGTACGCGTGCCCCTTCTCGAACGGCACGGTCCACGGCGCGGTCCGGTACACCTGCCCGGTGTTCTCCTCGTGCGCCTTCAGCGACTCCTCGCCGCCGAGGACATCGTCGACGAGCTTGCCGTTCCAGCCGGCCTGCGTATACGGGGCGTGCTTCTGCGCGATGTGGGTGCGCGGGTCGTTGCTGTCCCCCGCGTCGCCCTTGATGAAGGGGCCCCAGCCCTGGTCGACGGCCTCGAAGTCCTCATGCACGAGGGCGCCGTCCTTGCCCGCGGGATCGTTCTTCACCACCCGCACGTCATCGACCCCGACCTTCGCCGCGCTACCGCCCGCCGCGGCGATACGGAGCTTCGCCGTCCCGCTGTCCGGCGCGGTGAAGTGCACCTTGGCGCGCTGGTAGTAGCTGTCGTGCCGCTCGTCGGCGGCGACGTAGTTCTTGGCGGTGGAGCGCTCGACCGCCACCGACTCGCCGCCCGCCTCGATCGTCGTACGCCGCGTCTTGCCCGGCTCGACCTCGACGAAGGCGGAGGCGCTGTAGCGGGCGCCGGGGGTGAGACCGGTGAGGCGCTGCTCGACCGCGGCCTCCTTCTCGCCGCCGAGGGTGATGCCGCGCAGGCCCTGCTTGTTGGTGCCGCTGCTGACCGGCCCTTCCGTCTCCCAGGCGTCGAGGGAGGCGTCGTTGAAGCCGGGGTCCTTGACCGGGGAGCCCTCGCCCCACTCGGGGTTCGCCTGGCCGGGGGCCTCGTCCGGATAGAGGGCGTAGGCCTGGCCGGGCTCGGCCTTCAGTGTCACCTTGCCGTCCTTGGGGCGGACGGTGCCGTCGGCGACCCGGCCGTTGTCCGTCAGCTTGTAGACGGTGAACTCATCGGCCCCCGCGAAGGCGTCGGTCAGCTGCCAGGTGCTGCTGCCGCCCTTCTCCGACCAGTGGTAGAGCTTGTCCTGCTGCTTGCTGCCCTCGGACTTCCAGGGCAGCAGATACGCATCGCCGTCGATCACCTTGGCGCCGCCGTCGTACACCTCCCGCTTGCCGTTCGCGGAGCTGCCGCGGACGCCGCCGGTGAAGGTGATCTCGTCCTTCTCCCAGTCGGTGATGTCGTAGTGCTGCAGGAACTTCGCGGGCAGGTTGCGCTTCCAGACGTTCTGCGTGAAGGCCCGGTAGTCGTTCTCTCCCGTCCAGCCCTCGAAGTCGACGAGGGAGGTCTGGCCGAGGATGGGGTCGTCGTTCCAGACGTCCTTCTCGCCGTTGCGGATGAAGCGGATGATCTGCGAGTTGAGGCCCTTGTTGGTCTTGCCGCCATAGTCGAGGTCGTTCGCCCAGTGCGACCACAGCGAGGCGCGCTCGAACTTGTCGGCCCATTCGGTGGATACGTTCCAGCCCTGCTTCTGGACCTCGGTCAGCGTCCGGTCGGCGATCCAGCCGTGGGTGTAGTAGACGTCGATGTACAGCTGCGACAGGTTCGGGTCGGTCTCGTCGCGCAGCTGCTGGAAGCGCTTGGCCATGGCGCCGGAGTTCAGGTCGCGGCGCTGGTCGATGTAGTAGGACTGGTCGAGCCAGTTCCAGCCGGGCTTGGTCTTGTCGACGAGGTTCTCGCTGAAGGACTTCGCGACCGGATAGGCCTCGGTCTCGTTGACGTGCACGCCGAAGGTGGCGCCCCACTTCTTGCCGCCCTTGAGCAGCTTGTTCAGGTCGGTGAGGCCGCCCGCGCGTTTGTTGATGTTGCCGCCGAAGTCGGGGTGCGCGGAGTCGTGGCCCTCGGAGGCGTACCCCTTGAGGAGCGCCATCTGGCCGAGCCCGTCGGTGGCGAGGGAGACGCGCTTGACGTCGTCGAGCGTGCGCAGGAAGGGGTGCGTGGCCTGGCTGGCGAAGTTGAACGGGATGTGAGTGATCACCCGGTCCGCGGTCTGCTCCGCGCCCTTGGTCCTGGTGCCGATCGCGCGGAAGGCGACGGCGCCGTCCTGCCAGTCGACCTCCTTGTCGCCGTTGGCGTCGGGGGTGACGACCACCTTCGCCCAGGGCAGCTCCCGCTCCGGCTCGGGCGCGCCGTCGCCGCGATGGGTCCACTGCCCGCTCCAGACGCCGACGCGGACGCCGTCGCCGCTCTTACGGGCCTGGTGCCAGAAGCGCGCGTCGTCCCCGCCGGTGGCGCCGGAGGGCTTGTCGTAGGTCGAGTTGGACTCGATCGCCGCGGCCAGCTCGCCGGTGTTGACGATGGCGTACGTGGCGCCGGCGGGCTTGTCCTCGGCCGGGGTGTCCGCGGTGACCTTCTCGAACTTGTCGGCGGTCCGGGTGGAGTCCGGGTCGAGCTTGGTGAAGGCGGTGGCCGCGCCCTCGTCGTCGCTGCCGACGGAGATCAGGTCGTGGCCCGGTATGTCGATGGTGCCGACGCGGAAGCCGGCGGTGTCCCGGACCGCGTCGACCTTGAAGGTGGTGACCCGGCCGGCGACGGAGAGGCTGGCGTCGAGCGCGACGTCCGGCAGCTCGGGGAAGGTGAGGGTGTAACGCGCCGTGGCGCCCTCGACGCCCTTGAAGTCCGTTGCGACCGCCCGTTCCTTGCCGTTGAGGGTGACGGCCGTGACCGGGGCGGTGCTGCCGTTGAGGGTGGCGCCGCTGCCGCGGTCGGTGTACGTGAGCACGCGGGGGAAGTCCTCGGCGACGCGCACGGACAGCTCGGCGGAGCCGATCTCCGCGGCGTCGGCGGCGGCCGGGGCGGGTTCGGGCGCGGCGGCCGCGGGGGCGGGCACCGCACCGTACGCGAGCGCGAGCGCCAGGGCTGCGGCGGCGGCGCCGAGCAGCCCGCGGCGGCGGGGGTGGCTGGACATGCGGCTCCCTGCTTCCGTTTGGAGGGGTCGTGCCCATGACTAGCCGAGCGCGGAACGGCGGGGCAACGGCTGCCGCCAAAGGTCCAAACCCCCATACCCGTTAGTCCAATCCCGGCGGCGGTGACGCACCCCTTGACGCGTATGCAACATGCGCGCAACGCTTCCACATTATGGGAATAGCATTCACATGGAAGCGCCGACTCCCCGTCCCGGCCGCCGTGTTCGCCGCCGCGGCCCTCCTCACGGCACCGGCCTTGGCGGCTCCGGCCGCCCCGTCCGCGGTCCCGTACACCATCGACTCGTCCAACCAGGCGGCCTGGTGGACCCCGGTGGACACGTACAAGGGCGCCGGCGAATACACCTACTTCGCCTTCAACGAGCCCGGATCCACCCCGAATACGCACAAGGTCGCCGTCGCCCGCCGCGACGGCGCGGGCACCTGGACGAAGCGGCCGGTGATGAATGGCACGGCGCAGGCGGAGTACACCGACGACATCGGCCACAACCAGCCGTCCGTCGCCCGCGACGGCAGCGGGCGGCTGCACGTCTTCGCCTCGATGCACAACAACCCGTGGCGCTACTTCCGCTCGGACACCACCAGCGGCAACCCGGTGAACCACGCCGCCGACCTGCCCGACCAGGGCAAGGGCATCACGTACCCGGCGCTGACCACGGCACCCAACGGCGACCTGTGGCTGATCGCCCGCGTCGACACCTCCGGCACCCGCCGCTCGGGCGGGCTCTACCACTGGGACAACTCGGCCTCGAAGTGGAGCAAGGCGGCCGACTTCGCCGGCGCCGAGGGCCACGCCGTCTACCCGGACGATGTCCGCGTGGACGCGAGCGGCAACGTCCATCTGCTCTTCGAGTGGGGCCGCTTCCCGTCGTCGGCGTTCCGGCACGAGCTCAGCTACCTCAAGTACCGCCCGGCGGACGGCACCTTCACCGACAGCCGCGGTACGGCCGTCAAGGCGCCGGTCACGCCCGCGACCTCGGACATCATCCAGCCGCTGGGCACCGGCGAGTCGTACGACAGCGCGGGCGACGCCGGGCCGGCGGTGCAGAGCGCGAAGCTCACCCTGGACGGCACCGCGCCGAAGGCCGCCTTCCGGTACCGCCCCACCGCCGGCGGCACCTTCCAGGTGCGCTACGGCTACCCCAGCGGCGCCGGCTGGGCCCGCCAGACCGCCTACGCCGCGTCCGAGACGTCCGCCGCGCTGGGCATCACCTGGGACGAGACGGACGACAAGCGCATCTACTACGCCACCAAGGAAGGCACGGACCGCGCCTTCGCCGCCACGGAGTCCGGCGGGACCTGGTCCAGCAGGACCGTCGCCCCCGGCCTGCCCATCGACCGCCTCGCCGTCCGCCGCAACGCCTCCGGCGACGACGTGCTGTATCTGGTCAGTACGGGCACGGGCAAGCTCTACTACGCCCGCAACTAGCCTGAGTACGCGTACTCATGCCGAACCCCGCATTCCGCCGGAGCATGTAGCCCCTGAAGGAATCGACATGGGGGCGATATGGGCACCTTGGTGGGTGGGGCGATCGCGGTCGCCGTGACCGTCGGAGCGCTGGTTCTCGCGTACGCCGTGGGGGCGCCGCTGGACACCGTGCTGGGGATCGCGGCGGGCGTGCTCGCGCTGCTGTGGATGCTGGTGCTGCTCACGGTGCCGTGGAACCTGTACTTCCGCGCGCATGCGGTGCGGTCCGAGATCGCGATCAGCAAGGAGAAGGGCATCGCCGTGCACCCGGTGCGCGCCACGGAGGCCGGGCGCATCGCGCGGGTCATGCTGCGCACGGCGGTGGCGGGCCATGTCGTCACCGCCGGCATCGTGGTGGCGGTGGCGGCGACGACCGGTCTGCGGCTCGGCTACTGGTTCGCCGGGTTCTTCCTGCTCAGCACCTTCTTCCGGCCCGCGGGCGCCTGGTTCGCGCAGGTGCGCAGCCGGCTGGGGACGCTGCTGCGGGACGTGAAGTATCCGCGCGATGACGTCGTGGAGCTCAAGAGCCAGGTGGAGCAGGTCGTACGGGGCGCGGAGGTGCAGGAGAGGAAGACGCTGGAGCGGTACCGGGTGCTGGAGGGGAAGGCGGAGGAGCAGTACCGGGCGCTGGCGGAGCTGCGGCGCACCGTCGATGCCCTGTCCAACTCCCTGTACCAGCGCGCCGACAGCGCCGACCGCAAGATCGCCGCGCTGGGCCGCGAGTTCGAGGCCACGGTGAACCGGCTGACCTCCAACGAGGAGATCATCAGCGGCGTGAAGGCGTTCCTCCGGCTCGTACGGGCGGAGGACCTGAGCGCCCCCGCCGTACCGCCGCCGAGGTGACTCAGCCGCCCGGCGTCAGGTCGTACGTGACCCAGCTGGTCTCCTTCGCCACCTGGTCGTACTTGGCGCGGGCGCGGTAGTTGTCCTCCGCGGTGATCCACCGCAGCACGCTCCAGCCCTGCTCCGCCGTGATCTCGCGCAGCCGGCCGAACAGGGCGTCCACCGCGCCGCTGCCGCGCGCCTCGGGATCGACGTACAGGTCGTCGAGAAAGCCTCCGATGCTCGTGTGCAGCGGCCGGGCGAACGGCCGGTAGTGCGCGAGCCCGACGGGCACGCCGTCCTCACCCCGCACCAGCAGACCGCGCACCTCGTGCTCCGGGTCCATCAGCCACGACCACACCCGGTCGGCGTTCTCGTCGGGCAGCGGCGTCCGGTAGAAGTCCGCGTAACCCTGATACAGCTGCCGCCACGCCGGGAAATCCGCCTCGGCCGGGGCGTCGACCGTCCAGTCGGTCGGGTCCTTCTCGTGCTCGGTCATGACTCACCTTTCGTCGTGGTCCCCGCAGTCAGCGCCTTGGGGAAGAGGGCGGACGCCGTCAGCATCCCCAGCGCGATCGCCCCGATCAGCGTGAACATCCCCGCCAGGTCCGACGCCCCGGCCACCGACCCGCCCAGCATCACGTCCAGGCCGCGCAGCCCGTGCGCGCCCGGCGTCAGCAGGAAGAACGGCGCCAGGTACAGCACGAACGCCGGCGGCACGTCCTGGCGGCGGTCGAGCAGCAGGCAGGCCACCGCCATCAAAGAGGCCGCCACGAAGGTGCCGCCGACGTTCCCCAGCAGCCGCGTCGCGACCATCTGCACGCCGTACGTGCCCAGCACCATCGCCAGCGACCACGGAAGGTCCGCCACCCGCATGCCGAAGACCAGCAGCAGTCCGACGGTGAACACCGTCCAGCCGAACCAGCCGGCCCACGGACCCAGCGTCGGCGCCACCGGCGTATCGAAGATCTCGTGCTGGCGCAGGTGCAGCACGGCCGCCGCCAGCACCGGGCCGAAGGCCAGCGTCGCCAGCACGGCGAGCGACTGCATCAGCCGGGCCGAGCCCGCGGTGATGCGGCCGACGGACAGCTCCACCATCGCCATGGTGATGGCGTCCCCGGGGATGAAGACGAACAGCACCGGGATCATCAGCTCGACCGTGCCGCCCTGCACCCACCCGTACTTGGCGGCCGTGAGCACGGCCAGCGACACAACGGTGGACGCGATCAGCGGCGCCAGCCACGGCGGCCGCCGCAGCACCTGCCCGCCGACCTGGATCAGGCCGACGACCAGGCCGAGCACCGCCGTGACCCGCACCTCCTGCCAGGTCGGCTGGATGGAGACGCCGAAGCCGACGGAGAACAGCACCACGCCCAGCACCCGCGCCCACGGCGGATACGGCGGCGGCATCGCCGCGATCCGCTCCAGCCGCCGCCGCGCCACGCTCAGCGGCACCCGGCCCGCCGTCACGTCCGCCAGCCACGGCTTGAAGGCGCTGACTTGATCCAGCTGCGGGATCTCCGGGGCGTGCGCCACGACCCGGGTCTTCCCGTCGATGACGATCACGGCGGACTCCGCGAGCACCGTGACCTCGGCCCGGTATCCGTACGCCCCGGCCACCGAGCGCAGACAGTCCTCGACGCCGAGGGTGCCCTCGTAGCCGCCCGCGACCAGCTTCTCCGCGAGCCGCGCGACGAGGCCGAGGACCTCGTCGGCAGAGGCGGACGCGGAGGGCGAGACCGGGGCGGCCGCGGTCACCTGGGTTCGGGGTTGGGGTGCGGGAGGTGCTCGCCGCTGGGGCCGAGAGAGGCCTTCTTTACGTCCTCGGGCGGTAGCCAGGAGGGCTTCTTGAAGCGTTCGATGATGAACGGGATCGCCGAGAAGACGATGGCGCCGCCGGCGACCATCAGCACGTACATCGCGGGGCTGCCGATCGGCAGCTGCGAGGGCGGCACGAAGGCCAGGACGAAGGCGAACAGGCAGGCGGCGAAGCCGATGCCGGCGAACGCGCCCATGCCCGCCCGGCCGCCGGGGATCGCGAACGGGCGCGGCAGGTCGGGCTGGGTGCGGCGGAGCCTGATGGCGGCCGCGTACATGACCATGTAGATGATGAGGTAGAGGCTGACCGCCATCGCGGAGATCAGGAAGAAGGCGGTGCTGACGTCCTTCACGATGAAGTAGATGCAGCACAGCAGCGTCACCAGGCAGGCCTGGATGATGAGGATGTTGGACTGCACGCCGCGGGCGTTGACCTTCTGCATGAAGGGCGGCAGCAGGCCGTCGTGCGCCGTGGCCAGCAGGCCGCGGCTCGGCCCGGTGATCCAGGCGAGGATGCCGGCCAGCGCGCCGTACGTGATCAGCACGCCCATCACGTAGGTCGGCCAGGTGGAGCCCATCATCGCCTGGAACATCCGGTTGAAGGCGTCGAAGACGCCGGTCGTCAGGTCGATGTCCTTGTACGGGAGGATCCCGGCCACCGCCAGCGCGCCGAGGGTGAAGATGCCGAAGGACATCACCGCGGCGATGGCGATGACGATGGGGTATTCGCGGCCGGGGTTCTTCAGCTCGGAGGCGTGCACCGCCTGCGACTCGATGCCGGCGAAGTTCAGCAGGATGCCGGCGAGGAAGGCGATGCCGGACAGGCCGACGATGTGCGGGAACCAGCGCGGCTGTTCATGCCCGTTGGAGGTGAAGGACACGGCCGGGTCGTCGGCGTGGTTCCAGCCGAGCGGGTGTCCTGAGGCGGCCCACCAGATGGCGCCGATGATGAGGATCAGACCGGGGACGACGGTGCCGAGCATGAAGCCGGCCTGGGTGACCTTCGCCGCGAACTGATTGCTGACCAGCGCGGCGAGCGTGCACAACCAGAAGGCGGCGATCGCGAAGATCCCGACGTAGACGTGATTCGTGGCGAGCTCCGGCTTGCCCGTAGCAAACGCGACACCCACCGCGGCGAAGCTCAGCCCGGTCGGATAGAAGACCAGCACCTGGATCCACGACAGGAAGATCACGCCGAAGCCGAGCTTCTTCCCGAAGGCCGCGGCGATCCACGTGTACAGACCGCCCGCCTTCTTGCCGAAGGCGCTGCCCAGTTCGGCGGCGACCAGCCCCGCCGGGATGAGGAAGAGCACCACCGAGAAGAGGATGTACGCGAACATCGTCATCTCTTCTTTGGCCATCATCGGCAGCCCGCGCAGGCTGGTGACGATCGCGGCCGCGGTGGTCAGGCCGAGCGTCGAGGCCTTCAGATATTTGGACGGTGCGCCGGGGGCGGCGTCCGGTTGGGGCGGCCGGGTGGCTGTGGTGGTCACGATGCGATCCCTTGCTGGGGTGCTGCTGGTCAGAAGACGGTGTCGCCCGTGGCGCGGACGAAGGACTCAAGCGCCATCGCGCCGGTGACGGAGTTGCCGTGCACATCGAGGCCAGGGCCCCAGGCGGCGATCGCGCACTGGTCCGGCATGACGGCGAGGATGCCGCCGCCGACGCCGGACTTGCAGGGCAGGCCGATGCGGTACGCGAACTCGCCGGCGGCGTCGTACGTACCGCAGGTGGTCATCAGCGCGATGATGTGCCGCGCGTCCTCGCGCTCCATCAGCTGCCCGCCGTCGGCGCGCACGCCGTGCCGGGCCACCAGCAGCCCGGCCTTCGCCAGCTGCTCGCAGGTGATGGCCAGGGAGCACTGCCGGAAGTAGTGGTCGAGGGAGTCGTCGACGCGGTTGCGCATGTTCCCGAAGGACGCCATCAGGTACGCGAGCGCCCGGTTGCGGTCTCCTGTACGGGCCTCGGAGGCGGCGGTGACGCTGTCGACGTCCAGCTCCGCGTCGCCGGTCTCGGCCCGGAGCAGCGCGCGCATCGCGGCGAGGGCGTCGCCGCTGTCCGTGAGCAGCTGGTCGGTGACCACGATGGCGCCCGGGTTGATGTACGGGTTGCGCGGGATGCCCTGCTCCAGCTCCAGCTGGATGAGGGAGTTGAAGGGGGTGCCGGACGGCTCCCGGTGCACACGGTCCCAGATGCCGCTGTCCTTCTTGCCGAGCACCAGGGCCAGGGCGAACACCTTGGAGATGGACTCGATGGCGAACGGCGTACGCACATCGCCCGCGCTGTGGACGGTGCCGTCCACGGTGGCCACGGCGAAGCCGAACTGCTTCGGGTCGACGGTGGCCAGCTCCGGGATGTAGTCGGCGACCTTGCCCTCACCGATATGCGGCGTGACCTCTTGGTGGACCTGGTCCACCACGGCCTGGAAGTCCATGACGCGCCCCTCAGTGGTGGAAGCCGGGCTGCTCGGGGGTGCCCGTGCCGGTGCCGGCGGTCAGCCGGTCGACCGCGGTACGGATGTCGTCGGCGAGCAGCGCGATCTTGTCTCGGCTGATGCCGTGCCGGATCAGCACCCGCTGGATGACGGTGTCGTCGCGGTGCTCGGGCAGCGGATATGCCGGTACCTGCCAGCCGCGGCGGCGCAGCTGGTCGGTGAGGTCGTAGAGGGTGAAGCCCGCGGTGGCCGGGTCGGTGAGCTTGTACGAGACGGCGGGCAGCGCGCCGCGCCCGTCGTACAGCAGCGTGAACGGGCCCATCTTGGAGATCTCGTCCCCGAAGGCCTGCGCGGTGTCCGAGGCCGCCTGGTAGATCCGCCGGTAGCCCTCGCGGCCCAGCCGCAGCAGGTTGTAGTACTGGGCGACGATCTCGCCGCCGGGGCGGGAGAAGTTGAGGGCGAAGGTGGGCATGTCGCCGCCGAGGTAGTTGACCCGGAAAATCAGGTCCTCGGGCAGCAGGTCAGGCGTGCGCCAGATCGCCCAGCCGACGCCGAGCGGGGCCATGCCGTACTTGTGGCCGCTCGCGTTGATGGACGCCACCCGCGGCAGCCGGAAGTCCCACTCCAGGTCGGGCTGGAGGAACGGGGCGATGAAGCCGCCGCTGGCCGCGTCCACGTGCACCGGGACGTCGAGCCCGGTGTCCGCCTGGATCGCGTCGAGCTCGGCGCAGATCTCCTTCACCGGCTCGTAGTCGCAGGTGAAGGTGACGCCGAGGATGGCGACGACGCCGATGGTGTTCTCGTCGACGTACTCGCGCAGCTGGTGCGGCCGCAGGCCGGTGGCGTCCTTCTCCAGCGGCACCTCGCGCAGCTCGACGTCGAAGTAGCGGGCGAACTTCTTCCAGCAGATCTGGACCGGACCGGCCACGATGTTGGGCTTGTCGGCCGGCTTGCCCTCGGCCTCGCGGCGCTGCCGCCAGCGCCACTTCAGCGCCAGGCCGCCGAGCATGGCGGCCTCGGAGGAGCCGGTGGTGGAGCAGCCCATGGTGGTCTCGTCGGCGGGCGAGTTCCACAGGTCGGCGAGGATGTGCACGCAGCGGTTCTCGATCTCCGCGGTCTGCGGGTACTCATCCTTGTCGATCATGTTCTTGCCGAGGCACTCGTCCATCAGCGTGTGCACCTCGGGCTCCGACCAGGTGGTGCAGAAGGTCGCGAGGTTCTGCGCGGCGTTGCCGTCGAGGTCCAGCTCGTCGTGGATCAGCGCCCGGACCGCCCGCGGGTCCGAGGGGCCCGCGGGCATCTCGTACTTCGGCAGCTCGTGCCTGCTGACCGGCATCGCGTAGAGGTCGTCGGAGAGCTGCGGCGTCTCCTCGTCGGTCTGGTGGAGGGGCACGGCCTCGTCCTTTCAACGGCAACTACCCCCGAGTGATCACCCTGTCCACTAGAGCACCGGGGCCGAGGCCGCGCATCTCGGCTATCGCTCCAGGTGCGGGGCCCTGCGAGCGGCGGTAGAGAGGTGACCATGGCCGATGTCCCGGAATCCGTTCTCACGTCCCTCGACGCCCACTGGCGGGCCGCCAATTATCTGGCCGCCGGACAGATCTATCTGATGGCCAATCCGCTGCTGTCGGAGCCGCTGAAGCCCGAGCACGTCAAGCCGCGGCTGCTGGGGCACTGGGGCACCTCGCCGGGCCTGAACCTGATCTATACGCACCTCAACCGGGTGATCGCGGACCGCGGCCAGGACACCCTGGCCATCTGGGGCCCGGGCCACGGCGGCCCCGCGGTGGTGGCGAACTCGTGGCTGGAGGGGACGTACAGCGAGATCTATCCGGATGTCGCCCGGGACACGGCCGGGATGGGGCGGCTGTTCAAGCAGTTCTCCTTCCCCGGCGGGGTGCCCAGCCATGTGGCGCCGGAGACACCGGGGTCGATCCACGAGGGCGGCGAGCTCGGCTATTCGCTGTCGCACGCGTACGGGGCCGCGCTGGACAACCCGGATCTGGTGGTCGCCTGCGTGATCGGCGACGGCGAGGCGGAGACCGGGCCGCTGGCGGCCTCCTGGCATTCCAATAAGTTCCTCGATCCGGTGCACGACGGCGCCGTGCTGCCGATCCTGCACCTCAACGGCTACAAGATCGCCAACCCGGCGGTGCTCGCCCGTTTGGGTGACGAGGAGCTGGACGATCTGCTGCGCGGTTACGGATACGACCCGGTGCACGTCAGCGGCGACGAGCCGATGGCCGTGCACCGCGAGATGGCCGCCGTCCTGGACTCCACGCTCGACCGCATCCAGGCCATCCAGCGCGCGGCCCGCGAGGGCGTGGCGACCGAGCGGCCGCGGTGGCCGGTGATCGTGCTGCGTACGCCCAAGGGCTGGACCGGCCCCGCCGAGGTCGACGGGCTGCCCGTCGAGAACACCTGGCGGGCCCACCAGGTGCCGCTGCCCGAGGTGCGCACCAACCCGGCCCATCTGGCGCAGCTGGAGGCCTGGCTGCGCTCGTACCGGCCGGAGGAGCTCTTCGACGAGTCCGGGGCTCCTACGGAGCAGGTGCTGCAGTGCATCCCGGCCGGTACGCGGCGGCTCGGCGCCACCCCGTACGCGAACGGCGGCCTGCTGCTCCGCGAGCTGCCCCTGCCGCCGCTGGAGCGGCACGCGGTGGCTGTGGAGCGGCCCGGCGGGGAGCAGAACGAGCCGACGCGGGTTCTCGGCCGCTACCTCGAGGAACTGATGGCGGCGACGACCGAGCGCCGCGACTTCCGCCTGGTGGGCCCGGACGAGACGGCCTCGAACCGCCTCGACGCGGTCTACGGCGCCAGCGGCAAGGCCTGGCAGGCCGAGACCCTGCCGGTGGACGAGCACCTCGACCGGCACGGCCGGGTGATGGAGATCCTCTCCGAACACACCTGCCAGGGCTGGCTGGAGGGCTACCTCCTGACCGGGCGGCACGGGTTGTTCTCCTGCTACGAGGCCTTCGTGCACATCGTCGACTCGATGGTCAACCAGCACATCAAATGGCTGCGCACCACCCGCACCCTCGACTGGCGCCGCCCCATCGCCTCGCTCAACTACCTCCTCACCTCGCACGTCTGGCGCCAGGACCACAACGGCTTCTCCCACCAGGACCCGGGCTTCATCGACCACGTGCTGAACAAGGCCCCGGAGGCGGTCCGCGTCTATCTGCCGCCGGACGCCAACACCCTGCTGTCGGTGGCCGAGCACTGCCTCGCCAGCCGCGATTACGTCAACGTCATCGTGGCGGGCAAGCAGCCCACCTTCGGCTGGCTCACCCTGGACGAGGCCCGCACCCACTGCGCCCGCGGCGCCGGCGTGTGGACCTGGGCGGGCACGGAGAACGGCTCCCGGGAGCCGGATGTGGTCCTCGCCTGCGCCGGTGACGTACCGACCCTCGAGACGCTCGCCGCCGCCCAACTGCTCCGGGAATTCCTGCCGGAGCTGGCCGTGCGTGTCGTCAACGTCGTGGACCTGGCCCGGCTGCTGCCGAACGACGAGCATCCGCACGGGATGAAGGCCGCGGAGTACGACGCCCTGTTCACGGCGGACAAGCCGGTGATCTTCGCGTACCACGGCTATCCCTGGCTGATCCACCGCCTGGCCTACCGCCGCAACGGCCATCAGCATCTGCATGTCCGCGGCTACAAGGAGATCGGGACGACCACGACGCCGTTCGACATGGTGCTGCGCAACGACCTCGACCGCTACCGCCTGGTCATGGACGTGATCGACCGCGTCCCGGACCTGGCGGTGCGCTCGGCGGGGGTGCGGCAGGCGATGGAGGACGTCCGCATGCGCCACCACTCCTGGATCCGGGAGCACGGCGTCGACATGCCGGAGGTCACCGACTGGGCGTGGCGGGGCTGACCGGGGGCTGCTGCTTGGGCAGGGCGTGGGCCAGGTCTTCGGCCAGGAGGCGCTTGGCGATGGTGTCGGCGGCCGCGCGGACGTCGGGGCTGCGGGGGGCGCCCTTGTCGCGTTCCAGCTCCTCGTTCAGCCAGGCGGTCCAGGCCTTGACGATCTTCGTGGCCTCGCGCTCGCCCTGGTCGGTGAGCGCGTAGAAGTTCGCCTGATGGCTGAGATAGCCCTCGTCCACCATCCGGTCGAAGACCGGCTGCAGGACCTCGGGCGGCAGGTGGCAGCTGTCCGCGATCAGGCCGAGCCGGGCGTGTCCGACCAGGCGCGTGAACTGGTTCACCCGCATCACCGCCCAGGCGCCCGCCAGATCAAGGCTGGTGCCGGACTCGGCGACGATGGTGCGCTTCGTGTCGGCACCGGCGCGGGAGAGGATGTTGCCGACGGCCAGCTCCAGCAGCTTCCGCGAGTCGCCGTCCGTCGGGGCGGCGAAGCCCTCCCCCATGTCGGTGGACCCGGCGCGGGCCGTGTCGCGGAGCTGCACTTGCTTCAGGAACAGCGCCACGAGCAGGCCGACCACGGCGACCGGCACCGTCCACAGGAAGACCGTGTGCAGGGCGTCCGCGTACGCCTTGATCATCGGGGCGGCCTGCTCCGCCGGGAGCTGGTGCAGCCCCTTCGGGCTCTGCGCCGCCTTGGCCAGGGTGGCGGGATCGCCGCCCGCCTGCGCTGCTGCCCCGACGCCGGAACGCAGCTTGGGGGCAAGGGTGTTGGCGTAGATGGTGCCGAAGACGGCGGTGCCGAAGGCGCTGCCGAGGGTGCGGAAGAAGGTCACGCCGGAGGTGGCCGTGCCGAGGTCGGCGTAGTCGGCGGTGTTCTGGACGACGATGGTGAGCACCTGCATCGACAGGCCGATGCCGGCGCCCAGCACGAACATGTACAGCGACTGCTCGAACACGCTGCTGCCGACGTCCAGCTGGGACAGCAGGAACAGACCGACGCCCATGACCGCCGAGCCGGCGATGGGGAAGATCCGGTATCTGCCGGTCTTGCTGACGAAGTTGCCGCTGAACAGCGACGCGATCAGCAGCCCGATCACCATCGGCAGCGTGCGCACACCCGAGACCGTCGCCGAGTCCCCGTGCACGTACTGCAGATACACCGGCAGGAACGTCATCGCGCCGAGCATTGCGAAGCCGACGATGAAGCTCAGAATCGAGCAGACCGTGAAAACCGGGTTCTTGAACAGCCGCATCGGCAGCATCGGCTCTTTCGCCCGCCGCTCGGCCAGCGCGAACAGCGCGCAGCCGGTCACGCCGGCGGCGAACAGGCCGAGGATGACGCCGGAGCTCCAGGCGTACTCGTTGCCGCCCCAACTGGTCGCGAGAATCAGCGCGCTGGCGCCGACCGCGATCAGCCCGATGCCCAGGTAGTCGATGGACGGCCGTCCCGCCGTCCGTACGGAGGGGATGTTACGGGCCGCGGCGATGACGACGAGGATGGCGATCGGCACATTGATGTAGAACGCCCACCGCCAGCTCAGATGGTCGGTGAACAGCCCGCCGAGCAGCGGCCCGATGACGGTGGCGACGCCGAAGACCGCGCCGATCGCGCCCTGGTACTTGCCGCGCTGCCGCAGCGGAATGACGTCCGCGATCAGCGCCATCGCGGTCACCATCAGCCCGCCGCCGCCGATGCCCTGGATGGCGCGGAAGACGATGAGCAGCAGCATGTTTCCGGCCAGCCCGCACAGGAACGACCCGGTGATGAAGATGATCGCGGACAGCTGGAAGACCAGCTTCCGCCCGAAGAGATCACCGAACTTCCCGACCAGCGCCGTGGACACCGTCTGCGCCAGCAGATACGACGTGACCACCCACGACATGTGATCGCCACCGCCGAGATCCGCGACGATCGTCGGCAGGGCGGTGCCGACGATCGTCTGATCCAGCGCGGCCAGCAGCACCCCGAGCATGATCGTCCCAAAGACGATATTGCGCTGCCGGACATCGAGCACCGGCGGCGCCGGGGCGGACATCGGCGCCGTACCCGACGCGGAACTGCTGGTGGTGGCCATAAAGCCACCCTCAGCCCTGCGCCCGGCACCCGCTCCGGGAGCGTGGGCCGATCGGGCTACGGCGGCCGCTCGCCCCTGCGGTGACGTGCTGTCACGCCTGTGGTTGGATGAGCCGGCTGTTGCTGACCGTGATCTCGCTGGGGGGCGATCGTGCCAGGCGCGCCGCTGATACCGACCGATCCGCAGACCGTCGGCGGGTATCGGCTGACCCGCCGCCTCGGTTCCGGCGGGATGGGCGTGGTGTACCTCGGCGAGGACGCACGGGCGCGACCGGTGGCGGTGAAGGTCATGCGGCAGGAGCTCGCCGACGACCGCGCCTTCCGGATACGTTTCGGCCGCGAGGTCGCGGCCCTGCGGGCGGTCGACAGCGCACGCACCGTCCAGGTCGTCGACGTGGACGCCGACGCCGAGCAGCCGTACCTGGTCACCCAGTACGTCGACGGCCCGTCCCTCGCCGACCACGTCGCCGAGCACGGCCCGTTGGCCGAGCCCGCCGGCCAGGCACTGGCATCGGCGCTGGCCGAAGCCCTCGCGGAGATCCACGCCGCCGGCATCACCCACCGGGACTTGAAGCCGTCCAACGTGCTCCTCGGCCCGGACGGCCCGAAGGTCATCGACTTCGGGATCGCCCAGCTCGCGGACGCCACCGCGGTCACCGGCACCGGCGTCACCGTCGGCACCCCCGGCTATCTCGCTCCCGAACAGATCGGCGGCCACCGCTCGGGGCCCGCCGCGGACGTCTTCACCTGGGCCCTGACGGTCGGATACGCGATGACCGGCCGCCATTCCTTCGGCACCGGCCCGTCCGACGCCGTGCTGTACCGGGTGCTGCACGGGACGCCCGACTTCGACGGCGTGCCCGCATCGATGCTGCCGGCGCTGCTGGCGGCCACCCGCAAGACGCCGGACCAGCGCCCGACGGCCGGGCAGCTGCTGGAGCTGCTCGCGCATCCGCCCCGGCCCACGCTCGCGCAGACCCGAGCACCCGCGGCCCCGCCTC
>NZ_JAAKZV010000136.1 GCF_011044975.1 Streptomyces coryli | reverse complement strand
ACCCCAAGCGCCGGCACCTGCACCGCCGTCGTCAGGTCCGTACCCGCGAAGCCCAGCGGCAGCAGGAAGAGCACCCACGCCACCACCCAAGCCCGCCCGTCCCGGTCCGGCGTCGCCGTCGGCACCTTGAGGAAGCCCGCGCCACCGCCGCCCCCCAGAATCCCCATCCGCGGCAGCGCCAGCGCCGCGACCAGCAGCCCGACGGCGAACAGATTCGTGCTCACCGCCTGCACCAACGACCCTTCCCATCCCTCGGGATGGAAGCGCGTCAGCTGGCTCTGCCCGACCCCGATGGCCAGCGCGGCCAGCACCGCCACCGGCAGGTTCCGCATCGCGGCCGCCACCGCGACCCCGATGACCGCCATCACCAGCAGCGGCAGCCCGTACGGATCGAGCCACAGCTGCGGCGCCAGCAGCACTCCCGTAAGACCGGCCGTGAAGGTCCCGAACGCCCACCCCGTATCCGCCACCCGGTCGGCGTCGATGCCGCTCAGCGACGCGAGCCGGCGATTGTCGACAACGGCCCGCAGCTCGCGCCCGATCCGCGTCCACCGCGTGATCGCCGCGATCGCCAGCGCCAGCACGATGACGGTCCCGAGCTGCACCCACGGATCGTCAGGCAGCAGCTCCGGCGCATCCGACCGCGCCCCCGTGCCCCACACCAGTCCCGCCGCGCCGACCAGCAGCACGAAGACCCCGATCGACGCCACCAGCGTCTGCGCGCCCCCGCTCTCGCCGCGGTCCTGCAGCACCGACAGCGGCCGGAAGACGAACCGCCCCAGCAGCAGCCCGATCCCGGGCGCGATCACCGCGAGGCTCAGCAGCGCCGCCGCCCACAGCGGCCAGTCCCACTCCACCGCGAACTGCCGCATCGCATACGCGGTCACCATCGCCACCGCGCCGTGCGCGAGATTGAGCACGCCGGTCGCCCGGTACGTGACGATCAGCCCGATGCCGGTCAGCGCCGCCGCGCTGCCCACCGCGAGACCGGCCAGCGTCAGCTCGTAGGTGAGCGACGCCATCACGCCTCCGGAAGCGGTGCCTCGGCCGGCTCGCACACCGGACACGGCGTCAGCCCGCGCGCCGCGCGCGCCTCCGCGTCCACCGCCTCCGCGTCCGCCTTGCCGCGCACCAGCGGGCAGTCGGGCCGGTGGTACAGCGTCCCGCCCGGCACCGTAAGACAGCCGTCCGCCGCATTCGCCCGCGCTACGGGCGCGGCCTCTGCCTCCGGCTCGGCGTCACTCGCCACCAGCAGCCCGTACAGCTCCTCCACCCGCGCCGCCGCGAGCCCCTGGTCGCCGCGGGCGAGCAGGATCGCGCCCGCGATGATGAGGGCGGCGCCGGGGATCGTGCAGGAGGCCAGATACGGCAATTGGCGCTCGGCGAAGCGTTCGCCGGAGATGCCGTACCAGCCGATCACGCACAGCACCGCGCCGCCCGAGACCGCGGCCCAGCCGCCCCACTGGACGGCGAGCGACCGCACGCTCCGGCCCCACCGCACGCTCACCTGACGCATCTGTCCCCCTGCGCATCTGTGCATGTCGGCTGCTGGCATGCACTATGCCCCTTGACCCTTTCCTGCGCAGTAACCTGACGAAGATTCAACTACCGTGTACGTACCGTCACTTGACGTCAACGACCGCACGAGGTGAGGCAGATGGCCCGAGGGGGACTCTTAGCGCGTACCGCCGCGCTGACCGCCGTGGTGGTGCTCGCCGGGGCGGGCATGGCCGGATGCGGGGACGACAGCGGCGGCACCGGCGAGCCGAAGAAGACGCCCAAGCCGCAGCCCAGCAGCTCCGCGAGCTCCGCGCCCGCCGGCGGCGGGGGCGGCGCGCCGGCCGACAAGGCCGTCGCGGAGAAGGAGATCAAGGAGAACTGGCAGAAGCTCTTCGACCCGAAGACGCCCATCAAGGAGAAGCCGGACTATCTCGAGGACGGCGACGAGATGCAGCCGTTGATGGACCAGATGAGCAACGCCAAGGAGCTGAAGCAGGTCGCCGCGAAGGTGACCAAGGTGACCTTCACCTCCCCCGAGAAAGCCGAGGTGAAGTACGCGCTGACGCTCAACGGCGAGACGGCCGTACCGAATACCACCGGCACCGCCGTCCTCCAGGACGGCACCTGGAAGGTCTCCAAGAACTCGATCTGCGCCCTGATCAGCCTCAGCGGGTCCCCGGCACCGGGCTGCTGACATGCGCCGCGCCGCCGCCGTCCTCGCCGCGCTCGGCATCCTGCTGAGCGCGGCCTGCGGCAGCCGGCTGCCCGAGAGCGACTTCACCGACCGTCCTACGGGCCCCGCCCCGCAGCCCACCGGCGAGGCGAAGGGCGAGCCGGTCAAGGTCGGCATCATCACCAGCGCCACCAGCCCGGTCGGCGGCGAGACCTTCGTCGGCCCGCGCGACGGCGCCCGCGCCTACTTCGCCGCGCTCAACAAGCGCGGCGGCGTGCACGGCCGCCCCGTCGAGGCCGTCATCTGCGACGACGGCGGCAGCGGCGGCGGCAACAGCGACTGCGCCCGCAAACTGATCCAGCAGGAGAAGGTCTTCGCGCTCGTCGCCACCACGGTCCTCGACTACGCGGGCGCGCCCCTGGTCAGCAAGGCCGGCATCCCGGACATCGGCGGGCAGCCGATCGGGGCGGCGTACGAGACGTATCCGCATCTCTACGGGATCTACGGCAGCCAGGCGCCCCGCAAGGGCAAGCCGGGCTGGGGCGGGCGGCTCTACGGCGGCACCGAGGTCTACCGCTACTTCAAGCGCGAGCACGGCGCCCGCACCGCGGCCGTCGTCGCGTACAACCAGGCCGCCTCGGCCGCCTACGCCCGCAACGTCGCTGACGGGTTGCGCAAGGAGGGGTACAAGGTCGTCACCGAGCAAGTGGACTTCGCGCTGCCCAACTTCAAGGCCGTGGCGGCGGATCTGCGCGACAAGAAGGCCGACCTGGTCTTCGACGCGATGGACACGCACGGCAACGCCCGGCTGTGCAAGGCGATGGACGGCGCGAAGGTCGACCTCATCGCGAAGGTGACCAACGTGCAGAACTGGGCGTCCACCATCCCCGAGGACTACAAGGACGCGGCCGGCTGCCGCAACACCCTGTGGGCGACCGGCGCCAGCCGCAGCTACGCGGACGACGACCACCCCGCGGTGCGCGCCTTCCGCGCCGGCATGGACGCGTACGCGAAGGAAGTGAAGGACGCGGAGATCACGTCCCGCTCGCAGTGGCAGCTGGAGGGCTGGGCGGCGGCGATGTGGTTCGCGGACGCGGCGAAGTCCTGCGGGCAGGAGCTCCGGCACGAGTGCGTGGAGAGCTTCCTGGAGCGCGACAAGCCGTATACGGCCGACGGGCTGCTGCTGCCGGTGAACTTCAACGCCCGGGCCACGCCGCCGAAGACCGAGCGGGCCTGTGTGTCGGTGGCGCGGTGGCAGGACGACGCGGACGGCGGCCGGGGCGGCTGGGTGTCGCAGGGCGACATGAACGAGAACTGCTTCGAGGATGTTCCCCAGCTTTCGTACCGGCCCTGACCTGACCGTGTGCGCTATGCCACAACTGTCACTGGTCTGTAATAACGACCGATTCTGACCAACCCTGACCCACCCGTGACGGTCGAACTGTGTGCAGGGCGGTAGAGAGAGGACTCACCGCGCACACAGTGGGGAACCGGGGTATATGCGCATCTCCTTCTTGATACACCACGCTTACGGCATCGGTGGCACCATCCGCACCACGTCCACCCTTGCCCGGATGCTGGCGGAGCACCACGAGGTGGAGATCGTCTCCGTGTTCAGACACCGTGACGAGCCGGTCTTCGACCCCGGCCCCGACGTACGGCTGCGCGCCCTCGTCGATCTCCGCAAGGACAGCCCCGGCTATGACGGAGACGACCCGCTGCACGCGCAGCCGTCGCGCGTCTTCCTGCGCTCGGACAACCCGTACAAGCAGTACAGCCGGCTGACCGACCGGCGTATCGCCGAACACCTCCAGACCCTCGACGCGGACGTCGTCGTGGGTACCCGCCCGGGCCTCAACGTGCACATCGCGCGGCAGACCCGCCCCGGCGTGGTCCGCGTCGGCCAGGAGCACCTCACCTTCGACGTCCACCCGTGGCAGATGAAGCTTGCCCTCAGCGCGCTCTACCCGCGGCTGCACGCCGTCGTCACCATGACCGAGGCGGACGCCCGCTCGTACCGCAACCGGCTCCGGCTGCCCGGCGTCCGGCTCGACGCCATCCCCAACGGGGTGCCGGAGCCGCCGTGCGCGCCCTCCGACCTCGAGGCCAAGTGGGTCGTCGCGGCCGGCCGGCTCGCCTACGTCAAGCGTTACGACGTCCTGGTGCGCGCCTTCGAGAAGGTCGTCGCCGAGCGCCCGGACTGGCGGCTGCGGATCTACGGTGCCGGGGCCCGGCGGGACCGGCTGCGCGCCGAGATCGAGAAGCGCGGCCTGTACAACAACGTCTTCCTGATGGGCGCCGCGCACCCGCTGGAGGCGGAGTGGCCGAAGGGCTCCATCGCCGTGGCCACCTCCAGCATGGAGTCGTTCGGCATGACCCTGGTCGAGGCGATGCGCTGCGGCCTGCCGGTGGTCTCCACTGACGCCCCGCACGGCCCGCGGGAGATCATCACGGACGGCGTGGACGGCCTGCTGGTACCGCGGCGCAGCGCGGACGCGGTCGCGGACGGGCTGCTCACCCTCATCCAGGACGACGAGCTGCGCCACAAGATGGGCCGCGCCGCGCTGGAGAACTCTGCCCGCTTCGACCCCGCCCGCATCGCCGAGCGCTACGACGCGCTGTTCACCGAACTCACCGGCGGCCCGCGCAGCCTGACCGGCCGCCGCTTCACCGGCGCCGTCCTCGGCGGCGTGTACGCGGCGAAGATGGCGGGCCGGAGGCTGGCCGCATGACCGCCGTGGAACGCCCCGCCGCCGACATCGTCGCCGACCGCAGCGGCGCCCTGTGCTTTATCGTCCGCTCCGCCCCTACGGGCGCCGCGCTGCTGCTGCGCCGCCGCGGCGGCACGGCCCCCGAGGACGAGCTGCGGCTGCCGCTGGACGGCAACGGCGCCGACGGCCCGCACGCCATCCTGCGCGGCGACCTGCCGCTGGCGGAGGGCCGCTGGAACGTCCACCTGGAGCCGCCGGAGGGCAAGCCCGTACGGCTCGCGCCGGGCCTGAACGACCTGCGCGCGCTCGTCGACCGCGCCGCGGATTTCCGGGCGGGGGGCACGGCGCCGGTCCGCGCCCGCATCCCGTACAAGACGGTCGAGTCCAACCTGTCGCTGGTCTCCTGGCAGCGCACCCCGCACGCCGAGGCCGCCGACCTGCACGTCACCGGCGCCACGCTGCGGATCGGGGGCCTGCTGTACGGGGCCGGGCTCACCCCGTCGGCGACGCTGGAGGCGCGGCGGCGGACGGACGGCGACGTCTTGTGGGAGCCGATGGCGCCGGTGACCGTCGAAGGGCCGCGCTTCGAGGCCGGGTTGCCGTACGGCGCCCTGGCCGAGGCGGCGCGGCGGCTGACCGGCCCGCAGATCTGGGACCTGGCGCTGCGCCCGGCCCCGGACGCGGCGCCGGTACGGATCGCCCGCATCCTCGACGACGTGCCGCTGAAGAAGCAGATCTTCACCTACCCGGCAACGGAGTTCGGCGGCGGCACGGCGCGCCCGTACTACACGAAGAGCAACGACCTGGCCGTACGCATCGAGGGCTAACGAGGTCAAAAGCTGTCCGCAGCGCCTGGCACACTGCAGCCATGCTGGAAACCTCGGCCCGTCTCCTGAAGCTGCTGTCCCTCCTCCAGGCGCACCGCGAATGGTCCGGCGGCGACCTCGCCGACCGGCTCGGCGTGACGCCCCGGACCGTGCGCCGCGATGTCGACAAGCTCCGCGAGCTCGGCTATCCGGTGAACTCCTCCACCGGCGTCACCGGCGGCTATCAGCTCGGCCCCGGCGCCAAGATGCCGCCGCTGCTGCTCGACGACGAGGAGGCCGTCGCCGTCGCCGTCGGCCTGCGCCGGGCCGCCGGCGGCGGCGTCACCGGCATCGAGGAGACGTCGCTGCGCGCCCTCGCCAAGCTGGAGCAGGTCCTCCCGGGCCGGCTCCGCCGCCGCGTCTCGGCGCTCTCCGCCTTCACCGTGCCGATGCTCGGTTACGGGGCCGCGGGCGAGGCCACGGGCGTCGACGCCGAGGTGCTCACCGAACTCGCCGCCGCCTGCCGGGACAGCGAGACCCTGCGCTTCGACTACGCCCCCGCCGGCGGCGGCGAGCCCACCCGCCGCGTGGTGGAGCCGCACCGCCTGGTCTGCTCCCGCAACCGCTGGTACCTCGTCGCCTGGGACACCGGCCGCGCCGACTGGCGCACCTTCCGTGCCGACCGCATCACCCCGAAGCCGCCGCACGGCCCGCGCTTCACGCCCCGCGAGCCGCCCGCCCAGGACCTCGCCGCGTACGTCTCCGAGGGCGTCGCCGTGCGCGTCTACCCGGAGCGCGCGGTGGTGCTGCTGCACGCCCCGATCGCCGAGGTGCGGCAGCGGATCTCGCCGTCCGCGGGCGTGCTGCAGGAGGTGGACGCGGATACCTGCCTGCTGACCACCGGCTCCTACAGCCTGGAGGCGATGGCCTTCCACGTGGTCATGACCGGCTTCGACTTCGAGGTCCGCGAGCCGGCCGAACTCCTCGACCACATCGGCCGGCTCAGGGAGCGGCTCGACCGGGCCCTGACATCAGGGAGCGGGCGGGTCCGGGGGGCCTGATCCGGGCAGGGCGGTGGACTTGGCCGTCTCCTGGGTGTCGTCAAAGGCCGCGTACGGATGGTGCAGGTCGAAGGTGGGGGACTCGGACCGGATCTTCGGGATGGTGACGAAGTTGTGCCTGGGCGGCGGGCAGGAGGTGGCCCACTCCAGCGAACGCCCGTATCCCCAGGGGTCGTCGACCTCGACCTTCTCGCCGTACTTCGTCGTCTTCCAGAGGTTGTAGAGGAACGGCAGCGTGGACAGGCCGAGCAGGAAGGAGCCGATGGAGGAGACGGTGTTGAGCGCGGTGAAGCCGTCTGCCGCGAGGTAGTCGGCGTACCGGCGGGGCATGCCCTCGGTGCCCAGCCAGTGCTGGACCAGGAAGGTGGCGTGGAAGCCGACCATCAGCGTCCAGAAGTGGATCTTCCCGAGCCGCTCGTCGAGCAGCTTGCCGGTGAACTTCGGCCACCAGTAGTAGAACCCGGCGAAGGTCGCGAAGACGACGGTCCCGAAGACCACGTAGTGGAAGTGGGCGACGACGAAGTACGTGTCGGACACGTGGAAGTCCAGCGGCGGCGAGGCCAGCAGCACGCCCGTAAGACCGCCGAACAGGAAGGTCACCAGGAACCCTGTGCACCACAGCATCGGCGTCTCGAAGGACAGCGACCCCTTCAGCATCGTCCCGATCCAGTTGAAGAACTTCACCCCGGTCGGCACGGCGATCAGGAAGGACATGAGGGCGAAGAACGGCAGCAGCACGGCGCCCGTGACGAACATGTGGTGCGCCCAGACGACCACGGACAGGCCGGTGATCGCGATGGTGGCGCCGACCAGCATCGCGTAGCCGAAGATCGGCTTGCGGCTGAAGACCGGGATGATCTCGCTGACGATGCCGAAGAACGGCAGCGCGATGATGTACACCTCGGGATGGCCGAAGAACCAGAAGAGATGCTGCCAGAGCAGCGCCCCGCCGTACTCCGCGTCGAAGATCACCGACCCGAACCGCCGGTCCGCCTCCAGCGCCAGCAGCGCGGCGGCGAGCACGGGGAACGCCATCAGGACGAGAATCGACGTAAAAAGGGTGTTCCACGTGAAGATGGGCATCCGGAACATCGTCATGCCGGGCGCTCGCATCCCGAGGATGGTGGTCAGGAAGTTGACGGCACCGAGAATCGTCCCGAAGCCGGCCAGCGCCAGACCCATGATCCACATGTCCGCGCCGAGGCCGGGGGAGCGCACGGCGCTGTTCAGCGGCGCGTACGCGAACCAGCCGAAGGACGCGGGTCCGCCCGGCACCAGGTAGCTGCCGACGACGGTCAGCCCACCGAAGAGGAACAGCCAGTACGAGAGCATGTTCAGCCGCGGGAACGCCACGTCGGGGGAGCCGATCTGCAGCGGCATGATCTCGTTGGCGAAGCCGGCGAAGGTCGGGGTGGCGAACAGCAGCAGCATGATCGTGCCGTGCATGGTGAACGCCTGGTTGAACTCGTCGTTGCTGATGAGCTGCAGGCCGGGCCGGGCCAGCTCGGCCCGCATGATCAGCGCCAGGATGCCCGCGAACAGGAAGAACGCGAACGACGTGGCGAGATAGAGGTGCCCGATCTTCTTGTGGTCGGTGGTGGTCAGCCAGTCCACCAGCACGCGCCCGCGGGGCGTCACTCTCCGGTCGGGCGCGGGTGCGGTGGCCTCCGCGGTGTGCGTGGTTCCCATCCTGGTGTGCCCCTCTCGTGGACGGACGGGCTCTCACTCGCTCGCCCGCCATGATGCTCGCGTTGGTGCGCGGTCCGACAGGGGGCGTGCGCGGCTTCCTGGTGCGCGGGTGCCCGCGGGGGGTTCCCGACACGCGGGCGGAAGTTGTGAGGGTTTCGTGTGGACGGCTGATTACCCGACACCGAAGCAGAATTCCCGGCCCCGCTCAGAATGATCATTTTCGACGTGAAATCCCAGTGAAATACAGCGGTCTTACGGGCGGCGCACGGTCGGCTCGGAGCGTAATCGGAAGCGTTTATCCAGGCGTCCGCGGAGGCGGCAATAACGCGTTCGGAATGAGCTCTTACGAGTGACAGAAGCGGTTCACGCTCCGGCGACGGCAGTTGTGACACAAGTGTGACCGGCACCGGACTTGCCCGCTACGGACCCGTGGTGGCAGCCGCGTCCTGGCCAGGTCCTTCCGCGCCCGCGCCCGTCCGCATAGCGTGGCCCCATGGCACCGCAACCGAACACTCCTGTGGAACCCGACGACAACCCCGACACATACGTCGGCCTCGACGCGGACACCGCGGAGCACCAGGCCCGCGCCCGCGGCTGGCACACGGTCCGGGCGCTGCCGCCCGGCGCGATCATCACGATGGAGTACATGGGCGGGCGGCTGAACTTCGAGGTCACGGGCGGCACGGTGAAGCGCTGCTGGAAGGGCTAACTTCTTCTGCCCATCCGCCCACCCGTTGCTCCGTGCCGCTGGGTGGGGCGGGCAACGATCCCTCGCTCACGCGACCACCCGGCGCCCGCGCTGTGCCGCGCCTGCGTCCCCGGGCCCGCGCCAGGCCGAGGCTCCGTGCTGTGCCGCCGCCCTACGCCGAGCCCGCCGCCGCGCGCCTCCCGTTGGCACAGCCGAGCAACAGGGGGCAGGTGGGAGCAGAGCCCGGCCGCATCGGAGAGCCCACGTCCGCCGAGCCAGCCCTAGACCGAGCCGCGGGCCGCGCCCCTCCGCCCGCGCTATGCCCCGGCCCTGTGCCGCGGCCCCAGCGCCTGATCGCACTCCGAGCCACGGCGCCCGTTGCCGAGCCCCGCCGGCACAGCCGAGCAACGGGTGGGTGGGTTGGAACAGTCGGCCGTGCACGGCAAACGCACGGCCCCCGAGCCACCCCGCCCCAAAGGGCGGCAGCGCGGGGGCCGACGAGTGCGGGGAGAGGTTGTGCGTACCGGCTCCCCGCCGTTCAAGGGGTCGGGCGTCAGCCCGAGCTGCCCGCTGAGCGGGTGCGCGCGGCGGAGCCGCGTTCCGTGTGCGGCGGGCGGCGCTGGCCGGCCGGTGACACCGGTGTCCGCTCGTGCCGCGCGGTGTGCGGCCGCGCCGGATGGTGCGGCCAGCCGTCGGGGCGGGCAGCCGCGCCGACCGCCGCCATCTCCGGCAGCGGCTGCGGCGTCCCGCCGCCCTGCGCCGGCACCGGGCGCTGGATGATCGACACCCGCGCCGCCAGCGGCGAAGGCGCCGGCTCCAGGCCGCGGCTGCGCAGCCGGTCCCAGGCGGTCATCAGGAAGGCCTCGGCCCGCGCCATCAGCGGCTCGAACCAGGGCAGCGCCAGCAGCACCAGCAGCCCCGCGGTCCAGCCGAGGAAGACGTCGCTGATCCAGTGCGTGCCCAGGTAGACCGTGGTGAGGCCGACCCCGAGGGCGACGATGGCGGAGATGACCGAAGCGATTCTGCGGGCCCGCGGCGTGGAGGCCAGGTAGGCCAGGATGCCCCAGGTCACGACGGCGTTCGCGGTGTGACCGCTCGGAAATATATCGCCGCCGAGCCACATCTCGTTCGAGCCGATCTCGGTGGCGTAGTGCGGGCCCATGCGGCCCATGCCGAGCTTCGCGGCGCCCACGCTCAGGTTCAGCAGCAGCAGCGAGACGCCCAGCACCATCAGCGGGTGCAGGGTCCGGCGCCGCCACGCGCACCAGCCGAGCCAGGCCAGGACGGCCAGGGCGGTGGGGCCGCGCTGGCCGAGCACCACGAAGTAGTCGAGGAAGGCGTGCACCTCGGGCCACTGCTTGTACGGCTTGAAGAGCATCAGCTGCCAGTCGAGCTGAACCAGCCAAGAAGTGGTGAGGACGCCGACGACGATCGCCAGATAGACAGCCGCCACCGACCCGAACAGCCACCGGCGTGTTCGGGTCATGCGCGGCGGTCGGCCGCGGCGGGTCGTCTGCCGCTCCATCACGGGAGCGAGCTTGTCTTCGGTACGCACAGATTCGACGCTACATGGCCAGCGCAGGCGGATTGACCAAGCGGCCGGTTTTGTAATGGCTACGTGATGTGGAGTTTGTCTCAACAGGGACTTCTTGCCCGGCGTTTTCGGGCCGTTGTACCGATGTTTTCCGGGAATAAAATCGCCGTCCATCGTGCAATTGCTTTCCGCCTCCGCCCCTTCAATTGCCGGAATCCAGTCCGCCGCTCCGCGTTTCCACGACGGCCCCCGGCCCCGTACGGATCAGGGCGGACCCGACCCGAGCAGCCAAAAGGCCCCGTAGGCCGCAGATGTGACGGCCGTCACCACCAGTACCGCAGCCGCCCGCGCGGGACGCGCCCGCGCGAGCGCCACCGCCACGGGCAGCAGCAGCGGGAACGCGGGCAGCAGCAGCCGCGGCTTCGAGCCGAAGTACCCCGAAGCGGCGACGGCAAGCACCGTCACCACCCCCGCGTACGCCAGCAGCGGCCACGGCTGCCGCTGCCGTACGCACAGCACGCACACCCACACCAGCAGGCCCATCGCCACCAGCAGGCCGAGCCCGGCCGCGACCCCCGCCGGCCCGTTCCCGAACTTCTCCGCGATGAAGCGGGCGAAGGCCCAGCCGCCGTCGAAGCCGTTCCCCCACGCCCCCTGCACATCCAGATAGCCGAGCGGCTTGCCGGTCGCGAAGCCGACCCAGACGACGTACCCGACCCAGCCGAGCGGCGCGATCACCGCCGCGATCACCATCCGCGGCCGCGGCCCGCCGTCCGCGCCGCCCCGGCGCCCCTCCCGCCAGGCCAGCCACACCCCGACCCACACCGCCGCCACCACCGCGGCCCCCACCGGCCGGGTCAGTCCGGCCAGCACCGACAGCGTCCCGGCGCACAGCCACCGCCCGGTCAGCACCGCATAGACGCCCCACGCCGCGAGCGCCGTGAACAGCGACTCCGAATACGCCATCGACTGCACGATCCCGACCGGCAGCGCAGCCCACAGCACCGCCAGCATGATCCCGGCCCGCCGCCCGTAAAGCAGCTCCCCGATCGCGTACAGGCCGGCCGCCGCAGCCAGACCCGCCAGCGCGCTCACCACCAGGCCCACATCCGCCGGGCTCAGCGACGTCACCGCCGACCCGGCCTTCTCCAGCCACGGCAGCAGCGGGAAGAACGCCTTCGCCGGCAGCACCCGCCCGTCGTCCGCGACCTTCTCGAAGTCGTAGCCGTACGCGACCACCCGGACGTACCAGAGCGAATCCCAGCGCGCGGACAGCAGCTCGTGCGCGCTCTTGCCGGATGCGCCGGCCGAGACCGCGAGCGCCGCTACGCCCAGTGCGCGCACCGCCGCGTAGAGCAGCAGCGCGGGTGCGGCCCGGCGCACGGCGCCGCGCATCGCGGACAGCCGTCGTCGCGCCTTCGGGGGCGCATCCATCGCGAGATCGGTCATCCGCATGATTATCTGGCACGTGGCGACACGGAACGGTCATCCGGGCCCGGCCGGAGGCGCTTGGTACGCACGCGAGTGCGCTGCGTCACGCTGGGGTGCGAGCTTCGTCTCAAGTCGGACTGCACCGGTAACGGAACCGTGGATTCGCGTAATCTGACGTCTTCGCGCATGTGCAGGAGGTGCATTGATGGCAGGGACGACCACGGGTGCCGCACGGCCCGCGGGAGCGCTTGCCGGACCGCATGCCTCGCGCGGCGGCGCGAGCCGCTGGACCGTCCTCGTTGTCCTGTGCTCATCGCTGCTGCTCGTCGCCCTCGACGCCACCGTCCTCCACGTCGCCGTCCCGGCGGTCACCGAGGACCTGCGGCCCAGCGCCGTCGACCTGCTGTGGATCGTCGACGCCTACCCGCTCGTCGCCGCCTCGCTGCTGATCCTCTTCGGCACCCTCGGCGACCGCGTCGGCAGAAGGCGCGTCCTGCTCCTCGGCTACGGCATCTTCGGCATCGCGTCCGCCATCGGCGCCTTCGCCACCGACCCGCATGTGCTCATCGCGGCCCGCGCGCTGCTCGGCGTCGGCGGCGCCATGATCATGCCGGCCACGTTGTCGCTGCTCCGCCAGGTCTTCCCCGACCGGCGCGAGCGCGCCCTGGCCATCGGCATCTGGTCCGCCACCGCCGCCGTCGGCGCCGCCATCGGCCCGCTGCTCGGCGGCTTCCTGGTCGAGCACTTCTGGTGGGGCTCGGTCTTCCTGATCAACATCCCGCTGATGGTCCTCGCCATCCCCATCGGCCGCTGGCTGCTGCCGGAGTCCACCGCCAAGCACTCCGGACCGTGGGACGTACTCGGCGCGCTCATGGCCGCCGTCGGCCTCTTCGGCGTCGTCCTCGCCATCAAGAAGGTCGGCGCGGGCGCCGAGCCGTTCGAGCCCTTCGTCGTCGCCCCGGCCGTCGTCGGCGCCGCGCTGCTGACCCTGTTCGTGCGCCGCCAGCGGCGCCGCGACTGCCCGCTCGTAGACTTCTCGGTGATCTCCCGGCGCGGCTTCGGCACCTCCGTCGGCTGCATCATCCTCGCCATGCTGGCGCTGGTCGGCCTGCAGCTCATCGCCGTCCAGTACCTGCAGCTCGTCCTCGGCCTCACCCCCCTCGAAGCCGGCATCCGGCTGATCCCGCTCACCTTCGCCGCCATCGCCGGCGGCCTGCTCGGCTCCCGGCTGCTGGCCCGCTTCGGCCCGCGGGCGATGGTCATGGCCGGCTTCGTGCTCACCGCCGTCGCCGTCCTGGGGCTGATCTCCCTCGGCCAGCAGGACCGCCCCGCCATCCTCTGCATCGGCTTCGTGCTCCTCGGCTTCGGCCTCGAGATGGTGCTCTTCGGCTCGTACGAATCGATGCTCAGCGACTCCCCGGCCGACCAGGCCGGCGGCGCGGCGGCCATCGGCGAGACCTCGTACCAGCTCGGCGCCGGCATCGGCATCGCCCTCCTCGGCAGCGTCATGAACGCCGTCTACAGCCCCGGCGTCGCCGACGTCCCCGGCGTGTCCACCGCCGCCGGCAAGCACGCGGGCAACTCGCTCGGCGAGGCCTACAGCGTCGCCGCGAAGCTCGGCGGCGACGCCGGCGCGGCCCTGCGCACCGCCGCCCGCGACGCCTTCGTGCACGGCATGCACGTCACCCTGGTCGTCAGCGCCCTCCTGCTGCTCGGCGGCGCGGCGATGGCGATGCGGCTGCCGCGGCACATGGAATGCGGCACACCTGCGGAGGAAGCCCTGGACGCAGCGGATTACCCGGAAGTAGCGTCGGCCCCGAGCCGCGACCGACGCCGCCCCTCGGAGGGTCCGCATGTCCGCAAGCACTACGCCACCGTTCAACCCGGCCGATCCGCTGGGGATTGACGACCTTCTCGCCCCCGAGGACCTCGCGGTCCGCGACACGGTCCGCTCCTGGGCGGCGGACCGGGTGCTGCCGCACATCGCCGACTGGTACGAGTGCGGCGAACTCCCCGGCGTCCGCGAACTAGCCCGCGAGCTCGGCTCGCTCGGCGCCCTCGGGATGTCCCTGACCGGCTACGGCTGCGCCGGCGCCTCCGCCGTCCAGTACGGCCTCGCCTGCCTGGAGCTGGAGGCCGCCGACTCCGGCATCCGCTCGCTGGTCTCGGTGCAGGGCTCCCTCGCGATGTACGCGATCTGGAAGTTCGGCTCCGAGGAGCAGAAGCAGCAGTGGCTCCCGCGGATGGCCGCCGGCGAGGTCATCGGCTGCTTCGGCCTCACCGAGCCCGACCACGGCTCCGACCCGGCCGGCATGCGCACCTACGCCAAGCGCGACGGCTCGGACTGGGTGCTCTCCGGCCGCAAGATGTGGATCACCAACGGCTCGGTGGCCGGCGTCGCGGTGGTCTGGGCCCGTACCGACGACGGCATCCGCGGCTTCGTCGTCCCCACCGACGCACCCGGCTTCTCGGCCCCCGAGATCAAGCACAAGTGGTCGCTGCGCGCCTCGATCACGAGCGAGCTGGTCATGGACGACGTACGGCTCCCGCAGGATGCGGTGCTGCCCGAGGGGACCGGCCTGCGCGGCCCGCTCAGCTGCCTCACCCACGCCCGCTACGGCATCGTGTGGGGCGCTCTCGGCGCCGCCCGCTCGTCCTTCGAGGCGGCGCTCGAGTACGCCAAGACGCGCGAGCAGTTCGGCAAGCCCATCGCCGGCTTCCAGCTCACCCAGGCCAAGTTCGCCGACATGGCCGTCGAGCTGCACAAGGGGCTGCTGCTCGCCCACCACCTCGGGACGCGCATGGACGCGGGCACGCTCCGGCCCGAACAGGTCAGCTTCGGCAAGCTCAACAACGTCCGCGAGGCCATCGACATCTGCCGCACGTCGCGGACCATCCTGGGGGCGAACGGGATTTCGCTGGAGTACCCCGTGATGCGGCACGCCACCAACCTCGAGTCGGTGCTGACGTACGAGGGCACGGTGGAGATGCACCAGCTGGTCCTCGGAAAGGCCCTGACAGGTCAGGACGCTTTCCGAGGGTAGAGCTACGACTGGTTGAAGAACCCGCCGGAGGCGCCCCGCGCCGCCTCCCCGGGCACCACCCGGAAGTCCGCCGGGGTCAGCAGGAACACCCGGTTCGCGACCCGGTCGATCGAACCGCGCAGGCCGAAGATGAGGCCGGCCGCGAAGTCCACCACCCGCTTGGCGTCGGCCGGCTCCATCGCGGTGAGGTTCACGATGACCGGCACGCCCTCGCGGAACAGCTCGCCGATGCCACGCGCGTCACGGAAGCCGTCAGGAGAGATGGTGGCGATGCGCTGCCCCTGCTCCTGCGCCGCCTCGGAGGCGATCCGCACGCGCGGGTCGGTCACCCACGCGGCGCCGTCGGTCCGGGACTCTTCGGTGTAGTTGTCGTCGTCGTAGTAGCGCTCGTCATCGTTGTCGTCGACGAGGCCGAGCCACGCACTCGCCTTGCGTACCGATCCCATTGACGCCTCCTCTCTCTCGCGCGGCCAACTCCTCGTCCGCACCCCTATGGTCGTCCATGATGCGGATGATGTGCCAAGCGGATTGTGCCTGCCCACGGGTCTTGTGACAGGACTGGTGCTTTACGGCGCCCCGGTTGAGTGAGTGCCGTTCAGCATGCGGACAGCATACGGAATCTGACGGATTGGCAGATAATCATCTTCCCGGGCGTATGGGTGAACTCTGTGCACGCGCTGTGCTGGCGGAGTGAAAAACGCCCGGTGTGGCAGGCTTGACGACCATGACAAACGACTCCGACCGCCCCGGCCAGCAGGAATGGCAGGCCTGGCGGGATCGCCGGCTGCGCGCCGTATCCGCCCTGCACGGGCCGCTCGCCGTCACCCGGCACGCTCTGGCTCGCGGCCGCGGACGGCGGGGTGTTGGCCGGGCTTCCCGGTAAGTGGAAGGAGACGGCCGGCGGCATCGAGGTGCGGGCGGCCGCGGCCGACGGTCTGACCCTCGACGGCGCGCCGCTGGACGGCGTGGTCGAGGTCGGCGCCGACTCCGGGGCTCCAGGCCGTTCCCGGCTCGCGCACGGCGAGCGGCGGCTGGTGGTGCTGGACCGCGAAGGGCAGTGGGCCGTACGGGTGGTGGACCCGCAGGCACCGGCGCGCCGCGACTTCCCCGGCATCGACGCCTTCCCGTACGACCCGGGCTTCGCGGTGACCGCCCGCTTCCGGCCGTACGACGAAGGCGCGGTCGTCGTGCGGGTGCCGAACGCGGACGGTGTCGAGCGGGAGCTGCACCTCGGTGGGCAGGTCGTCTTCACGCTCGGCGGGGCCGAGCGGGCGCTGCGGGCCGGGGTGGAGGAGGGCGGCGGGCTGTTCATCGTGTTCGCCGACGGCACCAGCGGGCGCACCAGTTATCGCTTCCGCTTTCTGCGCACGCCCGCGCCGGCGGCCGACGGGTCGCTGCCGCTCGACTTCAACCGGACCTATCTCCCGCCGTGCGCATTCACGGCGCACTTCCTGTGTCCCTTTCCGCCGCCGGGGAACGCTCTGGATACGGCGGTCACGGCCGGTGAGCGGGATGTCGCGGCCATGTGACGAGGTGTGATGCTCGGCATGGACCGAATGGGCCCCTTGCGCTCGGGTGTTGACGCGCCGAATACTGCGGCCCAGCGTTTGACAGGGGCACGATTGTGCGGGCGGGGGTGAGAGGGCCTTCGCCGCGTGCCCGTGGCTGCGCTTCAAGGGCTCGCTCACCGGCGGGCCCCCGAGCACCTCGGAGGCATGTGTGAGGATCAAGCGACGCACCGGGCTGATAGCCGGGGCCTGCGCTCTCGCCGCGGGAACCGCGGTGGCCGTGCCGGCAGCCAGCGCCGACCCGGTCGAGACGTTCAGCACCACCCAGCTCGCCAAGACGAGCGACGCCGTGCTGAACGCCGACGTGGCCGGCACGGCCTGGAGCATCGACAGCAAGACCGGCAAGGTCGTGGTGTCGGTCGACGACCGGGTGTCCGCGAAGGAGGTCGCCGCGCTGAAGAAGGCGGCCGGCGCGACCGCGGGGGCGCTGAAGGTCGAGCGCGTCGACGGCAAGTTCAACAAGCTGCTGCGCGGCGGCGACGCCATCTACACCTCGCAGTGGCGCTGCTCGCTCGGCTTCAACGTGCGCAACGCGTCCGGCGCGTACTACGCCGTGACCGCCGGGCACTGCACCGAGGGCAAGCCGAACTGGTTCACCAACTCCAGCGCGTCGACGCCCATCGGGCCGACCACCGGGACCAGCTTCCCGACGAACGACTACGGCATCCTCAAGTACACGAACACCAAGGTCACCCACTACGGGACGATCAACCTCTACAACGGCAAGACGCAGCAGATCGACCGCGCCGCGAACCCGACCGTCGGCCAGGCGGTCAAGCGCAGCGGCTCCACCACCGGGCTGCACAGCGGCAAGGTGACCGGCCTGAACGCCACCGTGAACTACGGCGGCGGCGACATCGTCTCCGGCCTGATCAAGACCAACGTCTGCGCCGAGCCGGGCGACTCCGGCGGCCCGCTGTTCGCCGGCACCACCGCCCTCGGCCTCACCTCCGGCGGCAGCGGCAACTGCACCTCCGGCGGCACCACCTTCTTCCAGCCGGTCAAGGAGGCGCTGACGAAGTACGGGGTGAAGGTCTACTGAGGCCTGCCCGCTGAGGCATGACCGCCGACCGCGTTCGGCCTCCTGCCCTCCCGGCTCTCCCCAGTGGTGCAGTCGCGGAGTTACCGTAAGAGAAGCCGCAATTTAGGCGCCTGACTCGTACGGGTACGGCAGGAGGCCGGCGATGGTCGAGGAGCTGGTGGCCGCGGGAGTGACGGTTGCGTCCGTCGGTGCGGTCTATGTGATGTCAGCGGCCCGCGTGGTGAAGCAGTACGAGCGCGGGGTGGTCCTCCGGCTCGGCCGCCTCAGGCGCGAGGTGAAGGAGCCGGGCTTCACGATGATCGTCCCCGGCGTCGACCGGCTGCGCAAAGTCAACATGCAGATCGTCACCATGCCCATCCCCGCCCAGGAGGGCATCACCCGCGACAACGTGACCGTGCGCGTCGACGCCGTCGTGTACTTCAAGGTGGTCGACGCGGCGGACGCGATCATCCGGGTCGAGGACTACAAGTTCGCCGTCTCGCAGATGGCGCAGACCTCGCTGCGGTCCATCATCGGCAAGAGCGAACTGGACGACCTGCTCTCCAACCGCGAGAAGCTCAACGAGGGCCTGGAGCTGATGATCGACAGCCCCGCGGTGGAGTGGGGCGTCACCATCGACCGGGTCGAGATCAAGGACGTATCGCTGCCGGAGACGATGAAGCGCTCCATGGCCCGGCAGGCCGAGGCCGCCCGCGATCGGCGGGCCCGCGTCATCAACGCCGACGCCGAGCTGCAGGCGTCGAAGAAGCTCGCGCAGGCCGCGGAGGCCATGTCCGACCAGCCCGCGGCGCTGCAACTGCGCCTGCTGCAGACCGTGGTGGCGGTCGCCGCCGAGAAGAACTCCACGCTGGTGCTGCCGTTCCCGGTCGAGCTGCTGCGCTTTCTGGAGCGGGCCCAGGGCGGCCCGCCCGCGGCCGCTCCGCCGCGGCCGCGGAAGGAGCTGCGGGACGAGGCGGAGGACGCCGGGGAGACCGGCGAGCTGGACGAGCTCGAAGCCGTCGGCAACCTGGACCTCGGGCCCACGGAGGCGGCCGAGGCCGCCGAGAAGGCGGCGCGGATGCTGCGACTCGGCCCGCTCGAACCCGTGGGCCCGCTCCCGGAGCCGGAGGCGGAGTCGCTGCCGGGGCTGCTGGGGCCGACGGAGGAGAAGGACGACGAGAAGTCGGGGGGCGAGAAGGCCGCGGAGGGCGACGACGACCGCCGCTGACGGTGTGCCACAGTGGGCGGCATGCCTGAGACGCCCGCCAACGCCTTCCCCCTGCACGGCCGCGTGGCCCTCGTGACCGGCGTCAGCCGCCGCGTCGGCATCGCCTACGCCCTTGCCCGCCGCCTCGCCACCCTCGGCGCCGACGTCATGGCGCACTCCTGGGCGCCGCACGACGACGAAATGCCGTGGGGCGCCGACCCGGTGGGCGCCGAAGGCGTCGCCGCCAAGCTCACCGGCGAGCTGCCGGCGGGCGCCGGGCGGGTGGTCGCCCGCTCCTCGGACCTCGCCGACCCGGCCGCGCCCGCGGCGCTCGTCGACGCGGCGACCGCGACGTTCGGCGGCCTCGACCTGCTGATCGCCACGCACGCCCGGTCGAGCACGTACGACCTCGCCTCCTCGACCGCGGCCGAGCTGGATCTGTGCTGGGCGGTGAATGTGCGGGCGACGCTGCTGCTCGCGCAGCGGTACGCCGCCGTGCGGGACCACTCGCGGCCCGGCGGGCGGATGGTGATGTTCACGTCCGGGCAGTACTTCGCGCCGATGCAGGGCGAGATCCCGTACGTCACGACCAAGGGCGCGCTGCAGCAGATCACCAAGTCGCTGGCGATGGAGCTGTCCGCGCGCCGGGTCACCGTCAACTGCATTGATCCCGGGCCGGTGAACACGGGATATGCCGAGCCGGGCGGTGAGCTGTACGAGTTCGTGGCCTCGAAGATGCCGTTCAAGCGCTGGGGCGAGCCCGACGACGTGGCGAACCTGGTGGAGTGGCTGGCCCGGGACGAGGGCGGCTGGATGACCGGACAGACGCTGTCCAACGACGGCGGCTGGCAGCTGGGCGCGTTCGGCTGACCGCACCGCGCTGACGGACTGTCTTATTCCGGGCTCGACGTGTGCGCGTCAAGGACACCAGGCTTCAGGACGCCTGTGACCTGTACGCGTCCACGAGGGGAAGGCCCGCACGTGAAGTTCAGCTACGCCATGCTGCCCGACTACCCGCTCACCGAGTCCATCGCCTCCATCCGGCTCGCCGACGAACTCGGCTTCCACGCCGTCTACGCCGCCGACGAGACCTGGCACAAGGACATGTGGCTGCTCTTCGCCGCCGCGGCCGGGCAGACGCGGCAGATCCGCATGGGGCCGAGCCTGTCGCCCGTGGTGCTGCGCGAGCCGACGCTGATCGCCCAGTCCCTCGCCACCCTCGACGAGCTCTCCGGCGGCCGCGCCGAAGGCGTGCTGTCCTGCGGGAACTTCGGGCTGCTCGCCCAGTACGGGGTGGACTGGACCCGGATCAAGCCGCTGTCCAGGACCAAAGAGGCGCTGCACGTCGTACGGACGCTGCTGGACGACGGGGCGATCACGCATCGCGGCGAGTTCTACACGTACGACGGGCTCTTCACCTTCGCCCGGCCCGTACAGGAGAAGCTGCCGGTGCTGCTCGGGGCGATGCGCGGGCCGAAGTCCTTCGAGGCGGCCGGGGAGCTGTCGGACGGCTGCCATCACGCGCTGTCGTATACGCGGGAGGCGTACGACTACGCCGTGCGGCACATCAGGGCCGGCGCCGAGAAGGCCGGAAAGGACTGGCGGTCGCTCGACATCGGGGCCTGGATCGTCTTCGCCACCGGGCCCGATTCGGCGGCGGCGAAGGAGGCCGCCCGGTCGATGGTCGGCATCTACGCCTCGTCCATGCCCGAGGAGCAGCTGGTACGGAACGGCGTCGACCCGGCCGAGCTCAAGCCCATCATCGACGCGATCGGCGCCGGCGACCTGGCGCGCGGGATCGAGCTGACGACGCCCGACATCACCGAGCGGCTGTCGGTGGCGGGCACGCCCGAGGAGTGCCTGGAGAAGATCCAGCGGGACATCGCGCCGAGCGGCGTCAACCACATCATTTCGGCCATCACCGACCGCAGCCTGGTCAAGGCCTTCACCGGCCGGGATCTGGACGGGGTGGCGGGCGCGGATACGCAGCTGCGGCTGATCGCCGAGAAGATCATGCCGGCGTTCCGCTGAGGGCCCGGGAGGGCTGAGAACGCCGCCAGTTGGGGCTGTGCGATCATCCGCGGATGACTTCGAGCTCCAAGACGGAATGGGCGCGGCCGGTCGCGGGTGTCGTCTCCGCGGCCGGCTCGCTGCTGCTCGCGCTGCTGTGGTGGAAGGCCTGGGGACTGCGCACCGCCACCCCTGGGCTCACCGATCTGTACGCCCTCGGCCGCGGCGACGAGGCCGTGATGGTGTTGGCGATGCTCCTGGTCATGCCCGTAGGAGCGCTGCTGCAGACGCCGCTCGCGCTGGCGCGGCGGGCCCGGGTGGGGG
>NZ_JAAKZV010000135.1 GCF_011044975.1 Streptomyces coryli | reverse complement strand
TGGGTGGGAAGAGCCCCCCGGCGCGCAGCGCCGGAAACCCGCAGCGCGACCGGCAGCCGCCCGCCCACCCGTCAGGTCACACCAGCCGTCGCGCCGTAGCCCACCGCGTCAACTCATGCCGGTTGGAAAGCTGCAGCTTCCTCAGCACCGCCGACACATGCGACTCCACCGTCTTCACCGAGATGTACAGCTGCTTCGCGACCTCCTTGTACGCATACCCCCGCGCGATCAGCCGCAGCACCTCCCGCTCCCGCTGCGTCAGCCGGTCCAGATCCTCGTCCACCGGCGGCGCGTCCGTGGACGCGAAGGCGTCCAGCACGAACCCCGCCAGCCGCGGCGAGAAGACCGCGTCACCGTCCGAGACCCGGAAGATCGCCCCCACCAGATCCGTCCCCGTGATCGTCTTGGTGACGTACCCGCGCGCCCCACCCCGGATGACCCCGATGACATCCTCCGCCGCATCCGACACCGACAGCGCCAGGAACCGCACCGGGCGTTCCGCATCCGCCATCAGCGCCGCACACCGCCGCAGCACCTCGACCCCACCGCCACCCGGCAGATGCACGTCGAGCAGCACGACCTCCGGCCGCGTGGCCGTGATGACATTGACCGCCTGGTCGACGTCACCCGCCTCGCCGACCACATCGACGCCCGTCGTCTCCGTGACGCCGATCTCCGCCTGCACCCCGGCCCGGAACATCCGGTGGTCGTCGACGAGCACGACCCGCACCTGGCGCTTGCCCTCGCCCTCGCTCGGCGAGACCTCAGCAACCTCGTCGCTCATGTCGCGACCCTCTCCATCTGAAGCTCCACTTCCGTGCCGCCGTCCGGCACGGCCCGCAGGCGGGCGGTGCCGCCGTTGCGTTCCATCCTGCCGATGATGGACTCGCGTACACCCATTCTGTCGGCAGGTACCGCATCCAGGTCGAAGCCCGGACCCCGGTCCCGTACGGAGATGAAGACCGTCCGCCCCTCGACCTCCGCGAAAACCTGCACCGGGCCGCCGTCGCCACCGTACTTCGCGGCGTTCACCATTGCCTCGCGCGCGGCCTGAAGCTGTGCGGCCAGCGCCTCGTCGAGCTCGCAGTCGCCGACGCAGACGACTTCCACCGGCACCCCGTGATAGTCCTCCACCTCGGCCGCGGTCTTACGGACCGCGTCGGCCAGCTTCTCCGGCTCGTCCGCCTCCTCCTTGCCGGTGCCCTCGGGCTTGTAGAGCCACGCCCGCAGCTCGCGCTCCTGGGCGCGGGCCAGCTTGCGGACCTCGCCGGGCTCGTCGGCGTTGCGCTGGATCAGGGTCAGGGTGTGCAGCACCGAGTCGTGCACATGCGCCGCGACCTCCGCGCGCTCCTGGGCGCGGATGCGCATCGTGCGCTCCTCCGAGAGGTCCTGCACCATGCGTACGAGCCAGGGCCCGGCGAGCAGCGCCGTGCCGACCAGCACGGCCAGGGACGCCTGCAGCACGGAGGCGAGGTGCCGGGTGGAGCCCTGGATGATGAAGATGGCCGAGACGCCCGCCAGCGTCAGCGCGACGCCGGCCGCGCCGCGGGCGAGCGGGATCAGCCGGCGGCGGCGGGAGACCTCGGCCCAGTGGGCGCGGCGGGCGTTGTCGGCCTGCCGCCAGACGAGCGCGACGCCGGCGGCGACCAGCAGCAGCGGCCAGACGACCGCGTTCGTACGGCCTAGGTCGAGGCCGCCGATGAAGATCCCGGCTCCGATGATCATCGCGATCATCGCGAGCACCTGGCCCCGGTCGGGCCGCCGCAGCCGCTTGCGGACGCCGGGCGTAACAGCCGCCGTCTCGACGCCGCCCTGCCCGAGCGGCACCACGAACCAGAACACCGCGTACAGCAGCAGCCCGAGCCCGTCGGTCATGCACAGCACGATGAAGACGATCCGCACCCACGACACCGGCACCCCGAGGTGCCCGGCGAGCCCGCGCGCCACGCCGCCCAGCATGCGGCCGTCGGCGCTGCGGTACAGCTTCCGCGGGGCGGTCTCGGCGGCGGCGGTCGGGGCGTGGGCGGTCATGCCACTGATAGTCACACGGGTGGGGGCGTCCGGGCATCAGGGCTGAGCCCCTAAGGAGCCCTGAGACACCCGCGGCAAAGTCAGGGGCACCTCCGGGTCGTGGCCGATACCGCCCGGCCGTCCGCTGCCTCACCATAGAGAGCATGACCAGCACTACGCCGTCGGCGCCCCCCGAGGACGCGACCGAAGCCGAGCAGGCCGCCCCGGCCGGGCTCGAGCGGCGGCGTGCCCCGAACCGGACGTTCGGCGGGGTCTGCGGCGGCCTCGGCCGCTATTACGACCTGGACCCGCTGATCTTCCGCGTGGTCCTCGGCGTCCTCGCCATCACCGGCGGGCTCGGGCTCGTCGCGTACGGGATCCTCTGGCTGGTGCTGCCGCTGGAGGGCGACCGCGAGAACGAGGCGCGCCGGCTGCTCTCGGGGCGCGTCGAGGGCCAGGCCCTGACCGCCCTCCTCTTCATGGTGGTCGGCTGCGGGCTCTTCCTGTCGATGCTGAACCGCGGCGGCGTGCTCACCTTCGCCGCGATGCTCGCCCTGGTCACCGCCGGCGCCGCGTACTGGTCGCGGCACCGCCGCGAGACCGAGACCGGCGAGATCCCCACCGACGAGGCCACCGCGCACGCGGTCGCCGACGCCCCGCCCGAGACGGCGCCACCGCCCGTACCGAAGTCGCCGTCGTGGTGGCGCGACCCGCTGACCAAGGACGGCACCACCGGCTACCTCTGGGGCCCGGACGACGACGCCTCGGTCGCCGCCGCGTCCAGGTGGCCGTCCTTCTCGAAGCTGCGCCCGGCGGCCCGTAACGCCGCCGACCGCGGCCCCGCCGGCATCGGCGGCTGGACCTTCCTCGCCGCGCTCGTCATCGGCGCCGCCGCCGGCGCGATCGCCTGGGAGTCGGAGCCGCAGCCCACCGCGCTCGCCATCGGCCTCGCCACCGCGCTCGGCGTCTTCGGCCTCGGCTTCGTCATCAGCGCCTGGTACGGGCGCACCGGCGGCGGCACGGTCGTCTGGGCGCTGATCACCACGGCGCTGCTGGCGGGCACGCTGGCGCTGCCGAACGGCGTCAAGGCGGAGTGGCTGCGCGAGACCTGGCGCCCGGCCGCGGCGGCGGATGTGCACGAGTCCTACGAACTCGGCACCGGCGAGGGCCGGCTCGACCTGTCCGCGCTGGAGCTGAAGAAGGGCGAGTCGGTGCCCGACATCAAGGCGGAGGTGGGCGCGGGCCGGCTGCACGTGATCGTGCCCGACGACATGCGGATCGAGGTCCGCGCCGATGTCGGCGTCGGCGACCTCCAGCTCCCGCTGGACACCGACAAGAACGTCGACGTCCGCCCGGACCAGAAGGAACAGCTCACGATCCACCCTCGCGACGGCGGCAAGCCGCGCGGCACCCTGAACCTCGACCTGGAGGTCGGCGTGGGACAGCTGGAGGTGGACCGTGCGACGCCAACGCCATGACTTCGAACCCGCCAAGCTCATCGCGGGCCTCGTCCTGCTCACGGCGGCCGCCCTGTACGCGGCCGCCGCAACCGGCGACCTGCCCCTCCCTTACTGGTGGCTACTCCCCCTCTGCGTAGCCCTGGGCCTCGCCCTGGCCGGCCTGGTAGCCGCAGTCACCTACGCCGCCGGCCGCACCCGCCGCCGCCTCGCCGACGCCGCAGCCACCCACGACCCCATCCCACCCCCGGACACCCTCCCGGCCATGCCCATGGACCAACTACGCGGCGAATACAACCGCCTTGGCACCGACGAGGCGCGGTCCGGGCCCGGCGATCAGCCCCGCGACGGCCAGGGCTAACCGAACAGTTGCTGGCCATATCGGCGGCGACGGAGGCGTAGCAGGGCATCGAGGGACAAATACGGCGCCCCCGCGAGGATCAGCGGGAGCCAGGCCATCAGGTAGATGAGGTCGTTGCCGTAGTAGTACGGCTCGACGGCCCAGCTCACCGTGAGCCAGAGCGACAGCGAGATCAGGGCGCCGCCCGCCGCCGCCACCCGGGCGAGGAGGCCGAGGAGGGTGCCGATGCCGACGGCCAGTTCGCCGAGGAGGATCATCCAGCCGACCGCCTGCGGGTTCTTCTGGGCGAGGTCGATCATGCCCTGGATGGCGGCGGTCTTCTCGATGTTGTCGAGTTGTTCGGCGAGGGAGCCGGGGCCGCGTTCGTCGAGGAAGGCCTTGTCGGTGAGTTTGTCGAGGCCGGCGTAGATGAAGGTGATGCCGAGGAAGAGGCGCAGGGGCAGCAGCGCGAAGGCGCTGCCCTGGGCCCGGAGGCGGCCGCCCGGGCCGGATCCGGGGAGTGGATCGCCTCCGAGGGGGCCGGAGCCGCCGATGCCGACTGTCCGATCCGCGTGGGTCATGGTGCCGCCTCTCCCGTCGCCGTCCCGCTCGGACATTGTTTCGCCTGCGGGGAGGGGTACGTAAGACCGGCGCCGAAGCGTTCAGTCGCGGGGATCCCGCGTTTCAGTCGACGATGTCGAGTTCCACCGCGTTGGAGCGCGCACCGGAAGCCGTGATCACCAGGACCTTCACCCGGCCCGGCTCGACCTCCGCGGGGACCGGCACGGTCAGCCGGGTGTCCGACGGGTTCGCGAAGCCGCCGGCCACCGGGATCAGCGGCACGTGGACGTCGACCCCGCCGATCCGTACGACCGTCCGCGCCAGCTGCGCGGGGCTGGTGGCGCCCGGCGGGACGAAGGCGGTGCCGCGGACCTCGATGTCGTCGCCGTTACGGACCGGCGCGTGCAGATCGCCGGCCTCCCGGGCGCGCACCACCGAGAGCACCTTCGGGCGCCCGCCCTCCATGACCTTGCCGATGAGATACGCGACCGCCCCGACGCACACGACGCCCGCGAGCCCCCACGGCACGTGCGGCGGCTCGGCGGGCGCGCGGCCGAGGGCCACGGCGGCGTAGAGCAGGACGGCGGCCGAGACGAGCGCGTACGCGGCGTCGAGGAAGCTGCCGCGCCCGGAGTCGTCGGTGAGCAGGTCGGCGGCGCGCGGCCGGTCCGCGGCCACCTTCTGCAGATGGTGCTCCCGCAGCCGTACGGCCACCACACCCCGCGCGAGCACCGCGACGCCGCAGGTCACGGCCAGCACGGTGACGAACCCGCCGAGCCGGCCGCCGCTCGCCCCGGACGCGCCGAAGGCGTGCGCGAAGCCCGCCTGCAGCACGGCGAAGGCGGCGAAGACCACCCACCCCCCGGCCACCGCCCGCGACGTGGACAGCCGCCCGTCCTCGCCGACCAGCGGCGCGATCACCCCGCCCCGCTCCCGGTGCAGCCAGGCGGCGCCGGCAAGCAGGCCGCCGGTGACGGCCCCGGCGACAACCGCCGCGGTGCGGGCGGCGGTCCAGCCGGCGCCGATCGCGGTGAGGCCCGCGATCAGGACCAGAACCACGTATCCGGCGCCGACCACGATCGCAGTCCGCGGCCACAGCCCGCGCAGCCAGTCCTCGCCCGCCGCACGCGCCTTCGCGGCGAGCTCGTCCGCGGAGCGGGTCAGCTCGTCGGAGATCCACTGCCGGGAGGCGCCGGCGGAGTGCGCGACGCCGTCGGGCACGCCCTCGCCCGCGGCGAAGCCGTCCCGCTGCCGTGCGAAGTCCTCAGCGGGCCCGCCGCTCTTGCCCGGCTCTCCGTGCTCCTCGGGCATCGCCTCCACCGCCACGTTGCAACGCCACCCCACCCGATCGTCCACGCCAGCACTGAACTGTCCATGCGATGAAACGGAATTGTGCCGCACCCGGCCGGGATCGCGTCCGCCGGGTCCGCGGGTTGGACGGTGATTTATTGACATAGAGCTTGATAGTCGCTGGTTACGCCAACGCCGCCACCCGAAAAGGTCGGGCGGCGGCGCATGGTTGACGTCAGCGGAGGGAAGTCACTCCCACTCGATGGTGCCCGGCGGCTTCGACGTCACGTCGAGAACGACGCGGTTGACATCCGCCACCTCATTGGTGATCCGCGTGGAGATCCGCGCCAGCACGTCGTACGGCATCCGCGTCCAGTCCGCCGTCATGGCGTCCTCCGACGAGACCGGGCGCAGCACGATCGGATGGCCGTACGTACGCCCGTCGCCCTGCACGCCGACGCTGCGGACGTCCGCGAGCAGCACGACCGGGCACTGCCAGATCTCGGTGTCCAGGCCGGCCGCGGTCAGCTCCTCGCGGGCGATGGCGTCGGCGTCACGGAGCAGGTCGAGCCGCTCCTTCGTCACCTCGCCGACGATCCGGATGCCGAGCCCCGGCCCGGGGAACGGCTGCCGCTGAACGATCTCGTCCGGCAGGCCGAGCTGCTTGCCGACCATCCGGACCTCGTCCTTGAAGAGCCGCCGCAGCGGCTCGACCAGCTGGAATTCGAGGTCCTCGGGAAGCCCGCCGACATTGTGGTGCGACTTGATGTTGGCCGTGCCGGTACCGCCGCCGGACTCGACCACGTCCGGATAGAGGGTGCCCTGCACCAGGAACTCGACCGGCTGGTCCCCCGGCGCCTCGGCGACGATCTCCGCCTGCGCCTGCTCGAAGACCCGGATGAACTCGCGCCCGATGATCTTCCGCTTCTCCTCGGGGTCGGACACCCCGGCGAGCGCGGACAGGAACCGCTCCTCGGCCTCGACGACCTTCAGCTGCACGCCGGTGGCCGCCACGAAGTCCTTCTCGACCTGCTCCGACTCGCCCTTGCGCATCAGCCCGTGGTCGACGTACACGCAGGTCAGCTGGTCCCCGATGGCCTTCTGGACGAGGGCCGCGGCGACCGCGGAGTCCACGCCGCCGGACAGGCCGCAGATGGCGCGCTTGCTGCCCACCTGCTCGCGGATGGCGGCCACCGACTCCTCGACCACGCTGGCCGTGGTCCAGGTCGGCTTCAGGCCCGCGCCGCGGTAGAGGAAGTGCTCCAGGACCTGCTGGCCGTAGGTCGAGTGCATGACCTCGGGGTGGTGCTGGACGCCGAAGAGCTTCTTGGCGTCGTTCTCGAAGGCGGCCACCGGGACGCCGTCCGTGGCGGCGGTGACGATGAAGCCCTCGGGCGCGGCCGAGCAGGCGTCGCCGTGCGACATCCAGACGTCCTGCTTGACCGGGGTGCCCTCGAAGAGGGTGGAGTCGGGGCGGGAGACGGTCAGCTCGGTACGGCCGTACTCGCGGCTGCCGTCGTTGTCGACCGTGCCGCCGAGGGTCTGCGCCATCAGCTGGAAGCCGTAGCACATGCCGAAGACCGGGACGCCGGCCTCGAAGAGCGCGCGGTCCATGGCCGGGGCACCCTCGGCGTAGACGGAGGAGGGGCCGCCGGACAGGATGATCGCCGCGGGGTTCTTCGCGAGGATCTCGGCCACGGGCATGGTGGACGGCACGATCTCGCTGTAGATACGGGCCTCGCGCACGCGGCGGGCGATGAGCTGCGCGTACTGGGCGCCGAAGTCGACGACGAGAACGGTGTCGGGGGTCTCGGGGGTCGCTGATGCCACTGCGGCGGCCTTCCGGCGGGGTGGATGAGGAGATGTCCTCTGATTCTAATGGCGTGCCACCGTTCACCTTGCCGTGGCATACTTCAGGCGTGATCAAGCGCAGCTTCCTCTTTACCTATGGCACCGGCCCGTCCGGCTGCCATGGTCGCGCTGCGTAGATCCACTCCACGCGACTTCATCAGGCGCCCCGGGCCGGCAAAGGCCCGGGGCGCTTCGCGTTGGCGCCGCAGGGCCGGCCGCTCTCCGGGGATGACATACAGGAGAGAACGAGATGAGCACCACGGCTACCGAGCGGACCGGCGCCCACACCGGCGAGGCGGCGGAACTGATCAGCGGCGCCCGCGAGCGGATCGACGATCTGGACGGGCGGATCATCGCGCTCGTGCAGGAACGGATGGCCGTCTCGGCCCGTATCCAGCAGGCCCGGATCGCCTCGGGCGGGCGGCGGGTGAACCTCTCCCGCGAGATGGAGATCCTCAGCACGTACCGCGACGAGCTCGGGCGCCCCGGGACCGCGCTGGCCATGACGCTGCTGGAGCTGTGCCGCGGGCGCGTGTGACGGCGGCGCGCGCCGTGGGGCCCGCGCGTGCGCTACGGGTGCGCGGGGGCCGACCCCGTTACCGGGTGGGGGTGGCTTCGTTGGACCCGTTGTCCGTGCCGGCCCTGCCCAGTGCGAGGGCGGGCGGGCCCGAGGGGCGATGAGGCGCGTCGGCTGAGCTCATTCCGGCGGTGCGCGTCGTGGGACCTCGCCCCCAGGTGACTGGACAGCAGGGGACAGCAGCCCGGTCACCGCGATGTCGCGGTCGCTCCTGGGGACGCCTTGGAGCGACCGCGACTGTGTCTTTTTACGGGGCCGCGCTGCGCGCGGATATCGCGCCTGCGGCGCTCGGCCTCAAGCGCCGGCCGGGCTTGATTTGGCCTCGGCCTCCGCCGACAGGCTCGATTTCTTTGCCGGCACCTTCGGTACGGGCAGCACCGGCAGTCGCAACGCCCCGTACGCCTCCTTCGGCACCGTCGGCCGCACCGGCTCCACCGCCGCCAGGCGCTCGTACGCCGCCCCCTGCTCCGGACGCCCGTCCGCCTCGCCCTTGTTGGGCCACAGCGACATCGCCCGCTCCGCCTGCGCGGTGATCGTGAGCGACGGGTTCACCCCCAGGTTCGCCGAGACCGCGGAGCCGTCGACCACCGAGATGCCGGGGTGGCCCCACACCCGGTGGTACGGGTCGATGACGCCGCCGTCCGCCGAGTCGCTGATCGGGCAGCCGCCGAGGAAGTGGGCGGTGAGCGGGGAGTTCATGATCTCGCCGATGTTGGTGCCGGCGACGCCGCCGATCGCGTCGGCCAGTTCCTGGGCCGCCGTCGCGCCCTCCGGGATGTGCACGGGGTTCGGTTCGCCGTGCCCCTGCTCGGCGGTGAGCAGGCCCTTGCCGAAGAGGCCGCGCTTCTTCCGGCTCGTATTCAGCGAATTGTCCTTGGTCTGCATCACCAGCGCGATGATGGTGCGCTCGGACCACTTGTTGCTGCCGAGGATGCGCAGCACCGCCAGCGGGTGCCGCAGATAGCCGCGGAAGATGCCCGAAAGCGCGCGCCCCGCCGCCGTCTTGCGCTTGTGGTAGCCCGGTATGCACATCAGCGCCATCAAGTTCGAGCCCTTGCCGTAGCGGACCGGCTCGATGTGCGTGGACTCATTGGGGTGGATGGACGAGGTGATCGCCACGCCCCGCGTAAAGTCCAGCTGCTCGTCCTTGCCGCGCAGCTTCCGCCAGCCGCGCGGGAAGGTGAACGCCCCGGTCAGCGCCTCGGAGTTGGTGCGGGTCAGCTCGCCCAGCTTCGCCGACAGCCGCGGCAGCCGCCCCGTGTCGCGCATCGTGTGCAGCAGCGTCTGCGTCCCGTACGTGCCGGCCGCGACCACCACCTTCTCGGCCCGCAGCGTCGTGCGCTTGCCGCGCTTGCGCTTGTCGGTCGGGACGGTGGTGACGGTGTAGCCGCCGTCCGGGTGCTCGGCCACCTCGCTGACGGTCGTCATCGGCTTGATGACGGCGCCTGCCTGCTCCGCGAGGTAGAGGTAGTTCTCGGTGAGGGTGTTCTTCGCGCCGCGCCGGCAGCCGGTCATGCACTCGCCGCATTCCATGCAGGCCTTACGGGACGGGCCCGCCCCGCCGAAGAACGGGTCCGGGACCTCCTCGCCAGGACCTGCCTTCACACCGTCGGCGTCGTTGCCGTCGCCGTAGAAGACGCCCACCGGCGCCATGTGGAAGGTGTCCCCGCAGCCCATCCGCTCCGCCGCCGCCTTCAGCTCGACGTCGGACGGCGTCATGGCCGGGGTGAGCCGGGCGCCGAGCATCCGCTGGGCCTGCTCGTAGTACGGGGCGAGCTCCTGCTGCCAGTCGGTGATGTGTCCCCACTGGCGGTCGCGGAAGAACGGCTCCGGCGGCACGTACAGGGTGTTGGCGTAGTTGAGCGAGCCGCCGCCCACCCCCGCGCCCGCCAGGATCATGACATTCGACATCAGGTGGATGCGCTGGATCCCGTAGAGCCCGAGCTTCGGCGCCCACAGGTAACTGCGCAGATCCCAGCTGTTCTTGGGCAGCGTCTCCGGGGTGTAGCGGCGGCCGGCCTCCAGGACGGCCACCTTGTACCCCTTCTCGGTCAGGCGCAGCGCGGAAACCGAGCCGCCGAAGCCTGAACCGATGACGATCACGTCGTAGTCGTACACGGGTGTCCCTCCCGGAGCGGACTGGTGCGGATATAGGGGTGGCGGCTCCCGGCGGCTCAGCGGAAGCGCGCCGCCTTGAGCAGGCGCAGGCTGCGGCTCATGAAGGCCGCGTACTTCTCGTCGGTGAAGCCCATCGACGGCGCCATCGGCAAAATGCGCTGTTGCGCGACGGTCTGCGCCTCGGTGTACTTGAGGATCCCCTCGGAGCCGTGTCGCCGCCCGAGCCCGGAGTCGCCCATGCCGCCCATCGGCGACTGCACGCTGCCGTAGGCGGAGGCGTAGCCCTCGTTCACGTTCACCGTGCCGGTCCGCAGCTTGGCGGCGATGGCGCGGCCGCGGCGGCCGTCCTTGGTCCAGACACTCGAATTGAGGCCGTACGGCGTGGCATTGGCACGCGCGACGGCGTCGTCCTCGTCGTGGAAGCGATAGATGGAGACGACGGGTCCGAAGGTCTCCTCCTCGCATACGGACATGGGCGCGTGCACGCCGTCAAGAATCGTCGGCTCGTAGAAGTACGGCCCGAGGTCAGGCCGTTCGCGCCCACCGGCCAGCACCTTGGCGCCCTTGTCGACGGCCTCCTGCACATGCCGCTTGACGGTCTCGATCTGCCGCTCGCCGACGAGCGAGCCCATGTCGGCCCCGTAACCGAGGTGATTGCCGAGCTTGAGCGCCTTGGTCTGCTCGGCGAAGCGGCGCAGGAAGTCGTCCGCGACCGAGTCGTGGACGTACAGCCGCTCGATGGAGATGCACAGCTGCCCGGCGGACGAGAAGCACGCACGGGTCGCGCCCTCCGCCGCCTTGTCGAGGTCGGCGTCCTTGAGCACCAGCATGGCGTTCTTGCCGCCGAGCTCGAGCGATACGCCGACCAGCCGGGCGGCAGCACCCTGGGCGACCTCCCGCCCGGTGCGGGTGGAGCCGGTGAAGGAGACGTAGTCCGCGTGCCGTACGAGCTCGGGCCCGACGACGGGCCCGTCCCCGAGGACGACCTGCCACACGGCCTCCGGCAGCCCGGCCTCGATGAGCTGCTCGCGCGCCCACAGTGCGGTCAGCGCGGTCTCGGTGTCGGGCTTCATCACGACGGCGTTGCCCGCGACGAAGGCGGGGAGGGCGTCGCCGATGGAGAGCTCGAGGGGGTAGTTCCAGGGCGCGATCTGACCGACGACACCGCGCGGGTGGCGCAGCTCGGTGACCTTGGTGAGGGTCGGGATGGCGCCGGTGTGCCGCTTCGGCCCGAGATAGGCCGGCGCCTTACGCCCGTAGTGCCGGGCGGCGACGGCGACGGCCTGCACCTCCTCGTGCGCGTGCAGCCGGGCCTTGCCGGTCTCCAGCTGGATGAGGTCGAGGACCTCGCCCTGCCGCTGCAGCAGCAGATCGTGGAAGCGCAGCAGAATCGCGGCGCGCCTGCGCACCGGCGTGGCGGCCCAGGCCCGCTGGGCCTCCCGCGCCCGCTCGAAGGCGGCGGCGACGTCTTCCGGCGTCGACTCCGGCAGATCGGCGAGCTTCTCTCCGGTGAACGGCGTGTGGTTGGCGGTGGCGCCGGAGCCGGTGACACCGCGGGTGAGCCGGGCGACGACGTCGGGAGTGACGACATCTTGGGCAGTGCGGGTGCCGCCCGCGGGGGCGGCTGCGGTGGGGTTGCCTACGACCTGCGTGTCCGTCATGCAGCCGAGGGTAGGCGTCTCGTGACGCCTTGGGTACCCGCCGGTAACCACTCTTCACGGAATCTGCCAGCAATTGCTGGCAGGTTTGTTCGGTTACGGATGAAGAAAGCGCGTCACGGCGGCCTGTTCGGCCTCGACGGCGACGGAACCGGCCTCCCCGAAGAGATCGATACGGACCGTGCCACCCGGCCGGCTCCAGGTGCCGACGGCAGCCCCGTCAGCGACGACCGCCGCGCGGATCTGGCCCCCGCCCGGCCGGATCCGCCCATCGGCCCCGTTGCGATCGCGATGGCCGAGCCAGTGACCGTCGTACATGGGGAGGAGCCGGACATCGGCCTCGCGGCGCCCCGGCAGCGGATCCGGCGCGACCGGCTCCCAGGCCGCACGAGCCATCGACTTAGGCAGCCCCGACCACACGGCAAAGTCCTCCGCGTCGGCGGGCCCATAGGCACGACCGTAACGCCGGGCCAGCTCCGCAACCGGATCACCCGGCACCGCACCCGCCTCCGGCAACCAGTCACCGAGGGCGACGAACGCCTGCTCACCACCCTTCTCCGGCCCGTGACAGATCAGCCCCGCCAGACAGGCGCGGCTGATGAGATGGATGGCCGCCTGCCCCTTGGCCGGGATGCCAAGACCACGGGTAAGGCGCTCAGTGAGCTCGGCGCGGGTGAGCGGCCCATGCTCCACGACCGCCTTGAGAAGCAGCTGCTCCGCCCGCTCACACAGCGCATCATCGAGACCGAGCTCGCGATAGCGACGAGCATTGGCGGCAATATTGCGCGGCCCATAGAGCCCGAGCAGCCAACGGGCATCCGTAGCCGGCACAAGATGCAACGTGCCCCGCATGAACCACCCACGAAAAACCGACCGCTCCCCCTCCAAAGCAGCAGCAACCTGCCCCCACTCCCGCACCCCCCGAGCCCGCAACCCAAGCGCCGCAGCACCGGCATCCTGCGCCTGCACCGCAAAGACCTGCTCAAGGACATCGACCGGCTCACCAGCCCGAGCCCCCTCACCGACAAGCTGCGCCCGGGCGCGAAGGCGGCGGATACGGACGTCGGCAGACTTGCCGCCGGCGCCGCCCGTCACCCCCGCCCCTTCCGCACGGCATACGCCACCGCTCCCAGCCCCAGCACCCCCGCGCCGACCGCGATGGACGTCCCCGGAAGCGCAAAGGCCAGCACCACGCACCCGACCAGCCCGACCACCGGAATCGCCCGCGGCGGCCGCCCTTCCTCCGCCCCCAGAGTCCACGCCGACGCGTTCGCGATCGCGTAATACACCAGCACCCCGAAGGAGCTGAAGCCGATCGCCCCCCGCACATCCACCGTCGCCGCCACCACCGCGACCACCGCCCCCACAGCCAGCTCCGCCCGATGCGGCACGGCGAAGCGCGGATGCACAGCAGCCAGCCCGCCCGGCAGATGACGGTCGCGAGCCATGGCCAAGGTCGTACGGGAGATGCCAAGAATCAGGCCAAGCAACGCACCCAAAGCGGCGACGGCAGCCCCAACCCGTACCACCGGCGCCAACCACTCCGCCCCCGAAGCCCGAGCCGCATCGGCAAGCGGCGCAGTCGCATCAGCCAGCCGATCAGGCCCGAGCACCGCCAGCACAGCTCCGGCCACGCACGCGTACACGACCAGGGTGAGCCCGAGCGCCAGCGGAATCGCCCGCGGGATCGTACGCCCCGGATCCCGGACTTCCTCCCCCAGAGTCGCGATCCGCGCATACCCCGCGAACGCAAAGAACAGCAACGCCGCAGCCTGCAGCACCCCATGCGGACTCGCCCCGCTACCCGCAGTGAGCCGCCCGGCATCGGCAGCCCCGCCCACCAACGCGCTGACCACCACCGCCACGAGCACCGCAAGCACCACCGCCACGATGACCCGAGTCAGCCACGCGGACTTCTGCACCCCGCGGTAATTGACGGCAGTGAGCGCGACCACAGCAGCGACGGCAACAGCCTGCCGCTGCTCCGGCCACGCATACGCGCCAACAGTCAGCGCCATCGCAGCACAGGACGCAGTCTTGCCCACGACGAAGGCCCACCCAGCCAGGTACCCCCAGAAGTCCCCAAGCCGCTCACGCCCGTAGACATACGTGCCACCGGAAGCGGGATAAAGAGCAGCGAGCCGGGCCGACGAAGTGGCATTGCAATACGCCACAACCGCGGCGACGCCGAGCCCGACAAGCAGCCCGGCCCCAGAGACAGCCGCACCGGCGGCAGGAGCGAGTGCGGCGAAGATGCCGGCGCCGATCATGGACCCCAGCCCGATGACGACAGCGTCACCGGTGCCGAGCCGGCGGGCGAGTTCGTTGTTCGACGCCGCGCTGCTCACGTCCCTGATCCCTTCGGCCGGCCGGTCGGGCGGCCAGTCTAGGCGGGCGAGGTCACCCCACCAGCGCCTCCCTGATCTGCCGCGTCGTAGCGGCAGCAATGCGCGGATTGCCGTCGGCGTAAGCCGTATACGCACTCAACCCCGTCGTCAGCGCCCACCCCCGCCCCCGCAGCCACGTGGCCTCGTCCACCGAGTCCCCGAGCGCCTCCCGGAAGACGGCCCGGCTCGGCCCCGACATCAGCGTGTACGCCATCGTCAGATCACACGCCGGATCCCCGATCCCGAGCCCACCGAAGTCGATGACGGCGCTGAGCCGCCCGTCCACCGTCAGCAGATTCCCGGTGTGAAAGTCCCCGTGAAACCACACCGGCGCCCGCCCCCACCCGGGCGCGCCGAGCGCGGCATCCCACAACTCCCGCAGCGCACCCGCGTCGAAGTCTCCGCTCACCTTCTCGATCGCCGCCCGCGTCGAGGCATTCCGCTCGGCCAGCGAGCTGCCGGCGAGGTCCGTACGACCGTCCAGCGACCCGCCACCAAGCTCCGTACGACCGCCCAGCTCCCCCACCCACTCCGGCGCAAACCCCTGCAACGCGACCAGGAACTCCGCCAACTCAACCGCCGTCTCCACCGACTCCCCCAGCGCCTCGACGGTAGCCACCCCACCCTCCAGCCACCGGGACACCGCCCACGCCCACGGATACCCGAAATCCGGCTCCCCCACCGCCACCGGCACCGGGACGGCCAGCGGCAGGTGCGGCGCGAGCCGCGGCAGCCACTCGAGCTCCTTCCTGGCCTGCCCGATGGCCCCGTCGTGGCGCGGCAGCCGTACCGAAAGCTCCGCGCCCAGCCGGTAGATGACATGGTCGGAGCCGCCCGGCCGCACCCGCCGCAGCGGAAGCCCGGCCCACCGCGGGAACTGCGTATCGACAAGTCGTCGCGCCAGGGCGCCATCAATCTCGGGTCGCATCACCCGATCTTGCGATACGTATTCGTCGCCTGCTCGAAGAGTACGGAGATTTCCTTGCGCTCGGACTCCGGCCCGAGCACCTGCACCACGTGATAGCGCCCGTCGAGGATCATCGCGGCGTTACGGGCGTACACGGCCCGCCCGCTGCTGTCCTTCCAGGTGAACTCGCCGACCGCCGAGGCCCGTTCGCCGACGTCGATGCGGCGCAGCCCGGAGGCCGTGGACCAGTCCGAGGAGTCCCGGTAGGCCGCCAGCTCCGGCTCGCGGTCCTGCTGGTACGCCATCGGGTCCTTGCCGTACTTCGCGACCGTGTCCCGGCCGGGGACCACGACCAGCTCGTAGTCGCCGCCGACATACCTGACCTGGCCGCGGTCGTTCTCGCCGAGGCGGCGCCAGTCCTTGTCGACCGCGAGCTCGAAGCCCGCGCGGTCCTTGCGCAGCTCGAAGCCCTTGGGCAGGTCGGCGGGGTCGGGGCCGGTGGGCGACTGCTGCGCGGACTTGCCGCCGTCGTCGTCCTTTTTGCCCTCGTCCTCGCCCTCGCCGGGCGCCGCCGCCGGCGGCTCGGCGGCCGACGCGGACTCCCGCGCGCCGCCGATCGCGCCGCGGCGCTGCTCGCCCGCGGACCCGTTCTCGCCGGCCTTGGGCATGAACGCCACGGCGTACGCGATCACCGCCGCCATCGCCAGGAAGACCAGCGCGATGAGCGTACGGCCGAGGCTGCGCGGCCCGCGACCGCGCTTCTTCTTCTCCCGCTCACCACCGCCGCGCCGGTGCTTGCCGTGCAACGGCACCGGCGCCTCACTGCGCCGCCGCCGCACCAGCTCGCCGCGGCGGCGCAGCACCGGCAGCCGCCGCGGATCGGAACGCCCCGCGCCGAGGGCGGCGCCGGGACGGCGCCCAGGGCCGACGGTGGGCACGGTGACCGTACGGGACCCGATCTCCGGCTCGGGCGCGGTACGGATCAACGACCGCAGCCAGCCCCGCAATTCCTCGAAGTCCGGCCGCTCGGTGGGATCCTGCCGCAACAGCGACTCGACCACGGGCCGCAGCGCCCCGCACTCCTCGGCGACGGCCGGCGGCTCGGAGCACACCATCTGCACCAGCTCGCCGACATTCTCCTCGGGATAAGCCGAATGCCCCTGCACAGCCCGAAAAAGCAACGCCCCGAGCGCCCACAGATCAGCCGCAGGCCCCACCGGCGGCGCCAACTGCCAATGCTCATGCACCGTCCCGGCCTGCTCCGGCGCCCACCGCTCGGTGACAGCCCCGACCATGGTCATCCGCGCATGCCGAGCCCGCTCGGCGGCGAGACGGGTGGTGGGACCGCGGTAGGCGTGGGGGGCATCGTCCTCGAAGTCGGCATAAGCGTCGGGCTGGGGAGCAGCCGGTTGCCCGGCAGCGTCCGGCGACCCTTTGGTCAGGCCGGAGGACCCGAGCGCACCGCCCGGCAGCGGCACCGCGATGGATGCATCGGGGCGCGCACCGGGGAGACTGCCGCCGTACGTGGCCTCGCCGGGCCCGGGGGCACCTTCGGAGTGGCGGTCGCCGGCTTCGTGGCCGCCGGAACGGCCGTAGTCGCCACCGTCGCCCACCCCGGCACCCCGGTCAGCGCCGATCTGATCCGCATACTCGGGTCCGGCGACCACCCGGGCCGCTTCCTGCGCGCGAGCGCGCGCCCGCTGCATCGCGGCCGCCACCGACCCGGCCCGCCCGGGGCCATAGCCTTCGTCGGCGTGGCCGTGCGCCGCAACTCCGCCGTGCGATCGCGCCTCACCGCCCATCGCGGACTCCGGCCAGCCGGATCGCCGGCCCGGCGGAGCAGCACCCCGCTGCGGCGGTACGCCACCGCCCGGCCCGCCCCTGGCCGCGGCACCCGTACCCAAGCCGCCCGGTGGTACGACATAGTCATCCTGCGGGCGGGCATTGCCACCGCCGTCATGGGCGCTACCCGCGCCCTCCCGCGACGCCGCGATCTCCGGGCGCGCGGGCAGGAATCCGGAGCCCGGCACCGGCACCGGATCCGGCAGCCGCGGCAGCCTCCCGCCCTGTGCTAAAGCCCGGCCGCCGCCCCGTCGCCGCCGCGCGGAATTCCCACCGCCCGCGCTGCCCGGGTACCCCGCCTCCGGCGGCGGCCCCGGACTCCCCGTCGGACGTGGTGCCTCACCCCATCCCGGCGGCGGGGGCAGCGGGTCGAAGCCGCACAGGGCTTCCTCCGCCGCGCCCGACGCGAGTCCGGTGAGGACGATGCGTCCGTCCTCGCAGACCAGGACGGTCCGCGGGGTGATGTTCCGGTGCGCCCAGCCGTGCGCGTGCAGGGCGCGCAGCGCCGTGAGGATGTCGGCGGCGACCTCGGCGCCGCGATACGGGCTCAGCGGGCGCTCGCGCAGCAGCGCGGCGAGCGGCCGCGCCGGCACCAGTTCGCTGACCACCCACAGACTGCCGTCCTCCGCGAAGACGTCGAAGACCTGGTCGAGACGCGGATGGTCGGGTATCGCCGCCGCCGCGCGGGCCGCGTCCAGCGCCCGCTGCACGACCGCGTCCACCCCGTCGTCCGCGCGCCCGGCCGCCGCCGGACCCACCGAGTCCTCGATCAGCTCCGCGTCCACCACCTCGGGCAGCGGCACCTGCCGCACCAGGACCTCCTGGCCACTCGCGGTGTCCAGGGCACGGGTCTCGACGAGCTCCTCCTCGTCGGACGCGGGCAACGGCAGGCGGTAGCGGCCGGCGAGCACCCGACCCGCGTAGTCGTCCACAGCGCCTCCCCACAGGGCATGCAGAGCGTGCCGGAAATCAGAAGGTGGTCAAGAATATTCTGGATGGAAGCGCGTCAAATACGGTCAGATTGACGCGCATTGCGGATGCGTACCGTCCGCGGACTATCACCATACGTGCTCACCCGGGCCCATGAGCCCCGTACTGCAGGACTCCCGGGAACTGGCCGGAAGCGCCCCGTCCGACGGCCCCGGCTCAGTCCACCACCTTGAAGGACGCGAAAGCGGCGTTACGCAGCGTGCGGCACTCCGCACCGTCCCAGCCACCCGCCGGGCAGGTGATCATGATCGCGTAGCCATGCGAATCGTCCACCACGACGCCGCGGTTGAGCACCCGGGTCTTCTGCCCGTACGAGGTGCGCAGGAACTGCCAGTCGGCGACCGACGGATAGCCGCGCCACTCGGTCGCGCCAAGGCTGAGGCGCCGGTACCCGTCGCTCGAACCGCGGACGGCCGGCTCGTTGGCCTTCCACGCCGCGAGCGCGTCACCACCGGGCTTGCCGGTGTAGTCGACCTGGATCCGCGGGAACCGGTCGCCCCCGCTGAAGATCGCGCCGCCGCCCCCCGAGGTCGTCCCCGTGCGCTTCCACCCCTTGGGCAGGGCTATGGAGAAGTGGAACTCCCCAGCAGACACCGTGTGATACCCGGCGGGCACGCCACCCTTGTCCGGCTGCTTCTCGTCCGGCTTCTCGGGCTCCTTCTCCCCTTCACCGGCCCCGGAGCCCTGCCCCTCGCCGCCTTCCCCCTTCTCCTGCTCCTTGTCCTGGTCCTTCTTCTCCCCCTCGCCGGCTCCGGCCGTCGACTTGCCGCCCCCCTGGGCGCCGCCGTCCTTGCCGCCACCGTCACCGCCGCTCAACGCCACGGCCAGCACCGTGCCGAGCACGACCAGCGCCAGCGCCCCCGCGATCACCATCAGCGTCCGCCGCGGCAACGCCGCGACCCGCCGCACCGCAACGGCCCCGAGCGCGGCCGCCCGCTCCCCGGCCCCCGGCCCCGCGGGCCGCGCCGGAGCCGCCGGCCGCGCGGCGGTCTCGGCCGCCGAAGCCGAAGCGGACTCGGCGGCCGGCTCGGCAGCCGCCTCCGCCGCCGGCGCGGGCGGCAGCGGCACCACCTTGGTGGCATCCAGCTCCGCCGCCGGCTCGACGGCCTCCTCGGGCGCGTTCACCGCGTACTCGAGCAGGGCGCGCGCGCCCCGGTCGTCCAGCCGCTGCTCCGGATCCTTGATCAGCAGCCCGTAAATGACCTCGGCCAGCGGCCCGGCATTCTTCGGCGGATCGAAGGCCTTGGTCATCACGGCCGTCAGCGTCGCTATGGCCGACCCGTGGTCGTACGGCGGATGCCCCTCCACCGCGGCGTACAACAGCCCACCCAGCGACCACAGATCCGACGCGGGCCCCGGCCGATGCCCCCGCGCCCGCTCCGGCGAAATATAGGACGGCGCCCCGACGAGCATCCCGGTCGACGTGATCGACGGATCCCCCTCGACCTGAGCAATGCCGAAGTCCGTCAGCACCACCCGACCGTCATCCGAGATAAGGACATTGGACGGCTTCACATCACGGTGCAGAATCCCCTGCGCATGCGCGGCCCGCAGCACATCGAGCACGGCGATGCCCACCTCGGCGGCCCGCCGCGGCGTCAGCGGCCCGTCCTCCCGGGTGACTTCGGCGAGAGACCGGCCCTCGATCAGCTCCATCACGATCCAGGGGCGGTCGTCCTCGTCCACCACGTCATAGACGGTGACGGCACCGGTCGACCGGATCCGGGCGATCGCCTTGGCCTCGCGCAAGGTACGCGTGATGAGCCGCCGCTTCTCCTCGTCATCCACACTCGACGGAAAGCGCAGCTCCTTGACCGCGACGGTCCGGCCCAGCACCTCGTCCCGGGCCCGCCAGACCGTGCCCATGCCGCCACGGCCCAGCACCTCACCCAGCCGATATCTCCCGGCCAGCAGCTTGTCGTTGTCCCCTTCGCCGCCCATGAAACCCCTCTGTAAACCGCCCCCCGGCAGAGCCTCCATTGTGTCCCATGGCACCGACAGCGGAAGCCCCGGGTCCACCGCCCCGTGCCTTGGGACAGACCTGTGACGCATACTCCCCGCATGCCCGTTCCGCAGACTGACGCTCCCCCGCGCACCCCCGTCCTCTCCACCACCGGCATGGCCGCCTCCAGCCACCCCGCGGTCACCTTCGCGGGCGCCTCCGTCCTCGCCGACGGCGGCAACGCCGTCGACGCCGCCCTCGCCATGACCGCCATGTCCTGGCTCGCCCTGCCCGGCATGTGCGGCATCGGCGGCGACGCCTTCGCCGTGGTCCGCGAGCCGGACGGCCGGGTCTGGACGGTGGGCGGCAGCGGATACGGCCCCGACGGCGCCGACTTCACCTTTTATACGGACAAAGGCCTCACGGCAGTCCCGATCTCGGGCCCGCTGTCGGTGGCCGTCCCCGGCGCCCCGGCCGCCCTCGCCGCCCTGCATGCCGAGGGCGCCTCACGTGAGCTGTCCCATCTGTGGGCGGGGGCGGTACGGGCCGCGGAGCGGGGCTTGCCGTGCACGGCCAAGACCCGCGGCGACATCGTGGAGACGGCTGCGGCGCTGAAGGGGGACGCGGAGGCGGCGGGGGTGCTGCTGCCGGGTGGTGAGGCGCCGGCGGTGGGGCAGCGCCTGCCGCAGCCGGCCCTGGCTCGGACGCTGCGGGAGCTGGCGGCTGACCCGGGGGGCTTCTATACGGGCGCCTTCGCCGAGCGAGCGGTGGCTGAACTGCGCGCCATGGGCGCCCCGTTCAGCGGGGAAGAGTGGGCGCTGTGCGGCGAGGTGACGCCGCAGCCGGCCATCACCGGGTCGTACGGCGGCGGCCGCACGATTCACCAGACCCCGCTCCCCACGCCGGGCTGGATGGTGCTGCATCAGGCCGCTCTGCTGAACGGGCGCCTGGGTGACCTCCCTTGGCTGGGTGACGAGGCGATCCACCTGTTCGCGGCTGCGGCGCGACTGTCCTTTGCCGATCGGGTGGAGAGGTGCAGCAGCGATACGGAGGTGTGGCGGGAGGCACTGACGGCGGAGTCGTTGGCGGAGCAGTGGGCTCGTATCTCGTCGGGGGATCTTCCGCGCGGATATGCGGGGGCGGCGGATGGGGACACGACGTACCTGACCGCGGTCGACGCCGAGGGGCGAGCGGTGAGCCTGATCCACTCGCTGGCCTTCACGTTCGGCTCGAAGACGACCCTGCCGGGGACGGGGGTGCTCCTCAACAACCGCCTGGGGCGGGGTGCGTACCTGATCGAAGGGCATCCGAACGCGGTGCAGCCGCGCCGGCGGCCGCTGCACACGCTGAATGCCTGGCTGGTCACGGATGAGGCGGATCGGCTCGAGCATGTTGGCGGCACGCCTGGCGGGGATGGGCAGGTGCAGTGGAATACGCAGTTGCTGTCGCACCTGATCGACCATGGCCTGGATCCCCAGGCGGCGGTGGACGCTCCTCGGTTCACGATCCATCCGGGCAGCGATGCCGATGTCCTCGGCCAGCCGGATGAGCTCCGGGCGGAGTCGCGACTGGGGGCGGAGACCCTGGCGGCGGTGCGGGGTCGGGGGCATGAGGTGCGGG
>NZ_JAAKZV010000134.1 GCF_011044975.1 Streptomyces coryli | reverse complement strand
TCCCACCCCCCGCCTCGACTGGGACCCGGCCACCGGCCCGCGGCGCGCCGCCGAGCCCGACGCCGCCGACCCCGCGGGCGCCGCGCTGTCCCTGCTCGCCGAGGACGCCGCGGAGCTGCTGACCGGGCCCGACGGCGAGCAGCTCGCGGCCTGCGCGGCGCAGGGCTGTTCGCGCTGGTTCCTGCGCTCGCACGCCGCCCGGCGCTGGTGCACCACCAAGTGCGGCAATCGGGTCCGGGCGGCGCGGGCCTACGCCAATCGCAAAAAGTAGGTACCTTCGCGGGCATGACCGTACTCGGACAGCGGGCCCTCAACCGCGCGCTCCTGCACCGCCAATGGCTCGCCCCGCGCGCATCGGCGGGCGTGAGCGCCGTGGACGTGGCCGAGCATGTGGCCGGGCTGCAGGCACAGGCGGGCGACCCGCCGTACTACCAGCTCTTCACCCGCATCCCCGGCTTCCGGCCGGCGGATCTGTCGGGGCTGCTGACCGAGCGGACGGTGGTCCGGGTCGTCCTGATGCGCGGCACCATCCACCTGGTCAGCGCCCGGGACGCGCTCCGGCTGCGCGCGGTGATGCAGCCGTATCTCGACAAGACGCTTTTTCACAGCCAGTACGGGCGCAAGCTCCCCGGCATCGACCCGGCGGAAGTGGCCGCCGCGGCGCGGAAGGCGCTCGTGGACGGGCCGCTGCACAACGATGACCTGGGCGCCCGGCTCACCGAGTCCTTCCCCGGCCGGGACGGCAACTCCCTCGCGTATCTCGCCCGCAGCCTGCTCCCCCTGGTGCAGGTGCCGCCGCGCGGCCTGTGGGGCGAGAGTGGCGGGCTCGTCTACGCGCACGCCGATCAGTGGCTGGGCGCGGAGTCGGCGACCGACCCGGCGCCGGACGACGTCATCCTGCGCTACCTCGCGGCATACGGACCCGCCACCGTCCAGGACTTCCAGAAGTGGTCGTGCCTGACCGGGACGAAGGCCGCCTTCACCCGGCTGCGGCCGCGGCTGGTGACGTACCGGAACGAGCACGGCAAGGAGCTCTACGACCTCCCGGACGCCCCGCTCCCGGACCCCGATGCCCCGGTCGAGCCGATGCTGCTGGCCCCGTTCGACAACGCGCTGCTCTCGCACGGCGACCGCACCCGGATCATCGACAAGCCCGCCGAGAAGCGGGTCTTCACCCACAACGGCATGGTCCTCGGCACGATCCTGCTCGACGGCTTCGTGGCCGGGCAGTGGCGCGTCACCCGCGCCAAGGGCAGGGCGGAGGCGGAGCTGACGCCGTTCGCCCCGCTCGGCAAGCGCGATCGCGCCGTGCTGGAGCAGCGCGCCGAGGAGCTGCTGGACTTCGCGGCCGACGAGGGCGCGGCGCGCGAGGTGCGCTGGGCCTGACCGTCAGTCCTTCGCCGGCGGCTGGTCCTCGGGCGGCTGGTCCGCCGTGGCCTCCGGCCCCCGGTCCGGCCCCTGCGCCCGCACCCGCTGCACCTCGGCGAGGGAGTCGCGCAGCTCGCCGAGCCAGTCGTCGGTGTTCGCCTGCACCAGCCGTACGCACCAGGCCAGCGCGTCGCTGCGACTCCGCGCGACCCCGCCCGCTATGAGGGTGTCGAGCACCTGCCGCTCCGGCTGCCGCAGCCGGGTCATCACGGGGGCCGCGACATTGGTGAACACCTCGCGGGTACCGCCGCAGTCGACGCCCCAGGACACCTTCTTGCGGTAGCGCTTCTCGGCGGCGCGGGCCACCGCCATGCGCTCCTTGCGGGTGCGGGAGCGGAATTCGGAGATGCGGCCCTCGGCCGCCGCCTCCCGCTCCGCGTCCGAGGCGTCGTCGGCGAGCTCGGGGGCGGGGATGGAGCCGATCACGGTGATCTCTTCGCGGTCGACGGTGACGTCCAGCGGCGATGCGTAGAGCCCGTCGGGGAGACGTCCGGCGAACCAGCCGCGTACGGCGTCGAGTTCTTCGGAAGTAAGCATGTAATCGAGATTACGTCGCCGCGCCAACGACCGGAAGGCGCAGGCGCGATGAGTTTCCGGCGGGGGCCCGGTCTATCCGTACGACAACAAGAGATCAGCAAACGGAAGCATCCGAAAGAATCCGAAGGGACACCCACCATGGCCACCAGCATCTTCGTCAACCTGCCGGTCAAGGACCTGAGCCGCTCCATCGCCTTCTTCGAGGCGCTCGGCTACGAGTTCAACAAGCAGTTCACCGACGACAACGCCGCCTGCCTCGTCATCGACGAGAACATCTTCGCGATGCTGCTGACCGAGCAGTTCTTCAAGGGCTTCACCCAGCAGGAGATCGCCGATACCGCCGCCGTCAACGAGGCCCTGATCGCCCTCTCCGCCGACAGCCGCGAGGCCGTCGACACGCTGGTCGACAAGGCGCTCGCCGCCGGCGGCAAGGCCCACGGCGACGCCACCGACGAGGGGTTCATGTATGGCCGCGGCTTCACCGACCCGGACGGGCATGTCTGGAACATCATGTGGATGGACCAGAGCGCGATCGAGGGCTGAGTGCCCGCCGCGACAGGACCCGGCTAGCGCACGGCGGCCGGGTCCTTCGCGCTCTCGCTCTCGGCCGCCCCGAGCACCGCGTCGAGCAGCCCCGGGAAGCGGGCCTCGACGTCGTCGCGCCGCAGGGAGAGCAGCAGTTCGCGCCCCGACGGGCGCTGGCAGATCAGGCCGGCCTCGCGCAGCACCCGCCAGTGGTGGGTCAGCGTCGACTTGGCGACCTCGGGAAAGAAGCTGGAGCAGCGCCGCTCGCCGCCGTCGGCGGCCAGCTCGCGGACGACCTGCAGCCGCAGCGGATTGCCCAGCGCGGCGAAGAGGTTGTCCAGCTGGATCTGGTCCCGGGTGGGATGGGTGACGGCCATACGGGCACGATAGCCCGTCCGTACGTAAACAGTCGAACGGTCTTGACAGGACTCCGCGGACAGTACGAGGATCCTCGTACTGACAACGGTACGTATATCCACGTACGGTCGTACCCTCGATCGCGGAAAGGTCCCGGTCCCCACCCATGCCTGCCACACCTCCAGCACCACCCGCGCCCCGCCATCTCGGCTGGGTGCTGGCCGTGCTCGCCCTGGCGCAGCTGATCATCGCGCTCGACATCTACATCGTCTTCGTCGCCCTCCCCGAGATCGGCGCAGACCTCGGCTTCTCCGAGCAGTCCCTGCAATGGGTCGTCAGCGCCTACGTGGTCGCCTTCGGCGGCCTGCTGTTGCTCGGCGGCCGGGCCGCGGACATGCTGGGGCGGCGGCGGATGTTCGTCATCGCGCTCGGCCTGTACGCGGTCTCCTCCCTGGCCGGCGGCCTCGCCGGCGACCCGGCGCTGCTGATCGCGATGCGCGCGGTGCAGGGGCTCGGCGGAGCGCTGCTCTTCCCGGCCACCCTCTCGATGATCAACACGCTCTTCGCCGAGGGCCGGTCCCGTAACCGCGCCCTGGCCGTCTGGGGCGGTGCGGGCGCCAGCGGCCTGACCCTCGGCTCGCTGCTCGGCGGCATCCTCACCGACGCGTTCGGCTGGGAGGCGGTCTTCTACGTGAACGTCCCGCTCGCCGCCGCCGTCGCGGCCGGCGCGCTGGCCTTCATCCCGCGCGACGTCCGCGCGGGCGGCGCCCGCGGCTTCGACCTGCTGGGCGCGATCACCGCCACCGGCGGCACCACGCTCCTCGTCTACGCGCTGGTGCAGGGCCCGGAGTCGGGCTGGACCTCGCCGGGGATCCTGGCAGCGGCGGCGCTCGCGGTCGTGCTGCTCGCCGCCTTCGTCACGGTCGAGGCGCGCAGCCGCGACCCGCTGATGCCGCTGCGGCTGTTCCGCAACCGCAGCCTGGTGGCGGGGATGGCCATCACGGCCGTCTTCATGGGCACGTTCGGCGCGCTGCCGTACTTCCAGACGCTGCTCTTCCAGAGCGTGTACGGCTTCAGCCCGCTGACCACCGGGCTCGCCTTCCTGGTGCCGTCGCTCGCGATCGCCGCGGGCACCCAGCTCGGCGAGCGCCTGGCCACCCGCGTCACCACCCGGGCCACACTGCTGACCGGCTTCGGCATCGGGGTCGTCGGCACGGCGCTGCTGGCCGTCGTCATCTCGGCGGACGGCGGCTACGCGGCGGCGGTGCCGGGCCTCATCGTCTCCAGCGTCGGACAGGGCATCGCCTGGACCGGCATGTGGATCGCCGCCGCGTCGGGCGTGGCCCCGCAGGAGCAGGGCATCGCCTCCGGCATGGCCGCCACCACCCAGCAGTCCGGCGCCGCGATCGGCCTCGCGCTGCTCATCGCCGTCGCCAACGCGGGCCTCGGCGACAAGCGCGGCGAGGCCCTGCGGACCGCACTGGCCGACGGCACCCGCACGGCGGTGTACGTGGCCGCGGCGGGCATGCTGCTCGGGCTGCTGGCCACCCTGGCGCTGCCCCGGCACCCGCGCGCGACGGCGGAGCGGGAAGTGGCACGCGGCGTGGCGGACCGCGACGCCGATCTGCTCAACTCCCGGGCTGGATGACCACCTTCCCGCGCATACCCGGGATGATCATAGGGCTCGCGCCCCGCCCTCGATCGGGTGCATCCCGGGGGGCGTGGCGGCATAACCGGCAGACTCTGGGCGTCCGTTCCCCCCACACACTCAAGGAGCAGGTCATGCATGCAGGTATCCGCCGGGCGGTCGTGGTGATCGCTGCCGGTATTGCCGTGACTGCCCTGGCATCCACGCCCGCGAGCGCCGCCGCAGGACCCGCCGACGGCCTCCCCATCGGCGGCGTCGGCAGTCTGCTCGACCCCAGCGTCGTCACCGCGAACCCCCTCAGCCTGGTCACCGGCATCCTCGACGGCAGCACCACCCTGGCCGGCGTCTGACCCGGACGCGGAAGTCGCACGCACAAAGGCGCCCGGCGGAGCAATCCGCCGGGCGCCTTTGTGCGTTGCTGCGCTGTGCGTAGCTCAGCCCTGCTTGGTCTCCCAGAAGATCTTGTCGATCTGGGCGATGTAGTCCAGGGCCTTCTGGCCGGTGGCCGGGTCGTTGGAGCCCTTGGCCGCGGACAGCGCCTTCAGCGTGTCGTTGACCAGCTGGTGCAGCTCCGGGTACTTCTCGAAGTGCGGCGGCTTGAAGTAGTCGCTCCACAGAACCGAGACATGGTGCTTCGCAAGCTCGGCGCGCTGCTCCTTGATGAGAACAGCGCGAGTGCGGAAGTCCGCGTCTTCGTTGGCCTGGTACTTCTCCTGCACGGCCTTCACCGACTCGGCCTCGATGCGGGCCTGCGCCGGGTCGTACACACCGCAGGGCAGGTCGCAGTGGGCGCTGACCTTCACCTTGGGGGCGAAGAGGCGAGAGAACATGGGCGTCCTTCCTCGTGATCGCTTTCTAGATGGGACATTACTCCGTAGTCCGGGGGTTTTGGCGAGTGCCCCCATGGGCTTAGGTCAAAAGTCCAGGGTCAGACTGGACTGTGTGGAGGATTCACGCGGAGGAGGGCCGGGATGCCCGAGCAGCAGGTGCAGTCCGAGCGCGAGCGGGAGCGGCGCGGGCTGCGGCGGATCGGGGTGGCCGAGGTGTCGGGCCCGTCGATGGTGCCCACGCTCAGCCCGGGTGACCGGATGGTGGTGAGTTACGGCGCGGCCGTGCGTCCGGGTGACGTCGTCGTGTTGCGGCATCCGTTCCAGCAGGACCTGATGGTGGTCAAGCGCGCCATCGAGCGCCGCGAGGGCGGCTGGTGGGTGCTCGGCGACAACCGCTTCGTGGAGAACGACAGCCGGGAGTACGGGGCCGTACCCGACGAGCTCATCGTCGCGCGCGGCCTGGTGCGGGTGCGGCCGCTCGCGGCGGGTCAGCGCGGCGTGTGGTCGGTCGCCGGCTGGGCCGCCTCCTGCGTGCGGCCGCTCTCCAGGCGCTTGCGGGCGCGGTAGGCGGCGACGTTGGCGCGGGTCGCGCAGCGGTCCGAGCAGTAGCGGCGGGAGCGGTTCGTCGACGTGTCGATATAGGCGTTACGGCATGGCGCGGCCTGGCAGATGCCGAGCCGGTCGACGCCGTAGTCGGTGAGCGCGGTGGCCAGTCCGAAGCACGCCATGGCGGTGTAGCCGGCGCCGGCGTTGGACGGGTGGTCGGCGATGTGCAGGTGCCACAGCGGCCGGTCGTCCTCGTCGCGGTGGTCGTGCCCGGAGATCTGCGGGCTGACCGGGAACTCCATCAGCAGCGCGTTGAGCATGTCCACCGCCCGCACCTCGTCCCCCTCGCCGGCCGACTCGAAGACGGCGCGCAGCCGGGCCCTGACCGCCCGCAGCCGGGTCACGTCGGCGTCGGTGGCGCGGCGGGCCGCCTGCTGCTGCGGGCCGAACAGCTCCCGCACGACCTCCACGGACGTCAGCGTGTCGGTGCCGCGAGCCGGCTCCTCCGTGTTCACCAGACGCACGGCGAGCTCCGAGTAATAGGCCAGTTCCACTTGTGGTCCTTACGGGACGAGGGTTACTGTCGGCTCTGAGGTCGCGTAATGGGCGACCTTGCTACGAGGGTATTACGTGAGCGAGGGGACGCAAATGACCGGCACCGAGACGATCAGCGCTGGCTGGGAGGCCTGGCAGACCAGCTGGGACCGGCAGCAGGAGTGGTACATGCCGGACCGCGAGGACCGCTTCCGCGTCATGCTCGACATGACCGAGGCGTTCGCGGGCCCGGCCCCGCGGGTGCTCGACCTCGCGTGCGGCACGGGGTCGATCTCGGACCGGGTGCTGCGGCGGTTCCCTGAGGCCCGTACGACGGGAGTCGATCTGGACCCGGCGCTGCTGGCGATCGCGCGCGGGTACTTCGCGGACGAGGCGCGGGCGGAGTTCGTCAGCGCGGATCTGCGGGACGCGGACTGGACGGCGGCGCTGCCGCACCGGGAGTACGACGTGGTGCTCACCGCCACGGCGCTGCACTGGCTGGAGACCGACGCGCTCGCGACGCTGTACGGGCAGCTGGCGGGGGTCGTACGGGAGGGCGGTGTGTTCCTGAACGCCGACCACATGCCGGACGAGTCGACGCCGCGGATCAACGAGCGGGCGCGGGCGCACGCGAAGGCGCGGCAGGCCGCGGAGTCGGCGGCCGGGGTGCAGGACTGGGCGGAGTGGTGGCGCGATGTGGCCGCGGACCCGGTGCTGGGTCCGTACGCGGCCGAGCGATTCCAGATCTTCGGGGATCCGACGCGCGGCGAGTCGGACCACCACGACGCGGTCCCCTCGGCGGACTGGCACGCGCGGACGCTGCGGGCCGGCGGCTTCGCGGAGGCCCGTACGGTCTGGGCCTCGCCCCGGGACGCGATGGTGCTGGCGCTGCGCTGACCCGCGCACAGCAAGGAGGGCGCGACAAACCCGTCGCGCCCTCCTCCGTGTCCGCATGCTCGCTCAGCGACGCGCCACGCCCTCCGCGCGGGCAGCGGCCGCGACCGCGCGGGTCACCGCCGGGGCCACGCGCTCGTCGAAGGGCGACGGGATGACCTTGTCCGCGGAGAGCTCGTCGGCGACGACCTCCGCCAGGGCCTCGGCCGCCGCGAGCTTCATGCCCTCGGTGATACGGGAGGCCCGGACCTGGAGCGCGCCGGCGAAGATGCCGGGGAAGGCCAGGACGTTGTTGATCTGATTCGGGAAGTCGGAACGGCCGGTGGCCACCACCGCGGCGTACTTGTGCGCCACGTCCGGGTGGACCTCCGGGTTCGGGTTGGCCATCGCGAAGACGAAGCAGCCCGGCGCCATCTTGGCCACGGCCTCCTCCGGCACGGTGCCGCCCGAGACGCCGATGAAGACGTCCGCGCCGTCCAGCGCCGACTCCAGCGAGCCGGACAGCTTCGCCTTGTTCGTCAGCTCGGCGATCTCCCGCTTGGCGGCGGTCAGGTCTGTCCGGTCACGGGACACGATGCCCTTGCGGTCCGTCACGGCGACATCGCCGATGCCCGCCTCGACCAGGAACTTCGCGATCGCGGCCCCCGCGGCGCCGGCGCCGGAGATGACCGCCCGGAGCTCGGAGAGCCCGCGGCCTGAGAGCTTCGCGGCGTTACGGAGCGCGGCCAGCGTCACCACGGCGGTGCCGTGCTGGTCGTCGTGGAAGACCGGGATGTCGAGGCGCTCCTGCAGCTTGCGCTCGATCTCGAAGCAGCGGGGGGCGGCGATGTCCTCCAGGTTCACGCCGCCGAAGGACGGCGCGAGCCGGACCACGGTCTCGACGATCTCGTCCACATCCTGCGTGGCCAGCGCCACCGGCACCGCGTCCACGCCGCCGAACTGCTTGAACAGAATGGCCTTGCCCTCCATCACGGGGAGGGACGCCTCCGGGCCGATGTCACCGAGCCCGAGCACCGCGCTGCCGTCGGTGACGACCGCGACGACCTGGGACTTCCAGGTGTAGTCGTGCACCAGCTCCGGCTGCTCGGCGATGGCGCTGCAGACCTTGGCGACGCCGGGCGTGTACGCCAGGGACAGGTCGTCCTTGTCGTTCACCGGCACGGTTGCCTGGATGGCCATCTTCCCGCCGCGGTGCAGCGCGAAGGCCGGGTCGAAGAACTCGTCCTCGGAACCCGTATCGCTGGGCGGATTGACGATCTCGGCTGCCACTTTGATTGACCCCTTTAGTCACGGAAATGTCGAGGGTGGCCGCCTCCTTGTTGGAGACGGGCGGGAACCACGTCCGTCCCGGTGGCGAGGTGGCCCGCCGCCAGGGGGAGGTACGAACGTCTCGAGCGCGCCGCACACGCGCCCGCGGCCCCGGGTGAGGGGTGTAACGGCCCTTTCTACCGGAAGACCGCTACGGAGCGCGAGTCCGATTCGTTACCGGATCCGTTTCCGGAGGCGGGGCCGGGGCCGGGCGTGTGTGGCCTATGCCACTTATTCTCGTATATCCGTGTCGTTGGGGTATTCTGCAGCGGTTCGCATATATATGCGCACGCGATGTCGCCCGGCGAACCACCTGTTATGGGATTTTGATCAGGGCGACAGTCAGAAGAGGCCCTTCCGGATGGCAGGATGCCGTAAATCAAACGGAATCTCGTCCACCCATCCGCGTGTGCGAGATCGTGGCGACCCCCTCATCACCGCAGGAGGAACCAGCATGACCGCAAGCACCACCCGTCGCACCACCCCGGCCAAGCACCGTCTGGCCGCGGTGAGCGCACTCGCGGTCGCGGGCGCCCTTGTCCTGTCCGCCTGCGGCGACCAGACCGAGGGCGGCAGTGGCGACAGCGAGAAGACCAACGGCAGCACCTCCTCCCTGAACAAGGAGCTGCCGAAGAAGGTCCGCGACGCCGGCGTCCTCAAGATCGGTTCGGACGTCGCCTACGCCCCGATGGAGTTCACCAAGGGCGGCAAGACCACCGGCGTCGACATCGACATCGCCAACGCGCTCGGCAAGGAGCTCGGGGTGAAGGTGGAGTTCAAGAACAACACCTTCGACAACCTGATCCCGGCGATGCAGACCGGCCGCTTCGACATGATCATGTCGTCGATGACGGACAACAAGGACCGCCAGGGCAAGGTCGACTTCGTCGACTACTTCACCGCCGGCGTCTCGATCCTGACCAACAAGGGCAACCCGCACAAGCTCGAGACCCTCGACGACCTCTGCGGCAAGAAGGTCGCCCTGCAGCGCGGCACGGTCTCCGCCGACATCGCCAAGGCGCAGAACAAGAAGTGCGACAAGCCCATCGAGGTGCTGCCCTTCACCAAGGACACCGAGGCCCTGCTGCAGGTCCGCCAGGAGCGCGCGGTCGCCGACCTGAACGACTTCCCGGTCGCGGCGTACAACGCGAAGACCTCCGGCGGCGGCAAGGACTTCGAGGTCGTCGGCGAGCAGGTCGAGGCCGCTCCGTACGGCATCGCGGTGCCGAAGGAGCAGAAGGAGCTGCGCGACGCCCTCGTCAAGGCGCTCGACAAGATCATCGAGAACGGCGAGTACGGCAAGGTCCTCAAGAAGTGGAACGTCGAGCAGGGCGCCGTCACGAAGGCCGCCGTCAACGGCGGCAACGAATAAGCACGGCCCCGTAGAAAGACGCTTTCGTGACTGACTACAACCCGAGGGAACCGGCCGACACCCCGCCGGCCGGTTCCGGGTACTCCAAGACCGGCACCGCCACCGCGGTGCCGCCAGAGGCCATCAAGGCCATCCCGGTCCGCCACCCGTGGCGCTGGGTGAGTGGCATCGTGGTGCTGGCGCTGCTGGCGCTGCTCGGCATCGCCTTCGCCAACGCGAAGATCCAGTGGAACGACATCCCCGAGTACCTCTTCAACGACCGGGTCCTCGACGGGGCCAAGAACACGCTGCTGATCACCGTGCTCTCCATGGTGATCGGCGTGGTGCTCGGCGTCGTGCTCGCGGTGATGCGGCTGTCGAAGAACCCGGTGACCTCGGGCTTCGCCAACCTCTACATCTGGGTCTTCCGCGGCACGCCGGTGCTGCTGCAGCTGCTGCTCTGGTACAACCTGGCGCTGATCTTCCCGACGCTGAACCTGATGCCGTTCTACAAGAACGAGATGACCGAGGTCATGACGCCCTTCGTGGCGGCGCTCCTCGGTCTCGCGCTCAACGAGGCCGCCTACATGGCGGAGATCGTGCGCGCGGGCATCCAGTCGGTGGACGAGGGCCAGACCGAGGCCTCGCAGGCGCTCGGCATGAGCAAGGGCAAGACGATGCGGCGCATCGTGCTGCCCCAGGCGATGCGCGTGATCATCCCGCCGACCGGCAACGAGTTCATCAACATGCTGAAGACCTCGTCGCTGGCCTTCGTGATCACGTACCACGAGATGACCTTCGTGGCTCAGGACGTCTCCTCGGAGAAGCTGAATGTGATGGAGATGTACTTCACCATCGCCATTTGGTACCTGGCCATGACGACCTTCTTCAGCATCATCCAGTTCTACATCGAGCGGCATTACGCGAAGGGCTCGCTGCGCGAGCTCCCGCCGACGCCGTGGCAGAAGATCAGGGGCAACCTGTCCTCCGGGCCGCGCCTGATGGGCACGAGGGGTGCGCGATGACCCGAACCATGGTCAAGTCCGAGAGCGTCCACAAGTCTTTCGGCGCCACCCACGTCCTCAAGGGCATCGACCTGGAGGTCAAGGAGGGCGAGGTCTTCTGCATCGTCGGTCCCTCCGGGTCCGGCAAGTCGACCTTCCTGCGGTGCATCAACCACCTCGAGAAGATCAACGCCGGCCGGCTCTACGTCGGTGACCACCTGGTGGGCTACCGGCAGAAGGGCGACAAGCTCTACGAGCTGCGGGACAAGGAGGTCGCGGCGCAGCGCAAGGACATCGGCATGGTGTTCCAGCGCTTCAACCTCTTCCCGCACATGACGGCGATCGAGAACGTCATGGAGGCGCCGACCCAGGTCAAGCGGGAGTCGAAGAAGGTCGTACGGGAGCGGGCGCTGCGGCTCCTCGACCGCGTCGGCCTGGCCGACAAGGCCGGGAACTACCCGTCCCAGCTCTCCGGCGGCCAGCAGCAGCGGGTCGCCATCGCCCGGGCGCTGGCGATGGAGCCGAAGCTGATGCTCTTCGATGAGCCCACCTCGGCGCTCGACCCGGAGCTCGTCGGCGAGGTGCTGGACGTCATGCGCGACCTGGCCCGCGACGGCATGACGATGGTCGTCGTCACGCACGAGATGGGCTTTGCCCGGGAGGTCGGCGACTCGCTGGTCTTCATGGACGACGGCATGGTGGTCGAGTCCGGCAACCCGCGCGACGTGCTCGCGAACCCGCAGCACCAGCGGACCCAGGCCTTCCTGTCGAAGGTGCTGTAGCCGCATTTTCCTTACGCCACAGGGCGGTACGAGTCGCGACGGCTCGTGCCGCCCTGTCGTGCGTGCACGACGACCTGCGGCTGGGCGGCGGGCTTCTTCTCCGTGAAGACGGCCAGCCGGAGGATGACGTAGCGGCCGAGGCCGACCAGCGCGGTCGCGGAGAGGTAGACCGCCTGCTCCAGCGCGATGCCCGCGTCGGGGCGGGTCGCGTGCAGCGCGGCGACCGCACCCGAGGTGACCAGCCAGCCGGCGGCGATGGTGGCCGCGCTCTGCAGGTGCTCGCGGAGGCCCGGGCTGCCGGCCCGGAAGGTGATGCGGGCGTGCAGCTCGGTGGCGACCACGGTGGAGGCCACCGTGGTGATCGCGTTGGCGGCCATGAAGGGGAGCCACTGGGAGAGGGCCACCAGCGCCGCGGAGGCGGTCAGGGTGACGCCGCCGCCGAGGCCGACGAAGCGGGCGAAGGCGGCCGCGTGGCGCCGGATTCCCTTGGTGCTTCGCATGGTGTTTCCCTCCCGGGTCGTTGTCATGACCCAGAGCTTGGAGCCGGCCGCTTTCACCGGGGCCGCAGTGGGGTTTCAGTCGGCGGCGGAGGCGTGAAACGCGGTGAAACCGTGGGCTGGGCGGCCGTCCTTCGGGGCGGCTGAGCAGAACTATACGGGTGTATTAAACGAGCGTCTAGTACGCGCGTATATCCGTGCCTGAATACCCTCGTGACTTGCGTCCCTTCCGGGGCGTGCGTGCTGGTGGGGCGGCCTACCGGGGCGTAGCGTCGGGGCATGTTTGCTGCTTACGCCGCTCGAATCGACCGTGATCAGCCGCTCGCCGGGCTCGAGTTGGGGGAGCGCCCCGAGCCCGAGGCGCCGCCCGGCTGGACGGTGATCGACGTACGTGCCGCCTCCCTCAATCACCACGACCTCTGGTCGCTGCGCGGGGTCGGACTCCCCGACGAGCGGCTGCCGATGATCCTCGGCTGCGATGCCGCGGGGGTGGACGCCGACGGGAACGAGGTCGTGCTGCACTCCGTCATCGGCGAGTCCGGCCATGGCGTCGGCCCTGACGAGCCGCGCTCGATCCTCACCGAGCGGTATCAGGGCACCTTCGCCGAGCGGGTGGCCGTACCGCAGTGGAATGTGCTGCCCAAGCCCAAGGAGCTCTCCTTCGCGGAGGCGGCCTGCCTGCCGACGGCGTGGCTGACCGCGTACCGGATGCTCTTCACCAACGCGGGCGTACGGCCCGGGGATTCGGTACTGGTGCAGGGCGCGGGCGGGGGTGTGGCGACCGCGGCGATCGTGCTGGGGGCCGCGGCCGGGCTGCGGGTGTTCGCGACCAGCCGGGACGAGGTCAAGCGGAAGCGGGCCGAACAGCTGGGCGCCGAGGCCGCCTTCGAGAGCGGGGCGCGGCTGCCGCACCGGGTGGACGCCGTGATCGAGACGGTCGGCGCGGCCACCTGGTCGCACTCCATCAAGTCGCTGAAGCCCGGCGGGACGATGGTGATCTCCGGCGCGACGAGCGGCTTCACGCCGCCGAGCGGTGAGCTGCAGCGGATCTTCTTCCTCGAGCTGAAGATCGTCGGGTCGACGATGGGGAGCAAGGACGAGCTGGCCGGGCTGCTCAGCTTCTGCGCGGCGAAGGGCGTGCGGCCCGTACTCGACAGCGAACTGCCGCTGGAGCGGGCGCGGGAGGGCTTCGAGCGGATGGAGCGGGGGGAGCTCTTCGGGAAGGTGGTGCTGACGGTCGGCTGACCGTCCCCGCGGCACTGTCAACTGCGGTTGACATCGGCATGCGTGTCAACGTACATTGACACGTATGACCGAAGCAACCGATCTTGCCGAGCGCGCCGGCGACCGCGACCCCCGTGTGGGGCTGCGGGCCGTCGCCGCGCTGCGGCGGCTTCTGGAGCGGCTGGAGGCCGTGCAGGTGCGCTCCGCGCGGGCGCAGGGCTGGTCGTGGCAGGAGATCGCCGCGGAGCTGGGCGTGAGCCGGCAGGCCGTGCACAAGAAGCATGGGAGGCAGTGATGTTCGAGCGTTTTACGCGGGCCGCGAAGGATGTGGTGCGGGGCGCCGCGGAGGCCGCGGAGCGGCGGGGTGATGCGTGGGTGACGGAGGAGCACCTGGTGCTGGTGCTTCTCGCGGGACAGGGCACGCGGGCGGCGGACGCGCTCGCCGCGCTCGGAGTCGATCGCGCGGCCGTGGAGCGCGAGTTGGACGCGGCGCGGCAGCGGGGCGGGCTGTCGAAGTCCGACGCGGAGGCGCTGGCCGGGATCGGCATCGATGTGGCGGAGATCGTCGGGCGCGTGGAGGAGGCGCACGGCGCGGGGGTGCTCGGGGCGCAGCCGCGGGGGCGCCGGTGGCGCGACGGGCGGTTCGACCAGGGGGCGAAGAAGGTGCTGGAGCGGTCGCTGAAGGTCGCGCTCGGGCGCGGGGACAAGCAGATCGGCGACGAGCATCTGCTGCTGGCGCTGCTCTCGGCTCCCGGGCCGGCGGCGGAGGTCCTGGCGGACCAGGGCGCCGGTTACGGGGACGTGGAGCGGGTGCTCCGCAAGGCGGCGTAGGCCCTTCAGCGGGTACGGGCGTTGAGCCGGGCGGCCTGGCGCGTCAGGTGGTCGCGCTCGGCGAGGTTGGGCGCCTGGTGGGCCGCCTCCGCGTACAGCCGCGCCGCCTTTGTCAGGTCGCCGTCGCGCTCGTGGAGGTACGCCGCCACCGCCGTGTGGCGGGGGAGCGCGGCATCGACCTTCGCCAGCGCCGCCAGCCCCGCGCGCGGCCCGTCGGCCTCGCCCACGGCGACCGCGCGGTTGAGCCGTACGACCGGGCTGTCGGTCAGCCGTGTGAGCTCGTCGTACCACTCGACGATCTGCACCCAGTCGGTCTCCCCTGCGGTCTGCGCGTCCGCGTGCAGCGCCGCGATGGCGGCCTGGGCCTGGAACTCGCCCAGCCGGTCGCGGGCGAGGGCGGCCTGGAGGATCGCGATGCCCTCCGAGATCAATGTGGTGTCCCACCGGCCGCGGTCCTGCTCGGCGAGCGGCACCAGGCTGCCGTCCGGCGCGGTTCTGGCGGCCCGCCGGGCGTGGTGGATCAGCATGAGGGCGAGGAGGCCGGAGACCTCCGGGTGGTCGATCGCACGCGCCAGCTGGCGGGTGAGGCGGATGGCCTCGGCGGCCAGGTCGACATCGCCCGAGTAGCCCTCGTTGAAGACCAGGTAGAGGACCCGCAGCACCGTCGCGACATCGCCGGGCTGGTCGAAGCGGACCTTCGCCACGGTGCGCTTGGCGCGGCTGATGCGCTGCGCCATGGTCGCCTCGGGCACCAGGTAGGCCTGGGCGATCTGGCGGGTGGTCAGCCCGCCGACCGCGCGCAGCGTCAGCGCGACGGCGGAGGACGGCGTCAGCGACGGGTGGGCGCAGAGGAAGTAGAGCTGGAGGGTGTCGTCCGCGGCGGGCGCGGGGCCCGGCGCCGGCTCCTCCTCCACGCGGTCCTCGCGCCGGCGGCGGGCGGTGTCGGCGCGGGTGGCGTCGAGGAACTTGCGCCAGGCCACCGTGACCAGCCAGCCCTTCGCGTCCCGAATGGGGTATCCCCTGCTCGAGCGAAGCCGAGAGCTTGGGGAAGGGTCGTCCGGCCAGACCCGGACCGCCTCGACGAGCGCGTCCTGTACGGCGTCCTCGGCCGCCGCGAGTCGGCTCCGCGGCGGACGAGGACGACGAGGACGCTCGGCGTGAGGCTCCGCAGCAGGGCCTCGTCCAGCCGCGTCACTTGAACAGGCACTCCGAGTCCGAGATGGTGGGCGACGCACCGTAGAACGGGCGCAGTTCCAGCCACTCGTGGATCGGCTTGCCGCCCGCGCCGGGGGCGGCCGACAGCTCGCCGGCCAGCTCGACGGCGCGCTCGTAGCTGTCGACGTCGATCACCATCCAGCCCGCGATGACGTCCTTGGTCTCGGCGAACGGGCCGTCCGTGACCGGCGGGCGGCCCTCACCGTCGTACCGGACGAACGTCCCCTCGGGGGACAGCGCCTGGCTGTCGACGAACTCGCCGGTCTTCTCCAGCCGGGCCGCGAAGTCGTTCATGTACTGCAGGTGGGCCGAGATCTCCTCGGGCGTCCACTGGTCCATCGGCACGTCGTTCACCGCGGCCGGGGCGCCGCGGTAGTGCTTCAGAAGCAGGTACTTGGCCATGGTGTTCTCCTCGCTGCGTGCGACCCATTCTGGTCACGTTCACAGCGGGGACGGAGCCGGTCGGCCGATCTCGACATCCCCCGCGGACTATTTCTGCGGGGACTTCAGCAGCGCCGCGATGTGCGCCGCCGCCGTCGACAGATGGCGGCGGGCCTCGCGGAGCTGGTCCGGGGTGACGCCGTGGTCGCGGGCGGCGTCGCGGACGTCGTCGCGGAAGCGGTCCAGGAGGCGTTCCAGCTCGCGGGCGAGCTCGGCCGGGGTGGCGTCCGCCGCCGGGGCGTCAGCCTCCGCCCAGTCGGGCAGGTCCGCCGTCGGCGGGTCCGGCTTGATGTAGCCCGGCCAGGGGGTGCCCGCCGCGGAGCCGAGGCGGCCCAGTTCGCGGGTGAGTTCCGACAGTCCGTCGCGGAGGCCGCCGGGCCAGTCGCCGGCCCGGGCGCCCGCCTGGACCTGGTCCTGGACCTGCTTGGCGATACGGGTCGCCTGGTCGCGCAGCGCCTCGTGGGCGGCCTTCGCCTCCTCGCGGGCGGCCTTGGCGTCCTGCTGGGCGCGGCGGGTCTCGTCCTTGGCGCGGCGGGCCTGTTCCTTCCACTCGTCCTTGGCGCGCTTCATCTCCTCCTTGGCCTGGCGCCAGGCCTCCTTCTCGCCGCCCGGCCCGGCGCCGGTCCAGGACCAGCCGCCGGAGGTGCCGCCCTTGCTGCGGGCCTCCCGGGCGGCGGCCTTCACATCGCGGCGGAGGTCGCTCGCCGTACCGCTGACGTCCGCCTGGATCTCGGCCGCCAGCTCGGCCACCGAGTCGCGGATCTCCAGCTCGAGCTCCTCCAGCTCGCCCGCGCGGGCGGCCAGTTCGGCGCGGCCCGCGTCGGTGATGGAGTAGACCTTGCGGCCGCCCTCCGTGGTGTGCGTGACGAGGCCCTCGGCCTCGAGCTTGGACAGCCGCGGGTAGACGGTGCCGGCGGAGGGGGCGTAGAGGCCCTGGAAGCGCTCCTCGAGCAGCCGGATGACCTCGTAGCCGTGGCGCGGCGCCTCGTCGAGGAGCTTGAGGAGGTACAGCCGCAGGCGGCCGTGGGCGAAGACGGGAGGCATGTCTACAGCACCTTCTTGTCGGAGGGCTCGGCGTCGGCGGGGTGGTCCCCAGGGGGGCCGTCGTCGACGGGCGGGCGGCGGAGCAGGGCGACGGCGCCGGAGACCGTGTTGACCCCGAGCTTGCCCTTGCCGTCGCCGAGCCGGCCGCTGATGTTCTTGGCGCCCCACGCGCCGTTGACCTGCAGCTCGTCGAAGGCGTTGGAGACCGCGCCGCTGGCGGTGCCGGCGTCGACCGTAAGGGAGGCGGACTCCGGCAGCCGCAGGGCGACATCGCCGGAGACCGTGCTGATGCGGATGCCCGCGTCGCGGACGCCCTGGGCGAGGTCGAGGACCATGTCGCCGCTGACGCTGTCCGCCTTCGCCGCGGACAGCGCGCCGTCGACGACCGTCAGCGCGCCGGATACGGAGCTGAAGCGCAGGTCGCCCGTGATGCCCTGGGCGTCGAGGTTGCCGGAGACCGTCTCGGCGCGGATGTCGCCGGCGATGCCGGTGATCGTCGCGTCACCGGAGACGCCGCGGACGTCCGTACGGCCGGTGATGCCGGAGACGACGGCGCTCGCCGTCACCACGCCGACCTCGACCCGGGTGCCCTCCGGGACGGCCAGGGAGACGACGGCCCGGCGGCGCCAGCCCTTGCGCTCCAGGCGCTGCAGGAAGCCCTTCCAGCCCATGTCCTCGTACGTGACCGTGAGCTGGCCGTCCTCGTGGGTGACCTCCAGCGGCGGGCCGTCGATCTCGGTGATCTCGAGCCGGGCGCCGGGCCCTTCGGAGCCCACGATGTTCACGGCGCCGCCGACGAGACGGACCTTCAGCGTGTCGACGGGGCCGTCGAAGTCGAGCGCCTGGGGTGATGAAACCTGGTGTTCCCGTGCCATGCCCGGGGCCTCCCTGGACTGAATAAGCCAACGCAACATATCGCGTCTATAAGAGACACGATATATCGCGGATTCGGGATGTCAAGCGGCCGGGCTCGGGTCAGTCGTCCTCGTCCTCGTCGTCGAGCCTGGCCAGCCAGGTCGCGAGGCGCTCCACGGGGACCTCGAAGTCGGGGTTGAGATCGGTGAAGGTGCGCAGCAGCTCCGCGAGTTCGGCGAAGGAGATCTCCTCCTCGCCGCGCCGCTTCTCCAGCTCCTCGATGCCGCGGTCGGTGAAGTACATGTGACCAGGGTATTCCGCCGCGAGCACGCCGAAGCCCGGCACCCGTGAACGGGTGCCGGGCTTCGTAACAGCGATTGCCCTAGAGGTCGAAGACCTCCGCGACCAGCGCGGCCTGCTCAGCCTGGTGGCGCTTCGCCGAGCCGACCGCGGGGGCCGAGCCCGACGGGCGGGACACCCGGCGCAGCCGGTCGGCGTTGGGGACCGGCTCGGAGCCGATGATCAGGTCCAGGTGGTCCAGCAGGTTCAGGGCGATGAACGGCCATGCGCCCTGGTTGGCCGGCTCCTCCTGGGCCCAGACGAACTTCTCGGCGCCCGAGAACTTCGCCAGCTCCGCCTGGATCTCCGCGGCCGGCAGCGGGTACAGCCGCTCCAGCCGGATGATCGCCGTGTCCGTCAGACCGCGCTTCTGCCGCTCGGCGTCGAGGTCGTAGTAGACCTTGCCGGAGCAGAAGACGATCTTACGGACCGCCGCCGGGTCGACGGAGTTGTCGCCGATCACCGGGCGGAAGCCGCCGTTGGTGAACTCCTCCGGCTTCGACGCCGCCGCCTTCAGCCGGAGCATCGACTTCGGGGTGAAGACGACCAGCGGCTTGTGGTGCGGGTTGTGGACCTGCCAGCGCAGCAGGTGGAAGTAGTTCGACGGGAGCGAGGGCATCGCGACCGTCATGTTGTTCTGGGCGCAGAGCTGCAGGAAGCGCTCGATCCGGGCCGAGGAGTGGTCCGGGCCCTGGCCCTCGTAGCCGTGCGGCAGGAGGAGCGTGACGCCGGACGTCTGGCCCCACTTCTGCTCGGCGGACGAGATGAACTCGTCGACGACGGTCTGCGCGCCGTTGACGAAGTCGCCGAACTGGGCCTCCCACATGACCAGCGACTCCGGCCGGGCAAGCGAGTAGCCGTACTCGAAGCCCATCGCCGCGTACTCGCTGAGCAGCGAGTCGTAGACGTTGTAGCGGGCCTGGCCCTCGGAGAGGTAGTTCAGCGGGGTGTAGTCGTCGCCGGTCTGCTGGTCGACGAGGACCGCGTGCCGCTGGCCGAAGGTGCCGCGGCGGGAGTCCTGGCCGGCGAGCCGTACCGGGGTGCCCTCCATCAGCAGCGAGCCGATGGCGAGGGTCTCGCCCATGCCCCAGTCGATGGTGCCGTCCTCGACCATGGCCGCCCGGCGCTCCAGCTGCGGGCGCAGCCGGGGGTGGACGGTGACGTGGTCGGGGATGTTCACCTGCGACTCGGCGATGCGCTTGACGACCTCCTGGGAGACCGAGGAGTCGACCTTGACCGGGAATTCCTTCTCGGCGGCCGGGACCTCGACCGGGGCCGGGGAGGCGGTGGCCTCGCGGACCTCGGTGAAGACCTTCTCCAGCTGGCCCTGGAAGTCCTGCAGCGCCTGCTCGGCCTCTTCCATGGTGATGTCGCCGCGGCCGATCAGGGACTCGGTGTAGAGCTTGCGCACCGAGCGCTTCTTGTCGATCAGCGAGTACATCTTGGGGTTGGTGAACTGCGGCGCGTCCGACTCGTTGTGCCCGCGGCGGCGGTAGCAGATGAGGTCGATGACCACATCCTTGTTGAACGCCTGGCGGAACTCGAAGGCGAGCCGGGCCACGCGGACCACGGCCTCCGGGTCGTCGCCGTTCACGTGGAAGATCGGGGCCTCGATCATGCGGGCCACGTCGGTGGCGTACATGGACGAGCGTGCCGACTCCGGGGGAGCGGTGAAGCCGACCTGGTTGTTGATGACCACGTGCACGGTGCCGCCGGTGCGGTAGCCGCGCAGCTGGGACATGTTGAGCGTCTCGGCCACCACGCCCTGGCCCGCGAAGGCCGCGTCGCCGTGGATCGCGACCGGCAGGACGGTGAAGTCCGTACCGCCCTTGCCGATGATGTCCTGCTTGGCGCGGACGACGCCCTCGACGACCGGGTCGACCGCCTCGAGGTGCGAGGGGTTGGCGGTGAGCGAGACCTTGATCTGCTCGCCGTCCAGCCCGGTGAAGGTGCCCTCGGCGCCCAGGTGGTACTTCACGTCGCCGGAGCCGTGCATCGACTTCGGGTCGAGGTTGCCCTCGAACTCGCGGAAGATCTGCGCGTAGGACTTGCCGACGATGTTGGCGAGGACGTTCAGCCGGCCGCGGTGGGCCATGCCGATGACGACCTCGTCGAGGCGGGACTCAGCTGCGGCGTCCAGGACGGCGTCCAGCAGCGGGATCGTCGACTCGCCGCCTTCGAGGCTGAAGCGCTTCTGGCCGACGTACTTCGTCTGCAGGAAGGTCTCGAAGGCCTCTGCCGCGTTGAGCCGGCGGAGGATGCGCAGCTGCTCCTCGCGCTCCGGCTTGGCGTGCGAGCGCTCGACCCGGTCCTGGATCCACTTGCGCTGCTTCGGGTCCTGGATGTGCATGTACTCGATGCCGGTGGTGCGGCAGTACGAGTCGCGCAGGACGCCGAGGATGTCGCGCAGCTTCATCATCGACTTGCCGGAGAAGCCGCCGACGGCGAACTCGCGCTCCAGGTCCCACAGCGTGAGCCCGTGCTCGGTGATGTCGAGGTCGGCGTGCTTGCGCTGCTTGTACTCCAGCGGGTCGGTGTCGGCCATGACATGGCCGCGGACCCGGTAGGAGTGGATCAGGTCGAAGACCCGGGCGGCCTTGGAGACGTCGTCGTCGTGGCTCGCGTCGATGTCCTTGAGCCAGCGCACCGGCTCGTACGGGATGCGCAGGGCCTGGAAGATCTCGTCGAAGAAGCCGTTCTCGCCCAGCAGCAGCTGGTGCAGGATGCGCAGGAACTCGCCGGAGGCGGCGCCCTGGATCACCCGGTGGTCGTACGTCGAGGTCAGGGTCATGACCTTGGAGATGCCGAGCTTGTTCAGGGTGTCCTGGGAGGTGCCCTGGAACTCCGCCGGGTACTCCATCGCGCCGACGCCGAGGATGACCGACTGGCCGGGCATCAGGCGGGGCACGGAGTGCACGGTGCCGATGCCGCCGGGGTTGGTGAGCGAGCAGGTCACCCCGGCGAAGTCGTCCATCGTGAGCTTGTTGTTACGGGCCCGGCGGACGATGTCCTCGTAGGCCTGCCAGAACTCGAAGAAGTTCAGCGTCTCGGCCTTCTTGATCGCCGCGACGACGAGCTGGCGGTCGCCGTTGGGCTTGACCAGGTCGATGGCGAGGCCGAGGTTGACGTGCTCGGGCTTGACGAGGGTGGGCTTGCCGTCCTTCTCCGCGTAGGAGTGGTTCATCGACGGCATCAGCTTCATCGCCTGCACCATCGCGTACCCGATGAGGTGCGTGAAGGAGACCTTCCCGCCGCGGGCGCGCTTGAGGTGGTTGTTGATGACGATGCGGTTGTCGAAGAGCAGCTTCACCGGGACCGCGCGGACGGATGTGGCCGTCGGGAGGTCGCGGGAGGCGTTCATGTTCTTCGCGACGGCGGCGGCCGGGCCCTTGAGGGTGACCAGCTCGGGGCCGGTGGGGGCCTCGTCCTTGGTCTCGCCCTTGGGGGCGGCCTGGGCC
>NZ_JAAKZV010000133.1 GCF_011044975.1 Streptomyces coryli | reverse complement strand
GTGGGTGGGAGGGTGGGGAGCCGAATCACCCCAACGTCCGTCAGGACCAAGGCACCTGCGGCGACCGATAGAAGTCGATCCCCATGATCTCCCACCGCGGCCCCTGCGCACCCAAACGCGCCTTATACGCATCCCAGTTCAAAGCCGAAGCCGACGACCACCCGAGCTCCGCCGCCCCCGCCAGCCGCGGGAACGCCATGTAGTCGATGTGTGCGCTCTCCCAGATCGTCTCCGACCACAGGGGGGCCTCGACCCCCGCGACCGAATCCGCCGGCGCGCCCTGCAAGTACGTCCCCGGGTCCCACGAGTACGACTGCTGGACCTCCACGTAGCCGGCCCAGCTCAGACCCAGCGGTGTGTCCTTGTTGTACTTCATGTCAAGGTAGGTGCGGTTCGCCGGCGATATCACGAACTTCTGGCCCTTCTTGGCCGCCGCGATCACGTCCGCGTCCGTCCCTGTCGTCCCCCAGTACTGGGCCAGGGAGTCCTTCACCGGGGTCGCCGCGATGATCTGATGCCAGCCCATGACCTTCTTCCCGTGCTTCGCCACGATCGGCTGCACGCGGTCCATGAACTTCACGTAGTCCTCATGGCTCGTCGAGTGCGCCTCGTCGCCGCCGATGTGGATGTACTTACCGGGAGTCATCGCCGCGAGCTCGCCGATCACGTCGTCGACGAAGTCGTACGTGATCTCCTTCGGCACGCACAGCGACGAGAAGCCGACATCCGTACCCGTGTACAACGGCGGTGCCACACCGTCGCAGTTGAGGTCCGCGTACGACGCCAGCGCCGCGTTGGTGTGGCCCGGCATGTCGATCTCGGGCACCACCGTCAGGTGCTTGCTCGCCGCGTAGCGGACGATCTCCTTGTAGTCGGCCTTGCTGTAGTAACCACCCGCACCGCCACCCACCTGCGTCGAGCCGCCGTACTCCGTCAGCCGCGGCCAGGAGTCGATCGCGATCCGCCACCCCTGGTCGTCCGAGAGGTGCAGGTGGAGGCGGTTGACCTTGTAGAGCGCCATCTGGTCGATGTAGCGCTTGACCTTGTCCACGCTGAAGAAGTGCCGCGAGACGTCGAGCATCGCGCCGCGATAGCCGTAGCGCGGCTTGTCGGTGATCTCGCCGCCCGCGACCTGCCACGGGCCGGGCTGGGCGGACCCCGACTCCACAGCCGCCGGCAGCAGCTGCCGCAGCGTCTGCATGCCGTGGAAGAGCCCCGCGGCGCGGTACGCGGATATCCGGACGCCGCCGGGCCCGGACTTCAGCCGGTAGCCCTCCTCGCCCAGCGAGCGCTCCGCGGACGACGTACGCAGCTGGATGCCGTCCGTGCCCGGGCCCTCCCGGACGGGCAGGGCGAAGCCGGTCGACGGGCGCAGCAGCTCGGCGAGCTGCTTGGCGACCGCGGCGCCGGTGCGGTCGGTGCGGATGACGGTCTTGCCGGTGATCCCGTACGGGCTGCCGGCCGGCTTGGCCGACGTCGGCGCCGGGATCACCTGGCCCAGCGGGACCGGGCCGTCGGCGGCGGCCGGGGCCGCGTCGTCCATCGACGCTCCCGTGGTGCCGGCGGCCACGCCGGTGGTCAGGAGCAGGGCGCAGAAGAGGTGGCGGATCCGTTTGCGGGCAGTACGACGTCTCACAGGGGAGTCCCTTCCGAGGGAGCCGCGGTGCGTGAAGTTGCGTGACTGTCATGGGCATGGAGCATTACGGAGCATCCACATGCCTACTGCCAGGCCCCTCAGCCGTCAAGGTGTAGACCAATCCCGGACTCCCGCCCGACCCGCCCCGAAAGCGGAATCAACGCGACCCTGCCCGATTCCGGGCAGGATTCTTGCTAAACGCCAAGATCATCGAGCACTATCGACGGATGCACGACGACCTCATCGACCACCTGGTGCGCAGCGCGCCCCTCCAGCGCGGCGAAGCTGCCCGGGTGATCCAGGACGTGCTCGCGTACTTCGACGAGCCGGCCGAGGAGTTCGTCCGCAGGCGCCACCGGGAGCTGCGGGGGCAGGGTCTGGTCAACGACGAGATCTTCCGCCGCATCGCGCAGGAGCTGCCCCACCGGGCGGTCGCGCCACCGGAACTGTCGCTGCGGCAGCTGCGTCGCATCGTGTACGGCTGAACCCGGGCAACCCGGCTGACCCTCACCAACTACACCAAGGAACGGTATGTGCGGAATCGTTGGATACATCGGCAAGCGTGACGCCGCCCCGCTGCTCCTCGAAGGCCTGCAGCGCCTGGAGTACCGCGGCTACGACTCGGCGGGCGTCGCCATCAGCGGGAAGTCCGGAGGACTGAAGACGGTCAAGGCCAAGGGCCGCGTCCGCGACCTCGACTCCCGCCTGCCGAAGCGCTTCGCCGGCACCACCGGCATCGCCCACACCCGCTGGGCCACCCACGGCGCACCCAACGACGTCAACGCCCACCCGCACCTGGACGCCGACGGCCAGGTCGCCGTCGTCCACAACGGCATCATCGACAACGCCTCCGAGGTGCGCGCCAAACTCGAGGCCGACGGCGTCGAGTTCGCCTCCGAGACCGACTCCGAGGTGCTCGCCCACCTCATCGGCCGCTCGCAGGCCGACAAGCTCGAGGAGAAGGTCCGCGACGCCCTGCGGCACATCGAGGGCACCTATGGCATCGCCGTGCTGCACGCCGCCTTCCCCGACCGCATCGTCGTCGCCCGTAACGGCTCCCCCGTCGTCCTCGGCATCGGCGAGAAAGAGATGTTCGTCGCCTCGGACGTGGCCGCGCTCGTCTCCCACACCCGCCAGGTCGTCACCCTCGGCGACGGCGAGATGGCCACCATCAAGGCGGACGACTACCGCACCTACACCACCCGCGAGGGCTCCCGCACGGCCGCCTCGCCGGAGACGGTGGAGGTCGAGGCCGCGTCGTACGACATGGGCGCCCACGACACGTACATGCACAAGGAGATCAGCGAGCAGGCCGACGCCGTCGACCGCGTGCTGCGCGGCCGCATCGACGACCGCTTCTCCACCGTCCACCTGGGCGGGCTGAACCTGGACCCGCGCGAGGCCCGCAAGATCCGCCAGGTGAAGATCCTGGGCTGCGGCACGTCGTACCACGCGGGCCAGATCGGCGCGGGGCTGATCGAGGAGCTGGCGCGCATCCCGGCCGACTCCGAGCCCGCCTCCGAATTCCGCTACCGCAACCCGGTCGTCGACCCCGACACCCTCTACATCGCCGTCTCCCAGTCCGGCGAGACCTACGACGTCCTCGCCGCCGTCCAGGAGCTCAAGCGCAAGGGCGCCCGCGTCCTGGGCGTCGTGAACGTGGTCGGCTCCGCCATCGCCCGCGAGACCGACGGTGGCGTGTACGTGCACGCGGGTCCGGAGGTCTGCGTCGTCTCGACCAAGTGCTTCACGAATACGGTCGTCGCCTTCGCGCTGCTCGCCCTGCACCTCGGCCGCATCCGCGACCTCTCGGTCGCCGACGGCAAGCGGATCATCGCTGGCCTGCGCAAGCTGCCCGAGCAGATCACCGAGATCCTGGCCCGCGAGGACGAGATCGCCAAGCTCGCCCAGCAGTACACCGACGCCCGCTCGATGCTCTTCATCGGCCGGGTACGGGGCTACCCGGTGGCCCGCGAGGCCTCGCTGAAGCTGAAGGAGGTCTCGTACATCCACGCCGAGGCCTACCCGGCCTCCGAGCTGAAGCACGGCCCCCTCGCCCTCATCGAGCCGGCGATGCCGACCGTCGCGATCGTCCCCGACGACGACCTGCTGGAGAAGAACCGCGCGGCGCTGGAGGAGATCAAGGCCCGCAGCGGCAGGATCCTCGCGGTCGCGCACCAGGAGCAGGAGAAGGCCGACCACACCATCGTCGTGCCGAAGAACGAGGACGAGTTGGACCCGATCCTGATGGGCATCCCGCTGCAGCTGCTGGCGTACCACACGGCCCTCGCCCTGGGCCGGGACATCGACAAGCCGCGGAACCTGGCGAAGTCGGTCACGGTCGAGTAAGCCGCCCGCACCCGGACGTGAGCGACCCCCCACACGCAGCCACCAATAGCGTGCGGGGGGTCGCCTCCCCTGTGCCGGCGTCGCCCATTACGCCGGCAGTGCGGCTGCCTACCCGGGGACCGTCACCTCCCGGTCGGCAGCACGTCGGGTGAGCGAAGTGGGCCAGTGCGCGAGTGCCGCGGTCGCGGCGTACCAGGACGCCGCACCCGACACCGCCGCGGCCCATCCGCCGATCTTTGTGAGGTCGCTTGCGTCGGCGAAGCTGCCGAGTGCCATCAGCAGCAGGCTGACGAACAGGAGCCCGTACACGACTTCGGTGAGCCGCCCGGCCGAGGTCGATGCGAACGCCAGGCTGAGCGCCAGGACGGCCCACATCAACAGGAACAGACCGGCGGCGTTGGCCGACAGTTCGGCGCCGCTCGCGCTCGCCCAGGTGAACCAGAAGGCACCCAGGGCGGCGAAAGCCGTGCCGGTGAACGTCGCGCCGGAGCGGAGCTCCAGGAGCCCCGTAACGAAGAGGGCGACGCCCCCCACGTAGAGCGCGAGATCCGTTAGGTCAGCGGCGCCGGTGCCGCTGATCACGTCGGTGTGCACCAGGCCGAACGACAGCAGCGTCAGGCCCAGTAGGAGGTAGCCGAGCGATGAGGTGGTGCTTCCCGCGGAGACGTCTTTGTCCACGGCGGGCTCCCTTCCGTGCTGTGCTGTTGTGCTTCCCCCTATATGCCCCTCACAAATTCACAAACAACATCTACGCGTCGGTATTTTTCGTGCGGTCAACGCGCGCTTGACGTACGGGAAGAGGTGCCCGGAGGGTCCGTCAGGGAATGACGACGACCGGCCGCTTGGCCCGCCGCGCCAGCCGGCCCGCAACCGAGCCGAAGATCCGGCCGACGACGCCCTGCGTCGAGCCGACCACGATCGCGTCCGCCTCGTACTCCCGGCCGACTTCCTCCAGTTCGTGGCAGATGTCCCCGCCACGTTCCACCAGAATCCAGGACACTTCGGACAAATAGTCCGCGCAGGCCAGCTCCAGGCCCAGCACTTCGGTCCGGTGATCGGGGACGTCCACGAACACGGGCGGCTCGCAGCCGGCCCACACGGTGGTGGGCAGCCGGTTCGCCACGTGCACGATGATCAGGCCGCAGCCGGAGCGACGCGTCATGCCGATCGCGTACGCCAGCGCGCGCTCACTGGAGGTGGAGCCGTCAAAGCCCACCACGACCCCGTGCTTGAAGGCCGGATCGCAGGTCCGGCGGGGTTCGGCTTCGATGACCGCCTCGAAGTCCGCCGTCAGGTCGGCGAACTGCTTGCGGTCCGCGGGTTCGGGAATTTCGTGACCGGCCATCGTCGTCTCTGCGAAGGGAGTCCTCAATACGAGCGGGAGGAAGGGCTGTTGGCTAGCTGGTGGCTTGATGGAGGGGTTTTGCTCTCCTGACGTCCGACAGCTGCCGCAGTGTCCGGGAAGCATCTTCCCAAGCCCTTACCCCAAGGGTACGGCGACACTCCCCGCCTGCACAGAGCTTCAAACCTGTGTGCTGCCTGACGCCCCGGCGAGGGGTTTACGGGAGCATGCCCGACTCCGCCCGTTCGCGCAATGCCCCGGGTCCCGTCGGGGGGCGGGCCGGACTGTCACCCCTCGCGCTCCCGTGCGCCTTCACCGCGCCCCCCGCCTGGTGCGAGATCTGTCAGCGGACCTCGTACCGGACGCCGCGGACCGCTACCTGCGACGGAAAGCGGTCGAGAAGCGGCCCAAAGTACGCCTGCGACCCGCATTTTTCGGCCAACTTCCCTTCCCTATAAGGAAGTTGGTACCCAAAGTCGTCAAGAGTGCTGCCACCTGGTCGTACCGGCGCGCTGCGGGCGCACGAAGCCCGCGGGGGTCGCCCGCGATGAAAGGCGCACTTCACAGCGAGCGCGAGCAGTGCAACGCTTCGTGATCGAATGCTTCACGCCAAGTTTCCATGTCGACTTGGAACGCGGTGGTCAACTGGTCCCGGTGGCCCCTGGGGACACAGTAGATTTGATCTTGCAGGCCAATCGCGTCGGACGGGACAACCGAGGGGGGCTTTGCGGAATGAGCCAGGACTCCACCGCCGCGCCGCACGGCGGGCGGGCGGCAGCGGCTGCCACTGCAACAACCGGCACAGCCACGGCGGTACGTGAACGCCGCCGGCGTGAGGTGGTCGCGGTGCTGCTGTTCAGCGGCGGTCCGATCTTTGAGAGTTCCATACCCCTGTCGATCTTCGGCGACGGCCGCCACGACGCCGCCGGACCCCGCTATCGCCTGCTGGTCTGCGCGGGCGAGGAGCCGCCGCTGCATACGACCGGCGGCCTGGAGCTGGCCACTCCGCACGGCCTCGAGGCGCTCGCCAAGGCCGGCACCATCGTCGTACCGGCCTGGCGCTCGATCACCGAGCCGCCGCCCGCCGCGGCCCTGGAGGCGCTGCGCCGGGCGCACGACGAGGGCGCCCGCATCGCCGGACTGTGCACCGGAGCCTTCGCCCTGGCCGCCGCCGGACTGCTGGACGGCCGCCCGGCGACCACCCACTGGATGTACGCCCCGACGCTCGCCAAGCGCTACCCGTCGGTGCACGTGGACCCGCGCGAGCTCTACGTCGACGACGGCGACATCCTCACCTCCGCCGGCACCGCCGCCGGCATAGACCTCTGCCTGCACATCGTGCGCAGCGACCACGGCCCCGAGGCCGCCGCGGCCCTCGCCCGCCGCCTGGTGGTCCCGGGCCGCCGTACCGCTCCCGGCACGGCCGCGCCCGCCGCCGGGGCCGTGCCCGAGCGGCATCTGGACCGTTCTTTACCGGAGGAGATCGGCGGCGACCCGCTCGCCGAGGTGGTCGCGTGGGCGCTGGAGCACCTGCACGAGCAGTTCGATGTGGAGGCGCTGGCCGGGCGGGCGTACATGTCGCGGCGCACCTTCGACCGCCGGTTCCGTACGCTCACCGGCTCGGCGCCGCTGCAGTGGCTGATCACCCAGCGAGTGCTGCAGGCGCAGCGGCTGCTGGAGACCTCGGACTTCTCGGTCGACGAGGTGGCCTCCCGCTGCGGCTTCCGCTCCCCGGTGGCGCTGCGCGGGCACTTCCGCCGCCAGCTCGGGTCCTCCCCTGCCGCGTACCGGGCCGCCTTCAGGGCCCGGAATCCGGGGACCGGGGAGTCCGGGCCGGGATCGGGGTCGGGCTCCGGGTCGGGAGGCGGGTCCGGCTCCGGGTCCGGGTCCGGTGAGAAGCCGGACAAGGACACGTACGAAGGCGGCTACGGAGGGGGTCCCGGGCGCCCGGCTGTCCCCGCGCAGCGGGACCGCGGCATAAGGTGACGTCCATGAACGACCGGATGGTGTGGATCGACTGCGAGATGACCGGCCTCTCCCTGGCCACCGACGCCCTCGTCGAGGTGGCGGCGCTGGTCACGGACTCCGAGCTGAATATCCTCGGCGACGGCGTGGACATCGTGATCCGCCCGCCGGCCGAGTCGCTGGCGACGATGCCGGACGTGGTGCGCGAGATGCACACCGCGTCCGGGCTGCTGGACGAGCTCGACGGGGGTACGACCCTCGCCGACGCCGAGGAGCAGGTGCTGGCGTACATCAAGAAGCATGTGCCGGACCGCGGCAAGGCGCCGCTGTGCGGGAATTCGGTCGGCACCGACCGCGGCTTCCTCTTCCGGGACATGCCGACGCTGGAGGACTACCTCCACTACCGGATCGTGGACGTCTCGTCGGTGAAGGAGCTGGCCCGCCGCTGGTACCCGCGGGCGTACTTCAACAGCCCCGACAAGGCGGGCAACCACCGGGCCCTCGCCGACATCCGCGAGTCCATCACCGAGCTCCGCTACTACCGCGAGGCGATCTTCGTCCCGCAGCCGGGCCCGGACTCGGAGACCTGCCGCACGATCGCCGCCCGCCACCGTCCCGCCCCCACCACCGAGGCATAAGCCGGAGGCGAGCACCCGTCCGGACCCTGTACACTTCTACTCGGCCGCTGCGCACGTCACAGCGGGCATGGTGGGTGTAGCTCAGTTGGTAGAGCACCTGGTTGTGGTCCAGGTGGCCGCGGGTTCAAGTCCCGTCACTCACCCTGATGAAAACGCAGGTCAGGCCCGGTTCTCCGTTACGGAGCACCGGGCCTGACTGCTGTCCGCGTCTGCTGGGAGTGCCCGGGGAGTGGATCTAGGAAACCCACCCTTCCTCGGGCCCCGGAGTCCGTGCCCGACGCTCGGCGAGGGCCGCCGCCCACAGCTCCGTCAGCGCCTCACACATCCGTCGCCTCATGGCCTGAGTCACAGCCGAGATGGATCCGTCCGCGTGCCTGAAAGGGGTGCGCCATGGCCCGATGAGGCCATGCGTTCGAATAAACGTTCTACTCAGCGCTCCGGCGGCACATCGGTTCCTGTTGTCCTGTGCCACCGAAGCTCGTTCGATTGCCACTAAAGTTTGACGGCCCGCCACGGGCCGAGAGGCTCGCTGAGGAGAGGGGGATCGTGCTACGCATTCTCTTCACCAGCCAGGACATCGCCCGCACGCGCATCGCCGGAACTCGCGATCCGACGTGGGAGCTGGTCCTGAGCATTCAGATGCTCCAACCGCAGCCCGGGGATGCGCTGTTCGGTATCTGGCGCCGTGAGGCTCGCGCCGCGCTGGGTCAGGCAAAACTGGGGCCGATGGGCCCGCTGTTAAGGGCCTTGAACCCCAACGTCGGTTATTTCCCCGACTTCTTGACGCCGAACGCTGCCGAGTTCGGCCTCGAAGAGGCACTCGAGGCTGTTCGCTGTACACCCAGGGCTGCCCTGGCCCGAGACCTGGCCCAGCTGGCCTCCTCTCGCGCCCTCCCGGGCGAGGCACGCGCCTTGGCCACCGGCGAACCGCAGTTGCTCGACCAGTTCACCGCGGCGATGCGCACCGTATACAGCCTCATCGTCGCCCCGTACGGCCACAGAATGGAGACTGAGCTGGCCCATGACCGCCAACGGCGAGTCAGCGCGCTGGCACAGCACGGTATCGAGGGTCTGCTGGCGAGCTTTGCCCCGATGATGATCTGGAGTCACGGGGAGCTGTGCATCCCCACCCACCGCGACCAGGAGTTACGCCTGGATGGCCGCGGAATTCGACTCATCCCGTCGTACTTCTGCGTGAGCGGCCCGTTGACGCTCTTCGATCCGGAGCTGCCGCCGGTGCTGATCTATCCGGTGCCGCGCACCGTCGAGGCACTGCCGGGGTGCGACCGGTCAGGAACAACGCTCCATGCCCTGCTCGGGGCCACCCGCAGCGCAGTGCTGCAGACATTGCACGGCCGACAGATCACCACCAGCGAGCTCGCCCGACGCGCGGGGATCTCACCGCCCTCGGCGAGTGAGCACGCCAAGGTCCTAAGGCAAGCGGGGCTGGTGACGAGTTGCCGCGATCGCAATCGAGTGCTGCACGCCCTGTCTCCCTTGGGTATGGAACTGCTTCGCCGCAACTGGCAGGGCAGCAGCCCTGAATGGGGCGCATGGTGAAGCCAGGGTCTCCTGGAATCGCTCGCCGGTTTCAGTAACTCGGAGCTACCAAGAGGCCCTGGCGCTGGAGATGACTAGGCGGCGATCCACCCTGTCGTATACGGGTCGACGCCGTACATCTCGACGTAGAACCACCGGCCGTCGGGGATGCTGGGCTGCTGATCGTTCAGTTCGAGCCAGCCGCTGTAACCCGACCCCCAGTACTTCCACGAGTCACAATACCCACTTGAGTAGCAGGCACGGACTCCAATGGTCTGCGCGGGTTGCGGTCTTGATTTCAGGGCGATGTTGATGTCTGCGCATCTACTTGTGGTGATGTACCACGTACGAGTGGTGTCTGCATATCCGGGATCGTCCCCGCCTGGAATTCTGTTCGAGGTTCCGTTGTCCCCGCTACCCGCGTCCCAGGTGACGACGTTGTCCCAGATGCAGCTGCCTAGCGCGCCGGCCTCCTTTGCCGACACCGACGACGGCACCAAAACCAACGGAACGGCGCTGGCGGTGGCAATGAGCGCACCGAGAATTCGCTTGCGGTTCATGGTGTTCCCCCTCCAAAGGAGTGTCTCTCCTCGGGAGTAGTTATCTACCGCCTCGGGCGTATTGTCGATGTGGTTCGGCCAGCACCGAAAGACGCAGGTGGGAGAGCCTCCGATGGATGTCAAGACAAATGACAAGTTCGCTGTGCTGTGAATGAAAGGATCAGTCAGAGTTCGGTGGCAAACCGTCAAGAACCACTGTCACAGGACACCTGCTGTCCCGTCTCGGCGAAGCTTCTCGGATCTCATCGAATCTTGAACGGCCGTGTTTTGGGGCGCAGAAGTCGAGACCTCGGCTGATTCTGCCCACAGTTGCCGCAACCGGCGCTCTCCTTCGGGGTGGTCGCCGGCGCCGGCGCGGTGGTAGCCCTGATGCGGCGAGGGCTCTGCTGCGGTCCGCCGACGATGCCCCCACCCGGCCACTGCGACCGATCATGACCGCCAATATCAGTCCAAACGGCCACATCATCGACGGCAGGTTCCGGCGCTGCTTGAATGGCCGCATGACTAAGCCCGATGACTCAGAGTTATTCGGCAATCGGTTCTTGACCTCGCGACCTCCCGCGAAGAAATTTCCCGAGGAGGGCATGACCGCGACGGACGCCATGCGGCTGCTGGATGTGGATCTCGCCATGGAGGGGGATCCGCAGCGCAACCTCGCCACGTTCGTGACCACGTGGATGGAGCCGGAGGCGCAGCGGATCATCGCCGAGAACCTCCACCGCAACTTCATCGACCATGCGGAATACCCCATATCCGCCGAGATCGAGCAGCGTTGTGTGCGTATGCTCGCCGACCTCTTCAACGCGCCGGGCGAGACCACCGGATGCCGGACCCAGGGATCCTCCGAGGCGATCATGCTCGGCGCACTGTCGCTGAAGTGGAAGTGGCGGGAGCGCCGCCGGGCGGCCGGGCTGGCGGCCGACCGGCCCAACTTGATCTTCGGCGGGGACGTCCACGTCGTGTGGGAGAAGTTCTGCCGCTACTTCGATGTCGAACCCCGGATCGTGCCGCTCGCCGAGGACAAGTACACGATCGGCCCGGAGGACGTCGAGCCCCACCTCGACGAGAACACGATCGGCGTCGTCGCCGTCCTCGGCACCACCTTCACCGGCCACAAGGACGACATCGTCGGCATCGACAAGCTCCTGCGGGACGTCCGCGAGAAGCGGGACCTCGACATCCCGATCCACGTCGACGGAGCCAGCGGCGCCTTCGTGTGGCCCTTCCTCTACCCGGACTCGAAGTGGGACTTCCGGCTCGAGCAGGTCCGTTCGATCAACGTCTCGGGGCACAAGTACGGCCTGGTCTACCCCGGCATCGGCTGGCTGGTCTTCCGCGAGGAATCCGATCTGCCCACCGACCTCGTATTCCACGAGAACTACCTGGGCAAGACCGACGCGACCTTCACGCTGAACTTCTCCACCGGCGCGTCGATGGTGCTCGCTCAGTACTACAACTTCGTCCGGTACGGCCGCCAGGGCTACACGTACATCATGCAGATGATGCAGGAGAACGCCCGCACGCTGGCGGACAACCTGCGCAACAGCGGCCACTTCGAAGTGATCGGGAGCGACCGCGAGCAGCTGCCCCTGGTCGCCTTCCGCCTAGCCGGCAAGCGCGCCTACGACGAGTCCGACATCGCCTGGCAGCTCTCGGCCGAACGCGGCTGGATGGTGCCGGCGTACACGCTCCCGCCCAACGCGGAGCAGGTGAAGATCATGCGCGTCCTGGTCAAGGAGACCCTGAGCCGCGAGCAGATCCATCGGCTGAGCCAGGACATCGACGACGCGTGCCGCACCTTGGACGCCAAGGGTGCGACCCACGAGAGCGAACGCGACATGGTCAAGCGCGGCACCGGCTACTGAACGAGATCCACACGTCGGGCGGCAGCTCCGGCCGGCCCGGGACGGGGCGGCGCTCCTCCGCCCAGGCCGGGCCGGCGATCTCCGCGGCGACGCGGCGCCAGAAGCGCACCGCGGTCCGGTTGGCGTCCTGGAAGGCCACCTCCCAGCTGCCGGGGTGTTGGGCGACCACCTGCTGAGCGGCGCGCAGCCCGATCCCGGTCCGGCGCGCGCCGCGGACCACGAAGAAGCTGTTCAGGACGCGCGTCGGCTGGTCCAGGGCGCGGACGAGGGCGAGGCCCGCGGGCTGGTCGCCGGTGGTGAGCAGATACGGGGCCCAGCCCGGGTCGCTGAAGGCCGCCTCGAGCCGTTCGCTGCGGAAGGTCCCGTCCGGGTGCGGCAGCGCGCCGCGGAACTCCGACATGTCATGGCTGAACATCAGCCACAGCCGCTCCAGCACGGGACGGTCGGCGACGGTGGCACGGCGCACGCTGACGGCGGCATTCATACGGCTCACCTTCGGGACTCTAGGCATACCCGCGGGGACGCCCGCAAGGCCTAGAGCAGCAGCGTTACGACCAGCACCACCGCCGCCGCCATCGATACGCAGCTGAGGACCACGACCAGCGCCTGGGAGCCGCGGAGGCCCGACCGGTCGGTGGTGGCCGAGCCGGCCGGGTCCTCGGGGAGGTAGTGGACGGTGACGGGGGTGCCTTCCTTGACCGACATGTTCGCCTGCTCCCGGAACTGCACCCACTGCCCGCGGGCGTCGGTGAAGCCGAAGTCGTGCCACACCTCGCGGCTGCTGCTGCCGCCCGAGCTCACCGTGCGCTGCCGCCGCCGCAGGCACTGGCCCGGGGCGGTGAGTCCGTGGCGCATGATGTGCTTCTTGCGGCGGACGTCCTTGGCGAACGCGTAGGCCACCAGCGCCGGAATGATCATGAAGCCGAGGGGCAGCGCGATGGGGATCACTGTTCCGGCGTCCATTCCGGCCCTCCTGCTTCCGTCGTCCGGCGCGCGGCGGCGCCGCGGGCAGACCAGGGTAGCCGCCGCCGGCCGTCAGCCCAGGTCGTCCGCCTCCCGCAGCCGCCCCGTGCGCGCCACCTGGGCGTACCAGAGGGCACTGGACTTCGGCGTCCGCTGCTGGGTCGCGTAGTCGACGTACACCGCGCCGAAGCGCTTCTCGTAGCCGTAGGCCCACTCGAAGTTGTCGAGGAGGGACCAGAGGAAGTAGCCGCGGATGTTCGCGCCGTCGCGGAGGGCGGCGTGCACCGCCTCCAGGTGGCAGTGCAAGTACGCGATCCGCTCCGGGTCGTGGACGCTGCCGTCCGGTTCCGGCTTGTCGTCGTAGGCGGCGCCGTTCTCGGTGATCAGCAGCGGCAGGCCCGGCAGCTCGCGGGAGAAGCGCTGCAGCAGGTCGTAGAGGCCCGTCGGGTCCACCGACCACTCCATCGCGGTGCGCTCCCCCGGCGGCTGGTGGAAGGCGACGCGGTCGGCGGCCGGCCACGGGGAGTGGTCGCGGGCGCCGTGGCCGTCGCGGCGTTCGCGGGCGCTGCCCTCGGCGTCGGTGGCCGAGACCAGCGACGGGGTGTAGTAGTTCAGGCCGAGCAGGTCCAGCGGCTGCTTGATCAGCTCCAGGTCGCCGTCGCGTACGAAGGACCAGTCCGTCAGGCGGGCGGTGTCGTCCAGCAGATCGGCGTCGTAACGGCCGTGGAAGAGCGGGCCCGTGAAGACGCGGGTGGCCAGGGCGTCGATGCGGCGGGCGGCGTCGCGGTCGGCCTCGGACGGCGTGCGGGGGCGGACCGTCGCCGGGTTGAGGCTGATGCCGACCTCGGCGCGGGCGGGCAGCACGCGGCGCAGCTCGCTGGTCGCCAGGCCGTGGGCGAGGTTGAGGTGGTGGGCGGCGCGGAGGGACGCGGCCGGGTCCGTACGGCCCGGGGCGTGGACGCCCGCCGCGTAGCCGAGGAAGGCGCTGCACCAGGGCTCGTTGAGGGTGATCCAGGTCCCGACCCGGTCGCCGAGCGCCTCGCCGACCAGGGCCGCGTATTCCGCGAAGCGGTACGCCGTATCGCGATGCGGCCAGCCGCCCGCGTCCTCGAGCTCCTGCGGCAGGTCCCAGTGGTAGAGGGTGAGGGCCGGGGTGATGCCCTTCTCCAGCAGCTCGTCGACCAGCGCGCGGTAGAAGTCCAGGCCGCGCTGGACCGCCGGGCCACGCCCGGTGGGCTGCACCCGCGGCCAGGAGACCGAGAAGCGGTACGCGCCCAGGTCCAGGTCCGACATCAGCGCCACGTCGTCGCGGAAGCGGTGGTAGTGGTCGACGGCGACATCGCCGGTGTCGCCGCCCGCCGTTCTGCCCGGTGTGTGCGAGAAGGTGTCCCAGATCGACGGCGTGCGGCCGTCCGCACTCGCCGCACCCTCGATCTGGTACGCGGCGGTGGCGGCGCCCCAGATGAAGTCCGGGGGGAAGGTGAGCGTGACGTTTCCGGTCATGATGGGAGCGCTCCCAAGGCAGTCGTTACGTAAGGAAGTTCGGGCACTGGAGGTCGGAGGAACGGTCAGCCCTTCACCGCGCCCTGCATGATGCCGCCGACGATCTGCTTGCCGAAGATCGTGAACGCCGCCAGCAGCGGGAGCGTGCCGAGCAGCGCGCCCGCCATGATCACGGACCGGTCGGTGGCGTAGCCCTGCGGCAGGCCGGTGAGCGCGACCTGGACGGTCGGATTGTCCTGGGTCAGCGCGATGATCGGCCAGAAGAACTCGTTCCACGCGAAGACGAAGGTCAGCATGGCGAGTACGGCCATCGCGGGCCGCGCGATCGGGAAGACGACGTGCCACACCACCCGCAGCGACGACGCCCCGTCCACCCGGGCGGCCTCGATCAGCTCGGTGGGCAGCGCCTCGACGAGGTACTGCCGCATGAAGAACACCCCGAAGGCGCTGACCAGGCCCGGCAGGATGACCGCCTGCAGCTGGTTGGTCCACTGCAGCTCGGCGATGGCCATGAACAGCGGCACCACGCTGAGCTGCGGCGGCACCATCATCGTGCCGATCACCAGCAGAAGCAGCAGCGTCTTGAAGCGGAATCTGAGCTTGGCGAAGGCGAAGCCCGCGATGGTGGAGAACAGCACCGTGCCGAGGGTGATGGCGCCGGCGACGATGACCGTATTCGCCAGCGCCAGGCCCATGTTGGCGCCGTCCCACGCCTCGCCGAGGTTGTCCATCAGATTCCCGCCGAACCAGAACGGCGGCGGCGTCTCGGACAGCCGGGTCGAGGTCCTGGAGGCCGCGATGGCCGTCCAGATCAGCGGGAGGAGCGAGCCGAGGGTGAAGATGATCAGGATGGTGTACGTGATCCAGCCGCCGTGCAGCTGCTTGCCCGCGCGTCGTACGCCGCGTCCTCTGCCGCGTCCGCGGACCGCCATACGGACAGCCATTACGCCCCCTCGCTCTTCTTGAGCCGCCACGAGATCAGCCAGTTGACCAGCCCGATCAGGATCAGGATCAGGAACATCGTCCAGGCGATCGCGGATGCCCGGCCCAGGTTGAGTTCGAACCAGCCCTTCTCGTACAGGAAGAGCCCCAGCGTCTGGTACTGGTGATCGGCGCCGCCCGCCGCGCCCGACGTCCCGCTGAAGAGCAGCGGCTCGCCGAAGAGCTGGGTGGCTCCGATGGTGGAGACGACCACCGTGAAGAGGATCGTCGGCCGCAGCGACGGGATGGTGACGTGGATGAACTGCTGCCACCGCGAGGCCCCGTCGAGCGCCGCCGACTCGTACAGGTCGTGCGGGACCGCCTGCATGGCGGCGAGGTAGATGAGCGCGTTGTAGCCGGTCCAGCGCCAGATGACGATGGTGGAGATGGCGATCTGAGAGGTCCAGTCGCCGTTCTCCCAGTCGACGCTGTCGATGCCGACCAGCCCGAGCGCCCAGTTGATCATGCCGTAGTCGCGGCCGTAGAGCATCGCGAAGACCAGCGTGGCCGCGGCCACCGAGGTCGCGTACGGGGTGAGGGCGGCGACGCGGAAGAACATCGAGCCGCGCACCCGGTAGTTGAGCAGATGCGCGAGGCCCAGGGCCATCGCCAGCTGCGGGACGGTGGAGATGATGCCGATGGTGAAGGTGTTCTGCAGCGCGTTCCAGAAGAACTCGTCGTCCATCAGCCGGGTGAAGTTGTGCAGCCCCGCCCACTCCATGTGGTTGGGGTCGTTGAGGGAGACGCGGTGCAGCGACGCCCAGCCCGTATAGAGCAGCGGGAAGAGCCCGAAGGCTCCGAAGAAGAGGAAGAAGGGCGCGATGAAGGCGTACGGGCTCCACTTCACGTCGCGCTGGTAGCGCCGGCTGCGCCGGGCCGCGCGCTTGTCCAAGCGCCGCTCTCCGGCCGGGGCCGCGCCCTCCTCCCCCGTGGAGGGCGCGGCGGTCTCGGTCAGTTCAGTCACGGACTCACTGCTCCAAGAGGTCGTCGATCTTCTTCTCTGCGGCCTTCCAGCCCTCGTCGGGCGACTTGCCCTGCTGTTCGACCTGGAGGATGCCGATGTCGGTGATCTGCTGGAGGATCGGCTGGTCCTTCGGGCCGAGCACCAGGGTCGGGATGGACTTGGCGGCGTCGGCGAAGATCTTGCCGATCGGGGCGTCGTCGAAGTACGTGTGCTTGGCGTCCGCGACGGCCGGCAGTTCGAAGGCGGCCTGCGAGCTCGGGAAGCTGCCCTGCTTCTCGAAGAGCTTCGCCTGCTGCTCGGGGGCGGTCAGCCAGGCGGCGAGCTTGGCGGCCTCCTTCTTGTTCTTGCCGGCGCTGGGCACGGTCAGGAAGGACCCGCCCCAGTTGCCCGGCTTGGGCGCCTGGGCGACGTCCCACTGGTCATCGGCCTTCTTGCCCGCCTTGTCCTTGATGTAGCCGAGCATCCAGGGCGGGCAGCTCACGGTGGCGAACTTGCCGTTGGCGTAGCCCTGGTCCCACTGCGGGGTGAACTGCTTGTACTTGGCGGTCATCTTGCCCTTGATGGCGTCCATGGCCAGGTTCCAGGAGGCCTGGACGCCCTCGCTGTCCTTGTAGATGACCTTGCCCGACTCGTCGTAGTAGCGGGTCTCGTAGCCGGAGCTGGCGCCGTTGTAGATGCTCGCGCCGGAGTCGACGAAGGCGGTGCCGGCGGGCGCCTTCTTCATGTAGTCGGCGCCGGCGTCGATGTACTTCTCCCAGTCCCCGGCCCACAGCTTGCCGACCTCTTCGCGGTCGGTGGGGAGCCCGGCCTTCTTGAAGAGGTCCTTGCGGTAGCAGATGCCCATCGGGCCGATGTCGGTGCCGAGGCCGATGGTCTTGCCGTCCGCGGTGGCCTGGTCCCACTTCCAGGAAAGGAAGTTGTCCTTCTTCACGCCGGGCGCCTTGCCCAGGTCCTCGAACTTGTCGGCGTGCTGGGAGACGACCTCGTTGATGTTGTTGACCTCGACGGCCTGGATGTCGGACAGGCCGCTGCCGGAGGCGAGGTGGGTGAGTAGGCCCGGGTAGTACTGGTCGACGCGCTCGATGGAGTTCTGCTTGATGACGATGTTCGGGTTCGCCTTCTCGTACTCCTTGTAGAGCCCGGCCTCCTTGAGGCCGAAGACGCCGAAGACGCCGACGGTGATGGTGGTTTTGCCCTCGCCGCCCTTCCCCGAGCCGGGCTCTTCGTCGTCTGCCGCGCATCCGGCGGAGAGGCCGGCGGCGAGAGTTAAGGCGGCCAGAGAGGCTGCGGCTCTGTGGAAGGTACGGGGCGTGCGGGTTCTGACGGCCATGCGTAACGCTCCTTGCGGCTTTCGACGGCTTGATGGGGCGAGTACGTTGGGAGCGCTCCCAGTTGTGATGTGTTTAAGAGTCCCGCTCTTCGGCGGGGTGTCAAGGGATCCGGCAGAGATTGGCTCTGGAGGTGGGGATGGATCAGGTGCGGCGGGTGGGCGGAAAGGGCGGCGTCGGCCGTCGGCGCGGTGGCCGGCCGACGCTGGAGGAGGTGGCCGCGCGGGCGGGTGTCGGGCGCGGCACCGTATCCCGGGTGGTCAATGGATCGCAGCAGGTCAGCCCGGAGACGAAGGCGGCGGTGGAGCAGGCGATAGCGGAGCTCGGTTACGTGCCCGACCGCACCGCCAGGGCGCTCGCCGCGGGCCTGACGGACGCGGTGGCGCTGGTGATCCCGGAGCCGGAGGAGCGGCTGTTCTCGGAGCCGTACTTCGCGGCGATCATCAGCGGGGTGAGCACCGAACTGGCCGCCGCCGACAAGCAGTTGCTGCTGACCTTGAACCGGGACGCGCAGGAGCGGCGGCGGCTGGGCGCGTATCTGAGCGGCCACCGGGTCGACGGGGTGCTGCTGGTGTCCGTGCACGAGGACGAGCCGCTGCCGGATCTGCTGCGGCAGATCGAGCTGCCGGCCGTGCTGAGCGGACGGCGGACGGCGGGGGAAGCGGTGCCGTACGTGGACTCCGACAACGTCGCCGGGGCGCGGGAGGCGGTGGCGCATCTGGCCGGGCGGGGGCGGCGGTCGATCGCGACGATCGCGGGGCCGCGGGACATGTATGTGGGGCAGGCGCGGCTGGCGGGGTACCGGGAGGCGCTGTCGTCGGCCGGGATGCGGGCCCGCGAAGACCTGGTCGCATACGGGGACTTCACCGAGGCCGGCGGCCGGGCGGCGGCGCGTGAGCTGCTCGCGCGGGAGCCGGATCTCGACGCGGTCTTCGCGGCGTCGGACCTGATGGCGGCGGGTGCGCTGCGGGAGCTGCGGGCGGCCGGGCGGCGGGTGCCGGAGGACGTGGCGCTGGTCGGCTTCGACGACTCGGCGGTGGCCCGGCATACCGACCCGGCGCTGACCAGCGTGCGGCAGCCGGCGATGGAGATGGGCCGGGCGATGGTGCGGCTGCTGCTGGCGGAGATCGCCGAACGCAGCGCGGAGCCGCCGCACTTGGTACTGCCGACGGAGCTGGTGGTGCGGGCGTCGTCGTGAGCTTTCGTTCGCTGCCGTGACCTGCCGTGGGCCTGTCGTGACTGCCGTGACCTGCCGCGACCTGGGGACGTAACTCCCAGGTATGACGCGTGGACCATGCGTGGGCGCACCCTTATCGTTGGCGTGCCCACGACACGGGCACCCCCCACCCGTACGACGGCATCAGGAGGCCGTATGCGTACGAGACTTGTCCCCACCGCCATAGCCACCGCCCTTGCCGCGACCGCAGCCTGCGGCGTGCTGATCGCTCCCACCGCGGCCGGCGATGAGCCGGACACCCGGCCGCAGCAGGTCGAAGTGCTGAAGCGCGGCTCGGAGTCCGGCACCGCCGTGGTCAGCGGGCACAACGAGCCCGGCACCCGGTTCCATGTCGAGGCCGCGGACACCGCGGCGGCGAAGACCCTGGAGATCGACTACCAGGTGCAGGAGACCGGTTACTGGTGCGGCCCGGCCGCCACCCGGATCGCGCTCTCCGCACGCATCGCCCCGCCCAGCCAGGCGGACCTCGCCGCGCAGCTCGGCACCACGGAGGCGGGCACGGACCACATCAGCCAGGTCACGAACGTACTGAACGCGAACCTCGGCACCGGCTGGTACGAGACCAAGGAGATGCCGAACGACCCGCCGTCGCAGGCCGAGAAGGACCTGCTCTGGACCGACATCGTCACCGACATCGACAACAACTATCCGCTGGTCACGAACATCGTCGCGCCGCCCGGCAACCAGCCGCCCGGATATCCGCCGGACCAGACGATCTATCACTACTTCTCGGTGATCGGTTACGACGACGCACAGCGGACGGTGCTGATCGCGGACCCGGCGTCGTTCGGGGGCAACCAGATCTACTGGCTGTCGTTCGATCAGCTGGCGACGCTGATCCCGCCGAAGGGCTACGCGGCATAGGGCCTGCGGCCCGGGGCGCGCGCCGCGCGGATGGCCGCCGCCCCGGGCCCTTTAATCGGCTCCGATCACCGGCTGAAGGCAGCCTTAAGCCTCGCGGCCGGGGCCCTGATCAGGCCTTTTGTCCGTTTCACCGACGCTAGCGTTCCCGCCGTCCCCAAGTCCGCACACATAAGGACGCGTGAACGTGAACACCACTCCCCCCACCACCCACCGCCGCAGCAAGCACCGCGCCCTGAAGTCCGCGCTCGCCGGCAGCGCCGCCATCCTCGTCACCGGTGGCGGCCTGCTCGTCGCCGCCGGCGCGTTCGCCGGCTCCGAGCCGGCGGCCGAGGACGCCGCCGCCGCGCCCGGGTTCGCCCCGTACGTCGACACCTCGCTCGCCCCCGCGTACGACGTCGTCGGCGCGGCGAAGGAGCACGGCGTGAAGGAGTTCAACCTCGCCTTCATCACCGGCGGCGACGGCTGCAACCCCAAGTGGGGCGGCGTGACCGAGCTCGGCAAGGACCCGGTGGCGGCGAAGATCGGCGAGCTGCGGGACGCGGGCGCCGACGCCCGGGTGTCCTTCGGCGGCGCGGCGGGCAGCGAACTCGGGCTCGTATGCGACTCGGCGGACTCCCTGGCCGCCGCGTACGGCAAGGTTATCGACGAATACAAGCTCAAGAAGGCCGACTTCGACATCGAGGGCGGCGCGCTGCCCGACGCCGCCGCCAACACCCGCCGGGCGGAGGCCATCGCACAGCTGCAGAAGGAGCACCCCGACCTGGACGTGACCTTCACGCTGCCGGTGATGCCGGAGGGCCTGACGCAGGACGGCGTGAATCTGCTGAAGACCGTCGAGGAGAAGGGCGTGAAGGTCTCCGCCGTGAACATCATGGCGATGGACTACGGCCCGTCGTACGACGGCGACATGGGCAAGTACGCCACCCAGGCCGCGACCGCCACGCAGAAGCAGGTCAAGGAGACCTTCGGCCTGTCGGACGCCGAGGCGTGGAAGTCAGTCGTGGTCACGCCGATGATCGGCGTGAATGACGTGACGGTCGAGAAGTTCACGGTCGCGGACGCCAAGGAGCTGGTCGCCTTCGCGAAGGAGAAGAAGCTCGGCGGCCTGTCGATGTGGTCGGCCACCCGCGACAAGGCCTGCGAGGGCGGCGCCTCGGACGCGGTGCAGCCGACGTGCAGCTCGATCGAGCAGAGCCCGAACGACTTCACCAAGGCCTTCGCGGCCTACGGCGGCTGACGCCGGGCCGCACCCACCCCCCATGGCATCCAGCCGGGGCCGGCCGTTCGCGGCCGCGCCCCGGCTGGGTGTTTTACGTCCCTGCCAACCAGCCGGCGATGGCGGGGAGCACTGCCCGCAGGTCCGGCCCGTCGACGGCGGTGTTCGCGGCGGCGCGGGCCTGGGCGTCGGCGTTGAAGGCGACGGCGAGGCCGACCTCGGCGAAGAGCGGGAGGTCGGAGCGGCTGTCGCCGATGGCGGCGCAGTCGCGCGGGGTGAGGCCGCGCTGTGCGGCGTGGCGGAGGGCGAAGTCGCGCTTGCCGTACTCGTCGAAGGACGCCCGTACGCGGCCGGTGAAGTGGCCCTCGGCGGTGTCGAGTTGGGGGCCGCAGTACGCGCCGATACCGAAGCGGCGGGCGAGGTGGGCGCCGATGTGCTGCCAGGCGAGGGTGGTGAGGACGGGTTCGAGGCGGTTGGCGCGGCACCAGTGGACGGTCTCGGCGATCCCGTCGACGAGGGGCACGCCCTCGAGCCAGGCGTCGATCTCCTTCTCGCTGAAGCCGGCCCAGGTACGGGCGTCCGCCTCCGCGACCTCCGGGTTGCTGAGCTTCCCGGCGGCGTAGGCCGCTTCGGCCTCGGCCATGGCGTCCTCGCAGCCCAGGTAGCGGGAGACGTAGACCGCGGATCCCGGGTGGGGGACGAGGGTGCCGTCGATGTCGATGAAGACGGCGCCGGCTATGTCGAGGGCGGAGATCATCGGGACATTATGCGGCCGTCGCGGGTCGCTGGCGCCGGGCCTGTGCCCACCCACCCGC
>NZ_JAAKZV010000132.1 GCF_011044975.1 Streptomyces coryli | reverse complement strand
GTGTGAGTGGGCGGGGCGCCTGGGTCGATCTATCCCTCCGGTAGGAGGGGTCGTGGCCGACACGATGCTTTCGTTGTGTGAAACGCTCCCAACCGGCACATCGGCGGCGCAACAACGAAAGTATTGTGTCGGACGCGGCCCCGGCCCACCCCGTATCAGCCCATCCGGCGCTTGAGGATTCCGCGCGGAGCGCGGATGCCGCGGCCGCAGGCCCGCGAACCCAACCCGCACCGAACCTAAAGCGGCACGATGTCCGGCGCACCCAACCGCGCCGCGTCCGCCGTCTGATCGTCCGGCTGCTGCTGGGACTCCCGCTCCGCGGCCACCCGGGCCGCATAGTGCTCGACCTCCCGCTCAACCTGGTCCTTGTCCCACCCCAGCACCCCCGCCATCAACTCCGCGCACTCCCGCGCACACCGAGTCCCCCGGTCAAAGGTCTCGATCGAGATCCGCGTCCGCCGCGTCAGTACGTCATCCAGATGCCGCGCGCCCTCATGCGACGCCGCATAGACAACCTCGGCCCGCAGGTAGTCCTCCGCCCCGGTAAGCGGCTCCCCCAGCGACGAGTCACGAGCGATCAGCTCGTAAAGCTCCTGCGCCAACGACCCGAACCGGTTGAGCAGATGCTCGATCCGCACCACATGCAGACCGGTCTCCTGCGCCGTCCGCGCCCGCCCGTTCCACAGCGCCGCGTACCCCTCGGCCCCCAGCAGCCGTACGTCCTCCGTCACGCAGTCCGCCACCCGCTGATCGAGACCGTGCACGGCCGCGTCCACGGCGTCCTTGGCCATCACCCGGTACGTCGTGTACTTGCCGCCCGCCACGACCACCAGGCCCGGCACCGGATGCGCCACCGTGTGCTCGCGTGACAGCTTGCTCGTCGCCTCCGACTCGCCCGCCAGCAGCGGCCGCAGGCCGGCGTAGACGCCCTCCACGTCATCCCTGGTCAGCGGCACCGCGAGCACGGAATTCACGTGCTCGAGCAGATAGTCGATGTCCGCCGAAGAAGCGGCCGGATGCGCCTTGTCCAGATCCCAGTCCGTATCCGTCGTCCCGACAATCCAATGCCGCCCCCACGGAATGACGAAGAGCACCGACTTCTCCGTCCGCAGGATCAGCCCCGTGGACGAGTGGATCCGGTCCCGCGGCACCACCAGATGAATGCCCTTCGACGCCCGTACGTGGAACTGCCCCCGCTCCCCCACCATCGCCTGGGTCTCATCGGTCCACACGCCCGTCGCGTTCACGACCTGCCGCGCCCGTACCTCGAACTCGCCGCCCTGCTCGAGATCGTGCACCCGCACGCCCACGACCCTCTCGCCCTCCCGCAGGAAGCCGACGACCCGGGCGCGGTTCGCGACTTTCGCGCCGTACGATGCCGCCGTTCGGATGAGGGTGGCCACATAGCGCGCGTCGTCCATCTGGGCGTCGTAGTACTGCAGCGCCCCCACCAGCGAGTCCTTCTTCAGGCAGGGTGCCTCCCGCAGGGCGTGCGACTTGCTCAGATGCCGGTGGCCCGGCATCCCGCGGCCGTGGCCCTTCGCCAGCGCCATTACGTCGTACAGCGCGACGCCGGTCCCGGCGTAGACCCGCTCCCAGCCCTTGTGCTGCAGCGGATAGAGGAAGGGCACCGGCTTCACCAGATGCGGCGCGATCTTCTGCGTGAGCAGCCCGCGCTCCTTCAGCGCCTCCCTGACCAGCCCGAAGTCCAGCATCTCCAGATACCGCAGGCCGCCGTGGATCAGCTTGCTGGACCGGCTCGACGTCCCCGACGCATAGTCCCTGGCCTCCACCAGCCCGGTGGCGAGCCCGCGCGTCGCCGCGTCCAGCACCGTGCCGGCGCCGACGACGCCGCCGCCGACCACGAGCACATCCAGTTCGCGCTCCGCCATCTGCGCGAGGGCCGCTCCGCGCTCGTCCGGGCCCAGTTTGACTGTCCTCACCGCTGCCTCCCGCTGAACGGATTCGCGTCCGTTAGTCGATTCTGTCCGCATCCCGGACTTACAGCCACCGTGCGGACGTAACGACACCGGTGCCCCGCGCACCGGACCGCAACACCGCGACCGCCAAGATCACCTCAATACGGAATTCCTGTCATATATGCCCTTAGCCTGACAACTGACCCGCGCGCCCGCGAGCCCAGGAAGGACGGCCCCCGCACATGCCCGCAGACCTCGCCGTCGTCGGCCTCGGCCACCACGGCCTCCCGCTCGCCCAGGCCGCCACCGCCGCCGGCATCACCACGCTCGCCTACGACCCCGACCCGCGCACCGTCGCCGACCTGATGGCCGGCAGACCGCCCGCCGACGGCTCGCTCTCCGCCGCCGAGCTGCGCCGGATGCTCGCCGCCGGCTTCACCGCCACGGCCGACCCGGCGGCGCTCGGCCGGGTCCGTACCGCCGCGCTCTGCGTCCCCACCCCGCTCGGCGAGCACCGCGCGCTCGACCTGAGCGCCCTGGAGTCCGCCGCCCGCACCCTCGCGACCCGGCTGCGCCCGCGCACCACCGTCCTGCTCGAGTCGACGGTCTACCCGGGCACCACCCAGGGCCTGCTGCGCACCCTCCTGGAGGACGGTTCGGGGCTGCGCGCGGGCCAGGACTTCCACCTCGCGTACTCGCCGGGGCGTCTCGACCCGGGCAGCCGCAGCCATGGCTACGGCAACACCCCGAAGGTGATCGGCGGCCTCACCCCGGCCTGCACCGAGGCCGCCGCCGCCTTCTACGGGCGGCTCACCGACCGCGTCGTACGGGCCCGCGGCCCGCGCGAGGCCGAGGCGGTCAAGGTCCTGGAGAACAACTACCGGCACGTCAACATCGCCCTGGTCAACGAGATGTCGTGGTTCTGCCACGACCTCGGCGTCGACCTCTGGGACGTGATCCGCTGCGCCGAGTCCAAGCCCTTCGGCTTCGCCGCCTTCCGCCCGGGACCCGGCGTCGGCGGCCACGGGGTGGCCGTCGACCCGACCTATCTCCCGTACGAAAGCCGCAGCCTCGGCTACCCGCTGCGCATGGTCGAGCTGGCCCAGGAGGTCAACTCCCGGATGCCGCGCTACGTCACCCAGCGCTGCGCGCAACTCCTCAACGAGCACGGCAAGTCGGCCCGCGGCGCCCGCATCCTCCTCCTCGGCGTCACCTACAAGCCCGACCTCGCCGACACCGAGGGCGCCCCGGCCCGGGAGATCGGCTCCCGGCTGCGCGAGCTCGGCGCGGAACTGAGCTTCCACGACCCGTATGTGACCGATTGGCAGATTCAGGGCCGTACGGTCGAGCGCGCCGACTCGCTCTACGAGGCGGTGGCCGGCGCCGACCTGACGGTGCTGCTGCAGCACCACCGGACGTACGACCTGCAAGGTCTCGCGGTGAAGGCGCAATTGATGCTGGACACCCGGGGCGCGGCTCCGGTGGGGGCGGCGCACCGGCTGTAGTTGTCCCAGTAGTGTCACGAGACCCGGGAACTGGTTGTTGGCGCGCACATCACAACTGCTAGCGTGCGCACCTGCTCACGGTTCGCCCTCCTGCTCGATTTCGAGGGGCGAACCACGGCGAACCATCACATCCATACGTCCCCGGGGGATCCAACCCATGAGCCAGCCCTGGCAGCAGCAAGACCCGTCCCAGCAGCAGCCCGGCGCCTTCGGCGCCCCGGCCCCGGCCGGCGGCTTCGCCCCGCAGGTCCCGGAGCGCAGGGGCAACGCCGCGCTCGGCATCATCGTCGCGGTCGTCGCCGCGGCCGTCCTCGGCATCGCGTACGCCTACGTGCTGAAGGCGACGTTCAACGAGGACAAGGGCGAGGTCACGCAGATCGGCTACGTGGCCATCATCGTCGGCGCGCTGATAGGCCTCGCGGCCGGCAAGCTGGCGGGCCGCAACATCGGCGTCTGGGTCGTCGGCGCGGTGCTCGCGCTGGCTGCCGTCTTCCTCGGCGAGCTCTACGGCTACGCGCTCATCATGAACGAGTACGTGCCGGGCGCCCCGGCCACCACGGAGATCTTCTTCGAGCACTTCGGCGATCTCTTCGACGGCTGGAAGGAAGACGCAGACGCCCTGAACTACATCTTCTTCCTCCTGGCCCCGGCCGCCGCGGCCAGCGTCGCGTCCCGTACGGGCCGCTGAGGCAGCCCGCACAGCGCTGAAAAGCCCCCGCCCCGAACGGATTCCGTTCGGGGCGGGGGCTTTTCAGCGGCTTCTCAGCGGCTTTTCAGCGCGACCGCGCCACCGTCACCTCGACCCGCTGGAACTCCTTCAGCTCGGAGTACCCGGTCGTCGCCATCGACCTGCGCAGCGCGCCGAAGAAGTTCATCGAGCCGTCCGGGGTGTGCGCCGGGCCGAGCAGGATCTCCTCGGTCGTCCCCACGGTCCCGAGGTTCATCACCTTGCCGCGCGGCACGTCCTCGTGCACGGCCTCCATGCCCCAGTGGTGCCCGCGCCCCGGTGCGTCCTCGGCGCGCGCCAGCGGCGAGCCCATCATCACGGCGTCCGCCCCGCAGGCCACGGCCTTCGGCAGGTCGCCGGACCAGCCGACGCCGCCGTCGGCGATCACGTGCACGTACCGGCCGCCGGACTCGTCCATGTAGTCCCGCCGCGCCGCCGCCACATCCGCGACCGCGGTGGCCATCGGCACCTGGATGCCGAGCACGTTCCGGGTGGTGTGCGCGGCCCCGCCGCCGAAGCCGACCAGCACGCCGGCCGCGCCGGTACGCATCAGGTGCAGCGCCGCGGTGTAGGTGGCGCAGCCGCCCACGATGACCGGCACGTCCAGCTCGTAGATGAACTGCTTCAGGTTCAGCGGCTCGGCCGCCCCGCTCACGTGCTCCGCGGAGACGGTCGTCCCCCGGATCACGAAGATGTCCACCCCGGCGTCGACGACCGCCTTCGAGAACTGCGCCGTCCGCTGCGGCGACAGCGCCGCCGCGGTGGTGACGCCCGAGTCCCGGACCTCCTTGATCCGCTGGCCGATCAGCTCTTCCTTGATCGGCTCGGCGTAGATCTCCTGCATCCGCCGCGTCGCCGTGTGCTCGTCCAGCTCGGCGATCTCGGCGAGCAGCGGCTCCGGGTCCTCGTACCGCGTCCACAGCCCCTCGAGGTTCAGCACCCCGAGGCCGCCCAGCTCGCCGATCCGGATGGCGGTGTCCGGGGAGACCACGGAGTCCATCGGCGCCGCCAGGAACGGCAGCTCGAACCGGTAGGCATCGATCTGCCAGGCGATCGAGACCTCCTTCGGGTCCCGGGTGCGCCTGCTCGGCACGATGGCGATGTCGTCGAACGCGTACGCCTTCCGCCCGCGCTTGCCCCGCCCGATTTCGATCTCAGTCACGAAGGTGCCTTCCCATACGGTTGCCGCTCCGCTCCAGTATCCCTGGAGTCGAGGCTGTCAGCCGCGCGGGCTGTAGTTAGGGGCCTCGGTGGTCATCTGGATGTCGTGCGGGTGCGACTCCTTCAGCCCCGCCGAGGTGATCCGCACGAACCGGCCGCGGGCCTGCATCTCCGGGATGGTGCGGCCGCCGACGTAGAACATCGACTGGCGCAGACCGCCGACCAGCTGGTGCACGACCGAGGAGAGCGGCCCGCGATACGGGACCTGACCCTCGATGCCCTCGGCGATCAGCTGGTCGTCGCTCTTGACCTCTTCCTGGAAGTAGCGGTCCTTCGAGTACGACTTCGCGCCGCCGCGGGACTGCATCGCGCCGAGCGAGCCCATGCCGCGGTACGACTTGAACTGCTTGCCGTTGATGAACCGCAGCTCGCCCGGCGACTCCTCGCAGCCGGCCAGCAGCGAGCCCAGCATCACGGTGTCGGCGCCGGCCACGATGGCCTTGCCGATGTCGCCGCTGTACTGCAGCCCGCCGTCGCCGATGACCGGCACCCCGGCCTCCTTGGCGGCCATGGCGGCCTCGTAGATCGCGGTGACCTGCGGCACGCCGACGCCGGCGACCACGCGGGTGGTGCAGATGGAGCCCGGGCCGACGCCCACCTTGATGCCGTCCACACCGGCGTCGACCAGCGCCTTCGCGCCGTCGCGGGTGGCGATGTTGCCCGCCACCACGTCCACCGCGTAGTTCGACTTGATCTTCGCGGCCATGTCGCCGACCAGCTTGGAGTGGCCGTGCGCGGTGTCGACGACGATGAAGTCGACGCCCGCTTCGGCCAGCGCGGAGGCCCGCTCGTACGCGTCCCCCGCGACGCCGACGGCCGCGCCGACGACGAGGCGGCCCTCGGCGTCCTTGGCGGCGTTCGGGTACTTCTCGGCCTTCACGAAGTCCTTGACCGTGATCAGACCCTTGAGGACCCCGCCGTCGTCCACCAGCGGCAGCTTCTCGATCTTGTGCTTGCGCAGCAGCTCCATGGCCTCCGCGCCGGTGGTCCCCACCTTGCCGGTGACCAGCGGCATCGGCGTCATGACCTCGTGCACCTGGCGATTGCGGTCCGGCTCGAAGGCCATGTCGCGGTTGGTGACGATGCCGAGCAGCTTGCCGGCGGCGTCGGTGACCGGCACGCCGCTGATCCGGAAGCGCCGGCACAGGTCGTCGGCGTCGCGCAGCGTTTCCTCGGGCCGGATGGTGATCGGGTCGGTCACCATGCCGGACTCGGACCGCTTGACCTGGTCGACCTTGCTGGCCTGGTCCTCGATGGAGAGGTTGCGGTGCAGGACCCCCGCGCCGCCCTGGCGGGCCATCGCGATGGCCATCCGGGATTCGGTGACCTTGTCCATGGCCGCGGACAGCAGCGGGACGTTCAGCTTGACGTTCTTGGATACGTACGAGGAGGTGTCGATGTCCTGCGGGGCCATGTCGGCGGCGCCCGGCAGCAGCAGCACGTCGTCGTAGGTCAGCCCGAGGGTGGCGAATTTGGCGGGAACTCCGTCGACGGTGCTGTCGCTCATGACGTCCTTCCAGTGGGTCTTGCCCGGCGGGGAACGTCCATGGTAACGACCGCTGAAGAGTGCTCGACACAGTCGTAGGTCCCTACAAAGGGCACCTAGCCCGCGGCGGCCCGCCCCGCGGCCAGCTCCCGCAGCCTGCTGAGCGCGCGATGCTGCGCGACCCGTACGGCCCCGGGGGACATCCCCAGCCGCCGCCCCGTCTCCTCGGCCGTCAGGCCGACCGCGACCCGGAGCAGCAGCAGCTCCCGCTGCGCGACCGGCAGCCGGCCGAGCAGCTTCTTGGCCCACTCGGCGTCGCTGGAGAGCAGCGCCCGCTCCTCGGGCCCGAGCGAATCGTCCGGGCGCTCCGGCATCTCGTCCGACGGCACGGCCGTGGAACCCGGTCCCCGCATCGCAGCCCGCTGCAGATCCGCGACCTTGTGCGCGGCGATGGCGAAGACGAAGGCCTCGAAGGGCCGCCCGGTGTCCCGGTAGCGCGGCAGCGCGCAGAGCACCGCGAGGCAGACCTCCTGAGCGAGGTCGTCGGTGAAGTGCCGGGCATCGCCCGGCAGCCGCTGCAGCCGCGTGCGTACGTAGCGCAGCGCGAGTGGGTGGACATGGGCGAGCAGATCATGGGTGGCCTGCTCGTCCCCCTCGGCCGCACGGTGCACGAGGGCACCGATGGACGGGGGTTCGTCGGCGCGCATCTGTCCATGGTGCCTCGCCGCGGATTCATTCGCGGCATCCGGGCTGTCGTTGTAGACCGAAGCGTTATGAGATGGCGCGGCGTTCACCTCAACACCTTCCCGGCTGTTGCCGTCCCCGAGGCCCGTCATCCTTCAAGCATGCGCCATCGCGCGGCGAAGCGGTGTCCCTCGAAAGGCGGCAGTGCTCACCCGGTCGTAAACGGGCCCGGAAAGGCAGGGCCCGCCGCCCCGCCCGCGCAGGCGGGCGGAGGCGTCCTGGTCCCCCGTCGGAAGGGGCCCGGCGCGAGCGGCACATCAGCCAAGCTCGGCCATCAGCGGACCAGGCCCCAGCGGAACCCGAGGGCCACCGCATGCGCCCGGTCGGAGGCGCCGAGCTTCTTGAACAGCCGCCGCGCGTGCGTCTTGACGGTGTCCTCGGAGAGAAAAAGCTCACGTCCGATCTCGGCATTCGACCGGCCGTGGCTCATGCCCTCGAGCACCTGGATCTCCCGCGCGGTGAGCGTGGGCGCGGCACCCATCTCGGCCGAGCGCAGCCGCCGCGGGGCGAGCCGCCACGTCGGGTCGGCGAGCGCCTGGGTGACGGTCGCGCGCAGCTCGGCGCGGGACGCGTCCTTGTGCAGATAGCCGCGGGCACCGGCGGCGACCGCGAGCGCGACACCGTCCAGGTCCTCGGCGACCGTCAGCATGATGATCCGCGCGCCGGGGTCGGCCGAAAGCAGCCGCCGCACCGTCTCCACACCACCCAGACCGGGCATGCGTACGTCCATCAGAATCAGGTCCGAACGGTCGGCACCCCAGCGGCGGAGGACTTCCTCGCCGTTGGCCGCCGTCGTCACGCGCTCGACGCCGGGCACGGTCGCGACCGCGCGGCGGAGCGCCTCTCGGGCAAGCGGGGAGTCGTCGCAGACGAGGACCGATGTCATGGCCGTCCTCCGGAACTGATGCGCGTCACCTTGAGCCTCCAGGGCTGATGCGTTTTGTACGAAGCGTTTCCGCACTCTCAACGACGGTCACTCGAAAGAGTTACGGGCTCCCGACTGGAGATCCCGCCGGTTCCGCACTCTACGTGTTTGCCCGGACACGCCATAGAGCCGAATGCGGCCCTTGAGGCCGCCTTAAGGGTGACCCGTTTGGTCGATTTTCTCCCCTTTCATGCCTGGTCATGACGAATAAGGCGAAGAGTACTATTTACGTATAGTTCGTCAGGCTCCCTCAAAGCTCCACGTACAAGGGGATACGCAATGGCAGATTTCTCCCGGCTTCCGGGCCCCAACGCCGACCTCTGGGACTGGCAGCTCCTCGCCGCATGCCGCGGCGTCGACAGCTCGCTTTTCTTCCACCCGGAAGGCGAGCGGGGCGCCGCTCGGAGCGCGCGGGAGGCATCCGCGAAAGAGGTCTGCATGCGCTGCCCGGTGCGCGCCGAGTGCGCGGCGCACGCGCTGGCGGTGCGGGAGCCGTACGGGGTGTGGGGCGGCCTGACGGAGGACGAGCGCGAGGAGCTCATGGGGCGGGCCAGACATCGCGTCTCGGCACCGCAGCACTCGACCACGGCGAACTGACCGCCTTAGGCCACCTCAGGCCGCCTTAAGCCGCCGCCTCCGCGAGCTTCGCGAGCATCGCGTCCACCGCCGGCACCCCCGCCAGGTCCGGCAGGGTGAGCGCGACGACCTCGCGCTCCACCGCGGGAGCGATCCGCACCACCGCGACCCCCTCAGGCGGCCGCACCGCGGACACCGCCAGCTCCGGCAGCGCCGCCACCCCGAGCCCCGCTCCGACCAGGCCCACCACCGCGGGCAGGTCGTCCGTCGCGAAGTCGATCCGGGGCGCGAAGCCGGCCCGCTCGCAGACCTCGACCAGGTGCGTACGGCAGCGCGGGCAGCCCGCGATCCACGGGTCGTCCGACAGGTCCTCGATCGCGATCTTTCCGGCCGCGGCCGCCGGGTGCCCCTCCGGTACGAGCCCGAGGAGCGGATCGGAGCGCAAGGGGCGCACGACGAGGTCGTCCCACTCCCCCGCGGCGGCGGGATCGCGCGGCGACTCGTACCGGAAGGCCAGCGCGATCTCGCAGTCGCCCTCGCGCAGCATCTCCACCGAGCGCGGCGGCTCGGCGTCCACCAGCTGCACCCGCGTGCCCGGGTGCTCCTCTCGCATCGCCGCCAGCGCGGCCGGCACCAGCATCGAGCTGCCGCTCGGGAAGGAGACGAGGCGCACCCGCCCGGCCCGCAGCCCGGCGATCGCGGCGACCTCCTCCTCGGCGGCGGTGAGCCCGGCGAGGATCCCGGCGGCGTGCCGTACGAGCGCCTCGCCCGCCTGGGTCAGGCGCGTCTCCCGGCCCGTACGGACCAGCAGCGGCGTGCCCGCGGCCTGCTCCAGGGCCTTCATCTGCTGCGAGACGGCCGGCTGGGTGCAGCCCAGCTCGCGGGCGGCGGCGGAGTAGGAACCGGTGGCCGCGACGGCGCGCAGCACGCGGAGGTGGCGGGCTTCGAACATGACTCCACCATAAGCGACGCTTAGGGATATCTCGTCCTTGCCCGTATCCCCTTTGAGGTGCGCTGGAGGGGCGGGTTACCGTGCGGGGATGCAGCTGCTCTCCGTGAATATCGGGTCCCCCAAGCACGTCGACTACACCAGCGCCCCCGCATCCATCACCGGCATCGACAAGCGCCCGGTGACCGGACCGGTCGCGATCGCCTCGCCCGGCCAGGAGCGCAAGGGCGGCAGCGGCGTGGCCGGCGACACCATCGGCGACCAGCGCGTGCACGGTGGCAATGACCAGGCGGTCTACGCGTACGCCCGCGAGGACCTGGACACGTGGAGCCGCGAGCTCGGGCGCGAGCTGCGCGACGGCGCCTTCGGCGAGAACCTCACCACCTCGGGACACGACCTGGGCACCGCCCGGATCGGCGAGCGCTGGCGGGTCGGCGGCGACCGCGGCCCGCTGCTGGAGATCACCGGCGGCCGCATCCCGTGCCGCACCTTCGCCGGGTTCCTCGACGAGCAGGGGTGGGTCAAGCGGTTCACGGAGGCCGCGGTTCCCGGGGTCTATCTGCGGGTGCTGGAGCCCGGCGACGTGGCCGCGGGCGACGCGGTCGAGGTCGTGCGCCGGCCGGACCACGACGTGACCGTCGAGCTGTGGTTCCGCGCCTCGACCACGCAGCGGGAGCTGCTGCCGCGGCTGCTGCCGGCGACGGATGTGCTGCACCACGAGACGACCGACATCCTGCGCAAGGCCGGCCTGCTGGACTGAGGGAGGGACCCGGAGAGGGTCTCAGGGTCGTACCGGGGTCGCTTCCGGGGAACGCCCGATGCCGCCATGCCCCACCTGTCAGCAGACTCTGACACATGACGAAGAAGCGTGGACGGCGCAGGCTCAAGCGGATACTCATCATCCTCGGCGTGGTGATCGCCGTCCTCATCGGCGGCCTCGCCGGCACGGTGGCGTGGCTCTACGCGCGGGCCGAGGTCTCCACCGTCGGCGAGGTGGACTTCGCGCAGCGGCTCTCCGTACCGGCGGAGGCCAAGTCGCGGGTCGCCAAGGACGGCACCCGGGTCTTCGACCTGGACATGCGGGCCGGCGAGACCGAGTTCCGGCCGGGGCAGAAGACCCCGACCTGGGGCTTCAACGGCTCGTATCTCGGCCCGACGCTGCGCGCCGAGCGCGGCGAGAAGGTCCGGGTCAATGTCGACAACGGCCTCGAGGAGGCCTCGACCGTCCACTGGCACGGCATGCACCTCCCGGCCCGCATGGACGGCGGTCCGCACCAGATGGTGGAGCCCGGCGGCTCCTGGTCGCCGCAGTGGAAGATCGACCAGCCGGCGTCCACGCTCTGGTACCACCCGCACCCGCACGGCAAGACCGAGCAGCACGTCCAGAAGGGCCTCGCCGGGATGTTCATCCTGGACGACAAGAAGGCCGCGAAGCTGCCGCTGCCCGACCGGTACGGCGTGAACGACGTCCCGGTGATGGTGCAGGACGTCCGCTTCGACGGCGCGAAGTTCGACCACGGCCACGGCATGATGCAGAACACCGGCTTCCTCGGCGACCGCACCATGGTGAACGGCACCCTGGCCCCGTATCACCAGGTCAAGGACGAGGCGATACGGCTGCGCCTGCTGAACGCCTCCACCGCCCGCGTCTACAACTTCGGCTTCGCGGACGACCGCGACTTCGCGCTGGTCGGCACGGACGGCGGCCTGCTGGAGAAGCCGGCGGAGATGAACCGCCTCAAGCTTTCCCCCGGCGAGCGCGCCGAGGTCGTCGTACGGATGAAGCCGGGCGAGCGGACGGTGCTGCGCTCGTATCCGTACGAGGCCGGCGACTTCTGGAGCAACCGCTTCGGTGGCGCCGACGACTCCTTCGACGTCATGGAGCTGCGGGCGGACAAGCAGCTGCGTCCGGCGCCGGAGCTCCCCGACCGCCTCGCCGACCGCCTCGAGGTGCCCGACGGCAAGGGCGAGATAGCGAGCGAGCGGTCCTTCGATCTGCAGACGAGCGGCATCAACGGCAAGCCGATGAAGATGGACCGCATCGACGCGACCGTCACCCGCGGCAGCACGGAGATCTGGAACGTCCGCAACATCGACGGCACGCAGCACAACTTCCACGTCCACGACGTGCAGTTCCGCATCCTGGAGCTGAACGGCCGGCGGCCGCCCGAGCATCTGCGCGGCCCGAAGGACACCGTCTTCGTGCCGGGCGGCACGACGGTGAAGCTGGCGCTCAGCTTTACCGGCCCGGCCGACCCGGACGTCCCGTACATGTACCACTGCCATCTGCTGGCCCACGAGGACGGCGGAATGATGGGCCAGTTCGTGGTCGTCGAGCCGGGGCAGGGCGCGGGCAAGGTGCCGGGACACCACGACCACCACTAGTTTTGGGCCCCATGACGACTGCACTCATCACAGGATCGACGGCCGGCATCGGCGCCGCCTTCGCACGCCGGCTCGCCGCGGACGGATACGACCTGGTGCTGGTCGCCCGGGACTCCGAGCGCCTGCGCAAGCAGGCCAGAGAGCTCACCGACCGGCACCGGATCGAGGCGGAGGTGCTGTCGGCCGACCTGGCGGAGGACGCGGGCATCGCGTCGGTCGAGGCGCGGCTGGCGTCCACGGACCGGCCGGTGGGCCTGCTGGTCAACAACGCCGGCTTCGGCAACAAGGGCCGCTATCTCGAGGTCCCGATGGCCGACGAGCTGCGGATGCTCAAGGTGCACTGCGAGGCGGTGCTGCGGCTGACCTCGGCGGCGGTGCCGGGAATGCGCGACCGCGGCCGCGGCGGCGTGATCAACGTCGCGTCGGTCGCGGCCTTCGTCCCGCGCGGGACGTACGGCGCGAGCAAGGCCTGGGTCGTCCAGTTCACCCAGGGCATCGCCAAGGACCTGACCGGCACCGGCGTCCGGCCGATGGCGCTGTGCCCCGGCTTCGTACGGACGGAGTTCCACTCCCGGGCCGGGATGGGGACGGACAACATCCCGTCGTGGATGTGGCTCGACGCCGACCGCGTCGTGGACGCGGGCCTCGCCGACCTGGCGAAGGGCAAGACCCTGTCCGTACCGGACCCGCGCTACAAGGCGCTGCTGGGCGCCTCGAAGCTGGTGCCGCGCGGAATGCTCGGCAAGGTCTCGTCGACGACCGGCCGGAAGTACGGGCCGCAGTAGCGCTGCCGCGCGGGCCGTTCCCACCCACCCGCCAGCTTCTGTCTCGCGAGGAGGGGCGGGGGCCGCCCAGGCCAACCCGCACCGAGACCGGCCCTCCGCGCAACGGCCAGGGGCCCGGCGGCGCAGCGACGAAGCTGCACCGCCGGGCCCCTGGTTACGTACGGCGGGAGGCCCTGACCGGAAGGTCAGTGCGCGTGCCCGTGGCCGTGACCGGCGGCGGCCGGCTCCTCCTCCTCGGGCTTCTCCACCACGAGGGACTCGGTGGTGAGGAGCAGGGAGGCGATCGACGCCGCGTTCTCCAGCGCCGAGCGGGTGACCTTGACCGGGTCGAGGACGCCGGCCTTCACCAGGTCGCCGTACTCGCCGGTGGCCGCGTTGTAGCCCTGGCCCTTCTCGAGCTCGGCCACCTTCGAGGTGACGACGTAGCCCTCGACGCCGGCGTTCTCGGCGATCCAGCGCAGCGGCTCGACGACCGCGCGGCGCACGATCGCGACACCGGTCGCCTCGTCGCCCTCGAGGCCCAGCGAGCCCTCCAGCACCTTGCCGGCGTGCACCAGCGCGGAGCCACCACCGGAGACGATGCCCTCCTCGACCGCGGCGCGGGTCGCGGAGATGGCGTCCTCCAGACGGTGCTTGCGCTCCTTCAGCTCGACCTCGGTGGCCGCGCCGACGCGGATGACGCAGACGCCGCCGGCCAGCTTGGCCAGCCGCTCCTGCAGCTTCTCGCGGTCCCAGTCCGAGTCGGTGGACTCGATCTCGGCCTTGATCTGCGCGACCCGGCCCTGCACGTCCTCGGACTTGCCGGCACCGTCGACGATCGTGGTGTCGTCCTTGGTGACGACCACGCGGCGCGCGGTGCCCAGCACCTCGAGCCCGGCCTGGTCGAGCTTGAGGCCGACCTCCTCGGACACGACGGTGGCGCCGGTGAGGGTCGCCATGTCGCCCAGCATCGCCTTGCGGCGGTCGCCGAAGCCCGGGGCCTTGACGGCGACCGAGTTGAAGGTGCCGCGGATCTTGTTCACGACCAGGGTCGAGAGCGCCTCGCCCTCGACGTCCTCGGCGATGATCAGCAGCGGCTTGGAGGCGCCGGCCTGCATGACCTTCTCCAGCAGCGGCAGCAGCTCCTGGATCGAGCCGATCTTGCCCTGGGTGATCAGGATGTACGGGTCCTCGAGCACGGCCTCCATGCGCTCCTGGTCGGAGACCATGTAGGGCGACAGGTAGCCCTTGTCGAAGGCCATGCCCTCGGTGAAGTCGAGCTCCACGCCGAAGGTGTTGGCCTCCTCGACGGTGATCACACCGTCCTTGCCGACCTTGTCCATCGCCTCGGCGATGAGGTCGCCGACCTGCTGGTCCTGCGCGGAGAGCGCGGCCACGGCGGCGATGTCGGACTTCTCGTCGATCGGCCGCGCGGTGGCGAGCAGGTCGTCCGAGATGGCCTTCACGGCGGCGTCGATGCCGCGCTTGAGGGAGGCCGGGGAGGCGCCGGCGGCGACGTTGCGCAGGCCCTCGCGGACCAGCGCCTGCGCCAGCACGGTGGCGGTGGTGGTGCCGTCACCCGCGATGTCGTTGGTCTTGGTCGCCACCTCCTTCACCAGCTGCGCGCCGAGGTTCTCGTACGGGTCGTCGAGCTCGACCTCGCGGGCGATCGTGACACCGTCGTTGGTGATGGTGGGGGCGCCGAACTTCTTGTCGATGACGACGTTGCGGCCCTTGGGACCGATCGTCACCTTGACCGTGTCGGCAAGCTTGTTCACGCCGCGCTCGAGGGCGCGCCGAGCGTCGTCGTCAAACTTCAGGATCTTGGCCATAGGGCTGCAGATGTCCTCTCAAAGTGCCGCGCCCCGGCCCCTGGTCTGGTGGTCAGACACGGGATACCGGGGCGCGAGCGGAAATGCTTTTCGCTAATGGCGAAAGGTGAGGTGCTTACTTCTCGATGATCGCGAGCACGTCGCGAGCCGAGAGGACGAGGTACTCCTCGCCGTTGTACTTCACCTCGGTGCCGCCGTACTTGCTGTAAAGCACGACGTCGCCGACGGATACGTCGAGCGGAAGACGGTTGCCGTCCTCGAACCGGCCCGGGCCCACGGCCAGGACGACGCCCTCCTGGGGCTTCTCCTTGGCGGTGTCCGGAATGACCAGGCCTGAGGCCGTGGTCTGCTCGGCGTCGAGCGGCTGGACCACAATGCGGTCCTCGAGCGGCTTGATGGCAACCTTGGTGCTGGCGGTCGTCACGATCCGACCTCCCCCTTCGGAGATCTCACGGGGTTGAATGTCTGGGGTGGCGACCTGGTAGGCCCGTCGTCGCGGGTGCCGGACCTGCCTCGTCGCTGGTTGGCACTCTCCATTGTCGAGTGCCAGGCCCGAGGTTATGCCGGTCATTAGCACTCGGTCAAGCCGAGTGCCAGAAGGACACCCCTGGGCACCTCCGCGACACCCGTCGTCCTAGGGGACGTAATCCTCCAGCCGCCCGATCGCGTACCCCTGCCGCTGGATGGACCGCAGCATCGTGGCCACCATCTCGGTCATGGTCCGCCCCTTCTGCATCTTCGGCCCGCGGAAATGCGCGAGCACGATGTCGCCGGGCCGCAGCCGCGCCCCCTCCCGGTACTGGAAGTCGTCGATCTTCATGTCCGCCTGCCACATCGCGACGGTCTTCACCCCGCAGGAGCCCGCGGCGCGCAGCGTGGCCGCGTCGTACTTCCCGTACGGCGGCCGGAAGACCGTGCTGCGGGCGCCGAAGCGGCGCTCGATCCGCTCCTGCTGCGCGCAGATCTGGCGGCGCTGCCCGGCGAGGTCGAGCCGGGTCAGGTCGGGGTGGGTGAGGGTGTGCCCGTGCACCGGGTTGCCGAGCCGCTGCAGCCGCTTGAAGTAGCCGTAGTTGTTCCCGGCGTCCTCCTCGGTGAGAAACATGCTGAACGGCAGCCCGAGCTCCCGCGCCATCCGTACGAACTCCGGATCCTTCTCGACCCCGTCGTCGAAGGTCAGAAAGACGGTCTTGTCCTTGACGGGCACCCGGCTCACGACAGCAGGAAGCTCACCCTCCTGCTGCACCGGCTTCCGCGCCGGCCGCCCGGCCGGCACCGACACCGGATAAGCCAGCCCCCACTTCAGATACGCCCCGGGCACCGCTCCGCCGGGCGGCGCGGCATCATCCCCGGGCGCCACCGACTCCCGACCGTGCCGCTCGGGCAACGCCCGCGGCGTCCCGTACACCGGCTCCCCCCGCCGCGAGTGGAACCACTCATCCGTGGACCGGGGCTCCTGCGCACACGAGGTGAGCAGGAGCCCCGCCAAGGCCCAGGTGACCGTCCGCCACCTCACACGTAATCCTCCAGCCGAGCGATGGCGTACCCCTCCCGGTCCGCCTTCTTGAGCACCTGCCGGATCACGTCCGGCATCGTGCCGTCCCACTCATCACTCCCACGGAAATGCGTCAGGACAATGTCTCCGGGGTGAAATCGGCGGTCTGCCCTTCGGTAGTCCCACTTGGTCGGGAAGACCTCCTGCTGCCACAGCGGTACGGCCCGCACGCCGCAGCGCTTCGCGGCCAGCAGTGAGTCGCCGTTGTAGTCGCCGTAGGGCGGGCGGAAGAGCGGCGGGCGCTTGCCGAACGCCTTCTTGAGGTTGTCCTGCTGGCCGCAGATCTCCTTGTACTGCTGCGCGTAAGTCATCTTGCGCAGCTCGGGGTGGGTGAGGGTGTGGTTGTGCATGGGGACGCCGGCCTTGTGCATGCGGCGGAAGTACGCGTAGCCGTCCTCGCCCGCCTCGCGGTCGGTGAGGAAGGCGCTGTACGGGATGTTCAACTCCTTCATCATCCGGATCAGCCGGGGGTCCTTGTTCGAGCCGTCGTCCATGGTCAGGAAGATGACCTTGTCCTTGGTCGGGACCCTGGTGATCACCGGCGGCAGCCCCGGCCCGCCGCTCTTGGTCTCCCAGCCCTTCTCGGTCTTCAGCTCCGGCTTCTTCGCCGGCGGCGCCGGCGGGAGCAGCGGGGCGCGCTTCAGGCCCCACTTCTGCGCGGCCACCACCCGCCCGGCCTGCAGCTGCCCCTGCTGGTACGCGGCCAGCGCCACCGCCTGCGCGTTCGCCGAGCGAAAGGCCCCGATGGCGGTGCGCGCCTCGGGGTTACGGGCATCCACCGCGCCCGGCTTGGCGTCTTCGTCGTGGGTGGTCAGCGGGCCGGTCTCGGAGTCGGTGGCGCAGGCGGCTCCGGCGACGGCGAGGACCAGCAGGATGGCCGCGCCCCGGGTCGCGCGGATCCAGTCTCGGGACGAATTAGACCTATCTTCCTTTTGTCGTACAAATTGCTCCATGGGGCCGGATCCTGCCATCACGCAAGCGCGACACCCGGGCGACAACGCCGCTGCCCGCGAATGATCCACCGCTTGGCGGACAATGGACCCGTGCCCGACTCCCTCGCCGCCCTCCGCACCCCCGAGGGCCAGGCCCTCCTCGACGAACTCCGCGACCACGACCCGGCCCAGGAGCTCGCCCTGGCGACCCGGCTCCGCCGCGACCACCCGGCCGAGCTGGTGTCGGCGGCGCTCGGGCAGGCGCGGCTGCGGCAGCGGGCGGCGGCGAAGTTCGGGGCGGACGCGGCGCGGATGTACTTCACGGCGAACGGCGTCGAGCAGGCGACCCGTACCGCGGTCGCCGACCGGCGGGCGGAGCGCTTCGCGGCGCTCGGTGTCGACCGGCTGGCGGACCTGTGCTGCGGCATCGGCGGCGACGCGATCGCGCTGGCGCGGGCCGGCATCCGGGTGCTGGCGGTGGACCGGGACCCGCTGACGGCGGCGGTGGCGCGGGCGAACGCGGCGGAGCTGGGGCTCGACGACCTGATCGAGGTGGTGTGCGCGGACGTGGGGGACGTGGACATCTCCGACTACGACGCCGTCTTCGTCGACCCCGCCCGGCGCGGCGGCCGCGGCCGGATCTTCGACCCCGAGGCGTATTCGCCGCCGCTGTCGTGGGCGATCGAGGTGGCCGGGCGGGTCTCGCACGCGGCGCTGAAGGTCGCGCCCGGCATTCCGCACGAGGCGATCCCGGAGGCCGCGGAGGCGGAGTGGATCTCGGACGGCGGGGATGTGAAGGAGGCGGTGCTGTGGTTCGGCACCGAGCCGGGCGCGCGGCGGGCGACGCTGCTGCCGGGCGGGGCGTCACTGGCCGGCGCCGGCCTCCCGGACCCGCCGGCCGGGCCCGTCGCCCGCTATCTCTACGAGCCCGACGGCGCCGTCATCCGCGCCCACCTGGTCGCGGACGTGGCCGAGCAGGTCGGCGGCCGGCTGATCGACGAGACCATCGCGTACGTCACCTCCGACACCCTCGCGGAGACGCCCTACGCCACCGCGTACGAGATCACCGACACCCTCCCTTTCAACGTGAAGAAGCTCAAAGCACTCCTGCGCGAGCGCGAAGTCGGCGTGCTGACGGTGAAGAAGCGCGGCTCGGCGGTCGAGCCGGAGGAGCTGCGGCGCAAGGTGAAGCCGAGCGGGCCGAATGCGGCGACGGTGTTCATGACGCGGGTGGGCGGGGCGCCGTATCTGCTGATCGGCGGGCCGGTCGCTACAGGTCGGTGAGCGGTTCCGCGTAGATCTGGGAGAGCGGCTGCGGGCCGACGTACTGCTGGCAGTGGCACTGCTCGCGGCCGTATTCGACGGGCTTGTGGTCGGAGTCCCAGGCCGTGGCCACCTCGATGAGCTCGTGGCACTTGCCTTGTTTGTCGTGCTTTGCGAGGTGGTGGCCGCAGCCGCAGATGGGCTCGGGCGGCTTCTGCGCTTCCTCGAGGGCCAGTTGCTTGCTCTGCTGGGCCTCTATTCGCTCCAGCCTGCGCTCATGTCTGGTCTTCAGGGCCGCTCGACTGACCTCGGCGAGCTTCGCGAAGCCGCCGAGCCAGAAGAAGATGAGTATCCACCAGAACCATTCCATGTCCGGGGCCTCCCCTCGCGCTATTGGCAAGGATAAGCCCGATACGTCAGCTCTCGGTGGGCTCGAAGCGCCACCTGTGTACGGGGCGGGCGATCAGGTCGGCCGCCGGCTCCGCGAGTTCGGGAATGCCCTGGTCGTCGTACGGGGCGTCCCACCAGGTGATGACGAGGACACGCTCGCCGGGCGCGGTGAAGGTTTCCCGGCGCAGCGGGGCCGGGGACAGCGCCTGATCCCGCGCCCAGTCGAGGAGTTCACCGCCCCGCCCGGGCGCCGCCTTGGCCTCCCACATCAACGTCACGCTCATGAGTACAGATTGTCCTGGCTCAGCTCGTGCACATGGTCGTGGTGGTGATGCCCCGGCACATGCGTCTCCGTCACGGGCAACGAGGAGTCCGCCGACAGGTCCCACGAGGACGGGCCACGGCCGCGCGCGACCATCTCGGCGCCGAGCGCCGCGACCATCGCGCCGTTGTCGGTGCACAACTTCGGGCGGGGCACCCGCAGTTCGATACCCGCGTCCTCGCAGCGCCGCTCGGCCATCGCGCGCAGCCGCGAATTGGCCGCCACGCCGCCGCCGATCATCAGGTGGTCGACGCCTTCCGCCTTGCAGGCCTTGACGGCCTTCATCGTCAGCACGTCCGCGACCGCCTCCTGGAAGGACGCCGCGACATCGGCCACCGGGACGTTCTCCCCGGCCGCCCGCTTGGCCTCGACCCACCGCGCCACCGACGTCTTCAGCCCGGAGAAGGAGAAGTCGAAGGGCGCGTCGCGCGGGCCCGTAAGACCGCGTGGGAAGCGGATCGCGGACGGGTCGCCCTCGCGGGCCGCCTTGTCGATGAAGGGCCCGCCGGGGAAGCCGAGTCCCAACACCCGCGCGATCTTGTCGAAGGCCTCGCCCGCCGCGTCGTCGATGGTCGCGCCCAGCGGCCGCACGTCGCTCGTGATGTCCGGCGACAGCAGCAGCGACGAGTGCCCGCCGGACACCAGCAGCGCCATCGTCGGCTCCGGCATGGCGCCGAACTCCAGCTGGGAGACGCAGATATGGGACGCCAGATGGTTCACGCCGTACATCGGCTTGCCGAGCGCGTACGCGTACGCCTTCGCCGCCGAGACGCCGACCAGCAGCGCGCCGGCGAGGCCCGGCCCCGCCGTCACCGCGATGCCGTCGAGGTCGCTCGCCGCGACGCCCGCGTCCTTCAGCGCCCGGTCGATGGTCGGCACCATCGCCTCCAGGTGCGCCCGCGAAGCCACCTCGGGGACGACGCCGCCGAAGCGGGCGTGCTCGTCCACGCTGGAGGCGACCGCGTCGGCGAGGAGGGTGTGCCCGCGGACGATGCCGACGCCGGTCTCGTCGCAGGAGGTCTCGATCCCGAGGACCAAGGGTTCGTCAGCCATGGGGTATTCGTTCAGTCCTTCTCGGTCTTCTCGGTACGGCGCATGACGAAGGCGTCCACGTTGCCGGGCTGGTAGTAGCCGCGGCGCACGCCGATCGTCGTGAAGCCGTAGCGCTCGTAGAACCGCTGGGCGCGGTGATTGTCGACGCGTACGTCCAGGAGCACCTCGGCGCAGCCCGCCGCGGCGGCCGCGGCCAGCAGGTCCTCCAGCAGCGCGGGGCCGACGCCCGTACCCAGGCGGTCCGCGGCCGCCGCGATGGTGAGGATGTCGGCGGTGTCCGGGTTCCAGCCGAGGCCCGCGTAGCCGACGATACGGGTACCCCCGTCCGGCTCCGGCTCCTCCGCGACCACGTAGCGGCGGTCGGCGGCCGGGCCGCGGGTGTGGGCGAGGTCGGACCAGAACATCGCCGGGGACCAGGCGTCCTCGGGGAAGGCCTTGCGCTCCAGGTCGAGCACGGGCTCGATGTCCCACCACCGCATTTCGCGCAGCGTGACAGGGGGCGCACCGGTCACAGCAGGTGTCATTGCGGGGTGACCCGCTTGTAGTTCTGCGGGACCTGGGCGTCCGGGCGGCGCAGGTAGAGCGGCCGGGGGGCGGGCAGCTCCTCGCCCGCGGCGATCATCTCCGCGGCGAGGGAGGCCAGCGCGGCGGCGCTCTGGTGGGCCGGGGGGCGGGCGTCGGGGAAGACGTCCGGGTACAGCTCGGCGCCGGCGCCCACGGCCGGGAGGTCCGCGACCTCGTCGGCGATGTCGGCGGGGCGGTCGACGGCCGGTTCGCCGCTGCGGGTACGGGCGTCGTCGTAACGCGCCCAGTAGACCTCCTTGCGGCGGGCGTCGGTGGCGACGACGAACGGCTCGCTCAGCCCGGAGGCGTAGGCGAGGCCGTCGAGCGTGCACAGGCCGTGCACCCGCGCGCCGGTGGCGGCGCTGAACGAGGCGGCGGTGACGAGGCCGACGCGCAGCCCCGTATACGGGCCGGGGCCCATGCCCGCGACGATGTCGGTCACCTGCCCCAGCTTCCGGCCGGCCTCCGCGAGGACGCGGTCGACGGCAGGGAGCAGCAGCTCGCCGTGCCGGCGGGCGTCGACTTGGTGCGACGTGGCGATGACGGACTCACCGTCGTGCAGAGCGACGGTGGTGGCGGGCGTGGCGGTGTCCAGGGCAAGCAGCAACACACGATCAGCCTAGCGGCTGCGCCGGGGGGCGCGGTGGCAGCCGGAGCTGGAGTGCGGGGTGGGGCCGGTGCGGTGCGGGGTGCGGTGCCGGGTCCGGGT
>NZ_JAAKZV010000131.1 GCF_011044975.1 Streptomyces coryli | reverse complement strand
TGTATAAGAGACAGCCCCCACCCCCGCGCGTACACCCCCGGAGGGATCGTGTCCTCCGTTCGGCGTAGAGCGCGCGGCCCGGGTAACACGTAGGCTCGCAAGAGCGAAATGAACCGCGCGCAGTCGACGAAGCAGGAGCACGCAGTGATCCCCGGTGGTGGCCAGCCCGACATGCAGCAGCTGCTGCAGCAGGCCCAGAAGATGCAGCAGGATCTCGCCGCGGCGCAGCAGGAGCTGGCCGAGACCCCGGTCGAGGGCACGGCCGGCGGCGGCCTCGTCAAGGCCACGGTGACCGGCGGCGGTGAGCTCAAGGACCTCACCATCGATCCGAAGGCCGTGGACCCCGAAGACACCGAAACCCTCGCCGACTTGATCCTCGCCGCCGTCCGCGACGCGAACCAAGCCGCCCAGCAGCTCCAGCAGGAGAAGCTCGGCCCGCTCGCCCAGGGCCTCGGCGGCATGCCGGGGATGCCTTTCTGAACGGACCGAGCGACCCCCACCAAGACCCAGGAAGGCAATCCGCGTGTACGAAGGCGTAGTTCAGGACCTCATCGACGAGCTGGGCAGGCTGCCCGGCGTCGGTCCGAAGAGCGCGCAGCGGATCGCCTTCCACATCCTGCAGGCAGAGCCGGCCGACGTCCGCCGGCTCGCGCACGCCCTCACCGAGGTGAAGGCGAAGGTCAGGTTCTGCTCCGTGTGCGGCAATGTCGCGCAGGAGGAGCAGTGCCGGGTCTGCGTCGACCCGCGCCGCGACCCCTCCGTCATCTGCGTAGTCGAGGAGCCGAAGGACGTCGTGGCGATCGAGCGCACCCGCGAGTTCCGTGGCCGGTATCACGTCCTCGGCGGGGCGATCAGCCCGATCGAGGGGGTTGGCCCGGACGACTTGCGGATACGCGAATTGCTGGCCCGGCTCGCCGACGGCACCGTCACCGAACTGATCCTGGCCACCGACCCGAATCTCGAAGGAGAGGCCACCGCCACCTACTTGGCCCGCATGGTCAAGGCCATGGGCCTGAAGGTGACGCGGCTGGCGAGCGGGCTCCCCGTGGGGGGAGACCTGGAATACGCGGATGAGGTCACGCTGGGGCGGGCCTTTGAAGGGAGGCGCTTGCTCGATGTCTGACGCCACACTCCACAACGCCACTCAGGACCCGGACAGCTTCGCGGTCCAGATCGCCGACCAGGTGGAGAGCTTCCTGGTCTCCGTCACCGAGCTGGCGAAGGGTGACGAGCCGGACAGCGCGGTGCCGTTCCTGCTGCTCGAGGTCTCGCAGCTGCTGCTGGCCGGCGGCCGGCTCGGCGCGCACGAGGACTTCGTGCCGGACGAGCGGTACGAGCCGGACACCGGGCCGGAGCCGGACGTGGACGAGCTGCGGGCGCGCTTCGCCGAGATGCTGGACCCGGTCGACGTGTACTCCGAGGTCTTCGACCCGTACGAGCCGCGCAGCGCCCCCGTCGCCTGCCGGATCTCCGACGACATCGCCGACATCCTCACCGACCTCCGGCACGGCATGGCGCACTACAGCGCGGGCCGGGTCAGCGAGGCGCTGTGGTGGTGGCAGTTCTCGTATCTCTCCAACTGGGGACCGACCGCGAGCGCCTGCCTGCGCGCGCTCCAGTCGCTGGTGGTGCACGTCCGCCTGGACAAGCCGCTGGACGAGCTGGACGGCCTCGACACCGACACGGACGCCGCGCTGGACGACGGCAGCCTGGAGGAGGAGGCCGGGAAGGTGATGGTCCAGGAGATCGCGGAGCCGCTGGGGCTGCGGTCGGTACGGACCTGAGCACTCCGCTTCGTACGGACCTGAGCGCTCAGGTCCGTACGAACCTGAGCGCGTGAGCGCCTCCGCGCCGGGGGGCGTGCACCCACAGGCAGTGTGACCTGCCTTACGACCTCGCATGGACCGGCCCGCGCGGGGCAGGGTTCGCCGCTGAGCCGGTGGTCTTGCCCCGTGAGACGGGCCCGGGAGGGTCTGGGCCGGCTCGTTAGAATGAGCCGACCGACATACCTTTGCGAGGAGCGCCAACCGTGGGCCTAGTCGTGCAGAAGTACGGCGGTTCGTCCGTTGCGGACGCCGACGGCATCAAGCGCGTCGCCAAGCGCATCGTCGAAGCCAAGAAGAGCGGCCACCAGGTGGTCGTCGTGGTCTCCGCGATGGGCGATACGACCGATGAGCTGATCGAGCTGGCCGAAGAGGTCTCGCCGATCCCGTCCGGCCGTGAGTTCGACATGCTGCTGACCGCCGGCGAGCGCATCTCCATGGCGCTGCTGGCCATGGCGATCAAGAAACTGGGCCACGAGGCGCTGTCCTTCACCGGCTCCCAGGCCGGCGTGATCACCGACTCCGTGCACAACAAGGCGCGGATCATCGACATCACCCCGGGCCGTATCAAGGAGGCCGTGGACAAGGGAGCGGTGGCGATCGTCGCCGGCTTCCAGGGCGTGTCCCAGTCCACCAAGGACATCACCACCCTCGGCCGCGGCGGCTCGGACACCACCGCCGTCGCGCTGGCCGTCGCGCTGGACGCCGAGGTGTGCGAGATCTACACCGACGTCGACGGGGTCTTCACCGCCGACCCGCGGGTGGTCAAGAAGGCCCGCAAGATCGACGAGATTCCGTTCGAGGACATGCTGGAGCTGGCCACCAGCGGCTCGAAGGTGCTGCTCGGCCGCTGCGTCGAGTACGCCCGCCGCTACAACATGCCCATCCACGTACGCTCGTCCTTCTCTGGACACACGGGCACGTGGGTGCGCAACCGGCCCGAGGGAGAAAAGGGAGAAGGCATGGAGCAGGCGATCATCTCCGGGGTCGCGCACGACACGTCCGAGGCGAAGATCACGGTCGTCGGGGTGCCGGACAAGCCGGGCGAGGCGGCGATGATCTTCCGCTCCATCGCGGACGCCGAGATCAACATCGACATGGTCGTGCAGAACGTCTCGGCCGCCGCCACCGGCCTGACCGACATCTCCTTCACGCTGCCGAAGACCGACGGCCACCGCGCGATGGAGAAGCTCACCAAGGCGCAGCCGGACATCGGCTTCGAGTCGCTCCGCTACGACGACCAGATCGCCAAGATCTCGCTCGTCGGCGCCGGCATGCGCTCGAACCCCGGCGTCACCGCGACCTTCTTCGAGGCGCTGTCCAACGCCGGTGTCAACATCGAGCTGATCTCCACCTCGGAGATCCGCATCTCGGTGGTCACTCGTGAAGACGAGGTGAAGGACGCGGTCCGCGCCGTGCACACCGCCTTCGGCCTCGACAGCGAGACCGATGAGGCCGTGGTCTACGGCGGTACGGGCCGCTGAGTTCTGTCCGGTTGGTGGGGTTACGCCCCCATCTAGGGCCCTCATAAGTCCAGATGTGACCCAACCGTTGGTCCGGACCACTTGCTGTTGACCAGCGATTCGTTCGACTATTTCGTCCCCCGCCGACTGCAACCGCAGGTCCGGCGGGGGACGTCTTGGTTTCGTGTGCCCGTGTCAAAGACGACCGTCAAAATGGGGCATATGAGGAAGAGTTGGGACGCATGAGTGCATGGGGTGCAGATTCTGTGATGATGCCTCACGCGTACAACCCTGACGGGGGGCAGCGTGTCAAACAGGCGTGGCAGAGGCACTCAGCATTGCGACCATTCCCGCCGTCGGTCCGTCGTTCCGCCCCAGCGGACGCGCACCGAGCGGTGGCATGCCCGTGATCGCCCCCTGGCCGGTCTCGGGGCCGTCCGCGGTGCCGTCGTCCGCCGCCGCGGGCGCTGACGAAGCCATGGCCGAGGGCACCACCGTCGATCACCTCACCGAGACCTACCGGCTGCACTACCGGTCGCTGCTCGGCCTCGCCGCGCTGCTGCTGGACGACACCGCCTCGTGCGAGGACGTCGTGCAGGAGGCGTTCATCCGCGTGCACTCCGCCCGTAAGCGGGTCAAGGACCCGGAGAAGACGCTCGCCTATCTGCGCCAGACCGTCGTCAACCTGTCGCGCTCCGCGCTCCGCCGCCGCATCACCGGGATGAAGCTGCTCTCGAAGCCGATGCCGGACATGGCGAGCGCCGAGGAGGGCGCGTACGACCTGCTGGAGCGCGATCAGCTGATCAAGGCGATGCGCGGGCTGCAGCGGCGGCAGCGCGAGGTGCTCTCGCTGCGCTACTTCGCGGACATGACCGAGGCGCAGGTGGCGGAGGTACTGGGGATTTCGCTCGGCTCCGTCAAGGCGTACGGTTCGCGGGGCATTGCCGCATTGCGAGTCGCCATGGGGGCGCCGGCATGAGCAACGAGCACTTCGGATCGGGGGTCCCGGGGCCGCGGGACCCGCGGCGCCCCGACGATCCGCTGCGCGCCCTGGACGAGGAGATGCGCGGACTGGACGAGGAGCTGCGCGGCCTCGGTGCATCGGGCACGAGCGCAGGCGGGGGCGGGGACGCCGGGCCGCCGTCGGCCTCGGCCACCGGCGAGGAGGCGGCGCTGCGCCGCATCCTGCACAGCGCCGTCGGCGAGCTGGAGCCCGCACCGGACGCGCTGGAGCGGCTGCAGTACGCGGTGCCGGCCCGGCGGGCGCGCAAGCGGCAGCTCGCGGTGGGGGCGGCGGCGCTGGTGGTGCTGATCGGTGCCGCGGTGCCGACGCTGATCGGCTCCGGCGTGATCGACGGCCCGTCCGGCAGCAAGCCGCAGGCGGGCGGCAGCCACGAACCGGGTGGCAGCACCCCGGGAAACGGCGGCGGAGGCGAGCCCGGAAAGTCCCCCGGCTCCGGAGACGCCTCCCAGAGCAGCAACGGCAAGGACAAGGAGTCCCAAAAGCCGGGAGGGACGGGCGGCGCGGGCGAGTCCGGCTCCTCGGATGACTCCACTGTGGCAGCGCCGGGCTGTGTCGCCGGGCAGCTGGGTGCGGCCCAGGCGAGCAGCGGACAGCCGGACGCGAAGGGCCGGATAACCGGTTCCTTCACGATGAAGAACATCTCGCAGTCCTCCTGCGCGGTCAGCGACCCCGGTGACGTCAACGTGGATACGGACGGCGAGGTCAGCACCGCCAGCGTGGCCGTGGCGCCGCATGAGCCCGGCGACCCCGCCGCCGACCTGCTGCCGGCGTCCTCCGGCAAGCCGGTGGTGCTGGCGGCCGGCGAGTCGTACGTGGTGCGCTTCGCCTTCGTCCCCGCCGTCGACCGCGACGCTGGCTGCAAGTCCGGCTCCACGCCGAGTCCCGCCACGACCGAGGAGCCGAAGACGACGGCCGAGGGCGTCCCCCAGGCCGACCCGGACGGCGAGGGCGCCGTGGGCGAGACCGACGGCGGCCCGACCGGCGCGACCGGCTCCACCGGCGACGGCTCCACGGGCGGCACCGGCGGCGACGGCACGGAGGGCGGCGAGCTGACGCTCACCAACACCCCGGAGCCGGGCGGCGACACGACGGCGACGACGACGGTGCCGGATGTGTGCGGCGGCACGGTGTATTACACGGACGCGCTGCCGGTTTCGTAAGGCGGTTCCGTAAGCCGGTTTCGCAGCGCGGACGGCGGCGCACAGCCGCTGATGCCGCTCCCGTACCGTAGAGGCGTGTACCGGTTCCTGCTGACCCCGCGCTGGTGGGGGATCAACGCCTTCCTCGTCCTCTCCATCCCGTTCTGCATTTTCATGGGCAGCTGGCAGCTCAGCCGCTTCGAGGACCGGGTCGATACGCACGAGCAGGTCACCGAGCAGCGCGACGGCAAGGCCTCGGGGGCTCGGCCGCTCGCCGAACTGCTGCCCGTGGACAAGGCGACCTCCGGCAAGCCCGCCACCGCCACCGGCCGGTACGCCGACCAGTTCCTGGTCCCCGACCGCACCGTCGACGGCAAGGACGGCTTCTACGTCCTCACGATGCTGCGCACGGACGGGGGCGACGGCAAGGCTGCGGCGGGCGAGGCGAGCCCCGACGGCAAGGCGCTGCCCGTCGTCCGCGGCTGGCTGCCCGGCAAGGCCGACCCGGCGAAGGCGCCCGCCCCGCCGAAGGGCGAGGTCACCGTCACCGGCGACCTGCAGTCCTCCGAGTCGCAGGGCTCCCCGGGCGTGAACGCCGCCGGCGGCCTGCCCCAGGGGCAGCTCGGCGTGATCAGCGCCGCCTCGCTGATCAACATGGTCGACTACCCCGTGCACAACGCCTGGGTCACCCTGACCAAGGCCTCGGACGGGATGACCCCGGTCCCGGCCACCGCCCCGCCGGACAGCGGCCTGGACCTCAAGGCCTTCCAGAACCTCGGCTACACCGGTGAGTGGTTCGTCTTCGCCGCCTTCGTGCTCTTCATGTGGTTCCGCCTCTTCCGCCGCGAGCTGGAGCTCGCCCGGGACGCTGAACTCGGCATCACCCCCGACGATCCTGAAGACCCAGGTGCTTCAGAGCGAAGTCGAGCTCCAGCCTCAACTGCTTGATCCGCTCCTCCACCACCAGCGAGCCGTGCCCCGCGTCGTAGCGGTACACCTCGTGCGGATGGCCGCGCTGCTGCAGCCGCACCACATAGTTCTCCACCTGCTGGATCGGGCAGCGCGGATCGTTGACCCCCGCGGAGATATAGACGGGGGCCCGCACCCGGTCCACGTACGTCAGCGGTGACGAGGCCTCGAAGCGCTCCGGGACCTCTTCAGGCGTGCCGCCGAGCAGCGTGCGGTCCATGGCCTTCAGGGCCTCCATCTCGTCGTGGTACGCCGTCACGTAATCCGCGACCGGGACGGCGGCCAGCCCCAGCGTCCAGTCGTCCGGCTGCACGCCCAGGCCCAGCAGCGTCAGATAGCCGCCCCAGGACCCGCCTGACAGAACGAGCTTCTCCGGGTCCGCGAGCCCCGACTCGACGGCCCACTGCCGCACCGCCCCGATGTCCTCGAGCTCGATCAGGCCGACGCGGTGCTTCAGCGCGTCGGTCCACTCCCTCCCGTAGCCCGTCGAGCCGCGGTAGTTGACCCGTACGACCGCGAAGCCGTGATCCAGCCAGGCCGCCGGACCGGCCGCGAAGGCGTCGCTGTCGTGCCAGGTCGGCCCGCCGTGGATGTCGAAGATCGTCGGATACGGGCCGTCGCCGGAGCCACCCGCCGGCCGCTGCACCAGTGCGTGGATCTTGCCGCCGGGCCCGTCCACCCACACGTCCTCCACCGGCCGCGAGGCGGGCGGCTTCATCCCCGGCGCCTGCAGCACGACCTCGCCCCGGTCGTTCCGCACGACAGCCGGCTCGGCCGCCGACGACCAGTGGAACTCCACCGAGCCGTCCGGCCGCGCCGTGGCTCCCGAGACCGTCCCCGGCGGGGTGTCCAGCCGGGACAGGCTGCCGGAGGCCAGGTCATAGCGGTACAGCTCGCTGCGGGCCTGATAGGTGTGCGCGATCAGCAGGCCCGTGGCGTCCGGATACCACTGCGCCGACACGTCCCCCGGCAGGTCCAGGCGCAGGTCGGTGAACTCCGCCGCCACCGGATCCCAGATCGCCGGCTCCCAGCGCCCCCGCCGCTGGTGGGCGATCAGCAGCCGGTTGTCCCCGGCCGCGGGCGCGAAGCCCAGCACCTCGAGCCCCAGCTCCTCGGTGCCGCCCTCGGTGTCGTCGAGCTCGGCGAAGACCTCGCTGTGCTCGCCCAGCACCGCGACCTTCACCGCGGAGTGCATCGCGTCGCCGTGCTCGGTGTGCTCGATGGCGAGCAGCCTGCCGTCGTACGAGACGTCACCGACGCCCGCCGACTCACGGTGCCGGTAGACCACCCACGGCTCGCCGCCGGGCGGGACCACATGAATCGTGGTGCCCTCCTCGTCCGTGGACCGGCCCACCACCGCCGTGCCGTCCCGGCCCAGGGCGAGGCCCGCCGGATACGACGCCTCGAGGCCGGACGCGGCCGGCTGGTCCCGGCCCGCGGCGGCCCCCGCGAACGGCTGCCGCATCCACACGCCGAACTCGTCCCCGTCTGTGTCCGAGAACCACCAGATCCACTCGCCGTCGGGCGTGAGGGTGCCGTCCGTGGTGCCGTTCGGCCGGTCGGTGGCCTGGCGCTGCTCGCCGGTGCCGCGGTCCCACGCGTACAGCTCGAAGGTGCCCGTCGCGTTCGACACGAACAGCGACCTGTCCGGCGCGTCCTCCGCCCACTCGGGCAGCCCGACGCGCGGGGCCCGGAAGCGCTGCTCCCACTCAGGCATGTCAGAGGGCTTGGCCGCCGGCGCCCCGCCGGTCCCTGCGCTGGTCTGTGCGTTCTCGTCCATGCCCCACATTCTGCTCGCCGGCACCGACAACTCGCTCGCGGCGGCCCCAGCCTGTGGATAACTCATCCGGAGTAGCGCCTGACCACACGAAAGCCGCATCCGGAATGAATCCATCCGTCGTCGTGCTGCACGGAGCATGAAGGCCATCGCACTGCAGCAGTTCGGCTCCGCCGACGATCTCCGTACCGTCGATCTCCCCGACCCCAAGGTCGCCCCGGGCGAGGTCCTGATCCAGGTCAAGGCGGCCGGGGTGAACCCGGTCGACTGGAAGCTCGCCTCCGGCGGGCTCGACCCGATCATGGAGTCCGGCTTCCCCCTCATCCCCGGCTGGGACGTCTCCGGCGTCGTCGTCCGCACCGGCTTCGACGCCACCGAGTTCAAGCCCGGCGACGAGGTCATCGGCTACGTACGCAAGGACTGGGCCCAGAACGGCACGTACGCCGAGCTCGTCTCCGCCCCCGTACGCACCCTCGCCCGCAAGCCTGCCGCGCTCTCCTGGGAGCAGGCGGCGGGCCTGCCGCTCGCCGGGCTGACCGCGTACCAGTCCCTCGACCGCGTCGGCGCGGCCGCCGGCGACACCGTCCTCATCCACGCCGCCGCGGGCGGCGTCGGCTCCCTCGGCGTGCAGCTCGCCGTCGCCCGCGGCGCCCGCGTCATCGGCACGGCCAGCGAGCGCAACCACGACTTCCTGCGCTCCCTCGGCGCCGAGCCCGTCGAGTACGGCGAAGGCCTCGCCGGCCGGGTGCGCGCGCTGGCGCCCGAAGGCGTGGACGCGGCGCTCGACTTCGTCGGCGGCGACGCCGTCGACATCTCCAAGGACCTGGTCAAGGACCCGTCCAGGATCGCCTCCATCGCCGACGGCGAGGCCGAGGCCAAGGGCGGCCACTACGTCTGGGTCCGCCCGGACGCGGCCGACCTCGAGGCGCTCTCCGGGCTGGCCGACGCCGGGAAGCTCACCGTCAACGTCGACCACGCCCTCCCGCTCGACCAGGCAGCGGAGGCCTGGCGGCTCAACCAGGAGGGGCGTACGCGCGGGAAGATCGTGCTGACCGTGTGACCTCGCGCTTCGTGCCGGCGCCCGCGGCCCTGCCCAGCGCCAGCACGAAGCACAGCCCCATCGCCACGACGCCGAGGCCGAAGGCGGCGGCCGGTCCGTACGCCTCGGCCAGCCGGCCCGACACCGCCACGGACAGCGCCTGCCCGCCGACGAGCGCGCTGGTGGCGAAGGCCATCGCCTGGCCCAGTCGAACCGGCGGTACGGCGCGTTCCGTCAGTCCGAAGACGGAGATCAAGTGCGGGGCGATGGTGATGCCGAGGACGACCACGATGGCGTACAGCGCCCACAGGCTGTGCGCCCATAGAAGCGGCAGCGACAGCAGCAGCCCGGCGCCGGTGGCCACCCGCCGGCGCAGCTGCAGCCCGTAGCGGGCCGGCACGGCGGCCATGCCGAGGCCGACCACGGCGCTCATCACGCCCATGGCGGCGTAGACGAGCCCGGCCTGCTCGGGCTGCCCCAACTCCTCCGTAAGGGCGGCGATTCCGGCCTGGGCGGCGCCGAACATGGCGCCCTGGAGGGCGAGCGAGGCGCACAGCAGATAGACGGCGCGGGGTGGTGCGGGCGCGCGCTTCGGCGCGCTGCTCGCCGCGGGGGCGGCCTTACGGGCCAGCTCCGCCGTCGGATGCAGCGCGAAGGCGGAGCCGCAGGCCGCCACCAGTACCGCCGCCAGGGCGAGCGCGGCCGCCGGGTGCGCCACCACCGCCGCGAGCCCGACCAGCGCCGGGCCCAGGACGAACGCCGTCTCGTCGAGCGTGCCCTCAAGGGACATGGCGGCCCCGATGACTTGCTCGTCCGCCCCGTCCCGCTGCCGGGCCAGGGTGACGAGCCGGCTGCGCGCCAGGGGCCCGATCGCCGGGACGGTGGCGCCGGCCGCGGCGCCGAGCAGGGTGAGCACTATTGAGCGGAGGTCAGCCATAGAAGCGGCCACGAGGGCCGCCACGGCCACGGCGTTCAGCAGCGCGAAGCACAGCACGACCGGCCGCTGCCCGCGCCGGTCGGCGAGCCGGGCGACGAGTGGGCCGCAGGCCACCTGCCCGACGGCGAGCGCACCGCCTACGAGGCCGGCCGTGCCGAGCGACCCGCTGGTCTCGGCCACCAGCAGCACGCTGCCGAACTGGATCATCGCGACCGGGAGTCGCCCGAGGAACGACAGCACGGGGAGGGCGGGGCCGGTGAGCGCGATGACGCGGCGATAGGTGTCAGTGGCTGCCATCGTTCGACGCTAGCGACGGGTGGGAAAGCGGATGCATGTGGTGAAGCCACAAAAGCCGGGGGCCCGGCCCCGTAGCTTCCGCCGAAGCCGCCTCAATGCCACACCAGTTGGACCAGGGAGACCGATCCGACCGCCACGATCAGCCCGCGCAGCACGCCCTGGGGCAGCCGGCGCCCGAAGGCGGCGCCGAGCTGCCCGCCGATGGCAGAACCGGCGGCGAGCAGGCCGACCGACGTCCAGTCGTAGTCGGCGGCGAAGAGGAAGAAGCAGGCGGCGACGGCGTTGACCAGGGCGACGAGGACGTTCTTGACGGCGTTCAGGCGCAGCAGGGTGTCGTCCAGGAGGATGCCCATCAGGGCGATGTAGATGACGCCTTGGGCGGCCGCGAAGTAGCCGCCGTAGACGCTGGCGAGCGCGATGCCGGCGATGAGCAGCGGGCCGCCGTCCTTGCGCGGGGCGGTGCCGTTCGCGCGCCGGCGGTCGCGCAGGCGGGCGCTGATCCAGGGCTGCAGCACCACCAGGACGAGGGCGAGGCCGACCAGCACCGGCACGATCCGCTCGAAGGCCGACGCGGGGAGGGCGAGCAGCAGGATCGCGCCGGAGAAGCCGCCCACGGCCGCCCCCGCGCCGAGCTTCAGGAGCAGCCGGCCGCGCCCGCGCAGCTCCCGGCGGAAGCCGATCGCGCCGCTGATCGAACCGGGGATCAGGCCGAGCGCGTTGGAGACGGTCGCCGTGACCGGCGGCAGGCCGGTGGCGAGCAGGACGGGGAAGGAGATCAGGGTGCCGGAGCCGACGACGGCGTTCACCGCGCCGGCCGCGAGTCCCGCCCCGAACACGGCGAACAGGATGTCCATGCGATCAGCCTAGAGAGCCGATGTTTCGGTGCGGAACGAACTCCCGCTTGTCCACAGGGGGGTTGCGGAGATGGGTTGTCCACAAGCGCTTGTCGCCGCCTCTCGCGGCTGCTTGACTCCCTGCGTCGTACGGAATACCGAACCGGGGAGGCCGCAATGGAGATCACCCGCAGGCGCATGCTCTCGCTCCTCTCCGCCACCGGTCTGCTGGCGGTCCTCCCGTCGCTGCCCGCCGTGGCGGCCGGCAGCGCGGATTTCGCCAAGCTGATCGCCAACACCGTCGCGATCTTCGCCGGCACCGCGGAGGCCAACGCCCGCCCGGAGGCCGCCGCGAAGCTCAAGGCCATCGAGGACACCGCCCGCGCCAACCTCAAAGCGATGGCGGAGGCCGGCGAGGGCGAGCTGTTCAAGGGCCTCCCGCTGGGCACGAGCGACCCCAACCTCAACTCCTCGTACCTGAAGGTCTACGAGATCGCCGTCGCCACCCGTACGCCCGGCGGCGGCCTCAACGGCAGCGCGGAGACGCAGGCCAAGGTCGCCGACGCGCTGGTGTGGCTGCACGAGCGCTATTTCGGCGACCAGTCGAAGGGCTATTACGGCAACTGGCACAACTGGGAGATCGCCATCCCCGCCAGCGTCACCAAGACGTTCGCGCTGCTCTCCGGCCAGGGCGCGGCCGACCGCCCGGACCTGGTGCGTACGTATGTCACGTCCATGGACGCGTATCTGCGCAACGGCAAGGACGGCGATGTCGACCTCGACTCCCGCTTCCACACCGGCGCCAACCTCGCCGACATCACCACGAACCGCATCCTGCAGGGCGCCCTCCTCGGCGACGAGGCCCGGATCACCAAGGCGCTGGAGAACCAGCTGACGGTCTTCGCGACCATCGACCCGTATCAGCTGCAGCACAACGTCACGGACGGGTATTACGCCGACGGCTCCTTCATCCAGCACAGCTCGGTCGCCTACACCGGCTCGTACGGGAAGGTGCTGCTCACCCGAGTCGTCCAGACGCTGAAGATCCTCGACGGCACACCCTTCGCCAATACGGACGAGCTGACGCCCGTGGTGCAGGGCTGGGTGAAGAACGGCTTCGCCCCGGTGATCTTCGAGGGCTGGATGATGGAGGTGGTCAAGGGCCGCGCGGTCTCCCGCGCCACGACCACGGGATACGCGGATGTCGCGGTGGTCGTGGAGGCGGTCACGGACCTGTCGGACTACTCGGCGGGCGAGGCGGCCGCGGCCCTCAAGGGCTACGTGAAGTACATCCACGCGGAATCCCCGACGCCGCTCGACCCGGCGAAGTTCGTCTCGCCGATGAGCGTGGTGCGCTATGCCGACATCCTCGCCGACTCCTCGGTCAAGCCGGCCGACCTGAACCCGCCGGCCCGCAGCGTCGCCTTCAACGCCATGGACAAGCACGTCCACCGCCGCCCCGGCTATGCCTTCGCGCTCGCCCGCAGCTCGGACCGGATCAGCAAGTACGAGTACATGAGCGGGGAAAACCTGATGCCCTGGTTCCAGGGCGACGGCGCGCACTACCTCTACCTGTCAGGACAGGACCAGACCCAGGCCTTCGGCGCGGACTACTACACGACCGTCTCGCCGTACGAACTCGCCGGCGTCACGGCCCCGGTGGAGGAGCGCAAGACCGTCCCGCAGCTCTACGGCGGCAAGCTCTGGTACGACAACCCCGGCCACCCGCTGAACTTCACCTCGTCCTCCGAGTCGCAGAACAAGTACGTGTACTTCCCGCGCGGCACGAACGACGTCTCCGGCGGCGCGGTCCTGGACGCTTACGGGACGGCCGCGATGACCCTCTCCAGCGACGTGGCGTATGCCGACCGCGCCAAGCTCCCCGACGACTTCGTCGTCTACCGGGCGGCGAGCGCCACCAAGTCCTGGTTCATGCTCGATGACGAGATCGTGGTCCTGGCCGCGGGCATCGGCGACGAGGCGGGCCGCGCGGTGACGACCACCCTCGACGCCCGCGTCGCCGCCCCGGCGGACGACGTGACGGTGACGGGCGAACTCACCGACGGCTCCGGCTTCTCGGGCGCGGGGGAGGCGACGGCCCGCTGGCTGCGCTGGGCGAATGCCACCCGCAAGACGGCGGTCGGCTATGCCCTCCTCTCCTCCCGCGCTCCGAAGCTGAAGATCACCCTCGACGAGGTCACCCGCAGCCGCCGCGTGGTCCGGCTGACCAACCCCGACACCTCCGCGACGATGCGCGTCTTCACCGCCGTCGCAGCCCAGTCCGTGGACGCGGAGCCGGCCACCCTGGCCTACGCGCTGGTCCCGAACGCCACCGAGGCGAAGCTGCGCTCGTACGGGACGGGCCCACTGTCGGTCGTGGCCAACTCCCCGCGCCTGCAGGCCATACGCCACACGGGGCTCGGCCTCACCGCCGCTAACACCTTCACCCGGGGCCGCCACGAGGCCGCGGGCCTGAGCATCGACGGCCCGGCCTCGGTCCTGCAGCGCCGCGGCGCGGACGGCCTGACACAGCTGGCGGGGTCGGACCCGACCATGGACCGGGACACGATAAAGGTGTTGCTGCGCGGCCGGACGCTGACGAAGATCTCCGCGGACGACGGCGTCCGGGTGTCCCGGGTCCCCGGCGGCACGCTGGTCGAGTTCCGGACGCACCACGCCTACGGCCGCAGCTTCAAAGTCACCTTGCGCGGCTAGCACCACACCGGCACGAAAGGGCACATCGCATGACCGGCACCAACGCAACCACCCCCCACCACATCGCGATGTTCTCCGTCGCCGCCCACGGCCACGTCAACCCGAGCCTGGAGGTGATCCGCGAGCTGGCCGCCCGCGGCCACCGCGTCACGTACGCGATCCCCGACCAGGGCGGATTCGTCGACCTGGTCCGCTCCGCCGGCGCCGAGCCGAAGCCGTACCGCTCCACGCTGCCCACGGACGACGACCCGGATGCCTGGGGCACCGAGATCATCGACTACGTCGAGCCGTTCTTCAACGACGCGGTGCAAGCCCTGCCGCAGCTCCGCGAGGCCTATGCGGACGACGAGCCCGACCTGGTCCTGTACGACATCGCCTCGTACCCGGCGCGCGTCCTCGCCCACGACTGGGGCGTCCCGATCGTCCAGCTCTCCCCGGCGATGGTGGCCTGGGAGGGCTACGAGCAGGAGGTCGGCGCCCCGATGACCGAGCAGATCAAGTCGACCGAACGCGGCCGCGCGTACTACACCCGCTGGCGCGACTGGCTCGACGAGAACGGCCTGAAGTCCATGACCGCGGACGACTTCATGGGCCGCCCCGACCGCTGCCTGGTCCTGATCCCCCGCGCCCTGCAGCCCAACGCCGACCGCGTCGACACGACCCGCTACACCTTCGTCGGCGCCTGCCACCGCACCCGCACCGAGGAAGCACCGGCCTGGACACCCCCGGCGGCGGCCGCCGGCCGCAAGCTGCTCCTGGTCTCGCTGGGCTCCACCTTCACCAAGCAGCCCGCGTTCTACCGCTCCTGCATCGAGGCGTTCGGCAACGACCCCGACTGGTACGTCATCCTCCAGATCGGCAAGCACGTAACGCCCCAGGAACTGGGCGACATCCCGCCCAACATGGAGACCCACAGCTGGGTCCCCCAGCGGGCCATCCTCGACCACGCCGACGCCTTCATCACCCACGCCGGCGCAGGCGGCTCCCAGGAAGGCCTGGCTACAGCCACCCCCATGGTCTGCGTCCCCCAGGCCGCGGACCAGTTCGGCAACGCCGACATCCTCCAGTCCCTGGGAGTGGCCACCCACCTCCCCACGGAACAGGCCACCCCCGAGGCCCTCCGCAAGGCCATCCACACCCTGCTCACCGACCCGGAGGTAGCCCGCCGCTGCGCCGAACTCCGCACCCAGACCCTCGCCGAGGGCGGCACACCCCAGGCAGCGGACCTGATCGAGGCGGAACTGCGCGAGCGCTCGCGGCCCGCGGAAAGCTAGCGCAGCCCGGCGAAGAGATCGTTCTCGGGAACGGCCGCGCCGGTGGCGTCCTTGACCCGTACGAAGGTCTCCATGCCCATCAGCTCGCCGAACCTCTCCTTGCCCATCTTGAGGAAGAAGATGTTCTCGCCCTGACTGGCGTGCGCGGCCAGCGCGTCGAACTTCTGCCCGCTGAAGGCGGTGGTGTCCACCCAGGTGGTGATCTCATCGTCGGGGAGGCCGATCTCGGCCATCGCGGCGGCCTCGGCGGGATCCGGCTCCGGCATGTCCGGATGAAGCTCGCGCATGATCTCGCCGAACCGCTGCATCCCCGAGCGGGGCATCGTCGTCCAATACACCTTCGGCGTCAGCTCGGTCAGCTCCAGCGCCGCCATCGTGATGCGGTGGGCCTGGATGTGGTCGGGGTGGCCGTAGAAGCCGTTCTCGTCGTAGGTGACGACCACATCGGGGCGGTAGTGCCGCATGAGTTCCGCGAGCCGGGCGGCGCCTTCGGCCACCGGGGTCTGCCAGAAGGAGCCGGCGGTGTCGTTGCTCGGCCAGCCCATCATCCCGGAGTCGGCGTAGTCCAGCAGCTCCAGCTCGCTGATCTTCAGCACGTCACGGCTCGCCTCGAGCTCTTGCCGGCGCATCAGGGCGACGGCCGCCGGGTCATGCCCGGGCTCGCCCGGCTTCACACCCCCCGGCCCGTCACCGCAACCGCCGTCGGTACACGTCACGAGAACCGTGCGTATGCCTTCCGCCGCATACCGCGCGAGCACCCCGCCGGTCCCGGTGGCCTCGTCATCGGGATGGGCGTGTACGGCCATGAGCGTCAAGGGCCGGTCAGTCATGAAGCAGTCCTCCAGCAGAAGTACATCTCGGTCCACGTGCCCGGCTCCGCGCCCCCCGCCCGCGCCCCGCCGGCCCTCCGTACGATGCAACCGCGCCGACCCGGTCGGCTGTTCCCGCCCACCATGGAGCCACACAACACATCAGGCCCGGCACTGATCTCTCAGCGCCGGGCCTGACCTGCTATTTCACCGTCGGGGTGGCGGGATTTGAACCCACGACCTCTTCGTCCCGAACGCGATCAGGTGTCTGAGTGACCTTGGGTCGGGACACCGTGACCTTGGGGGCGGGCACCGATTCCGTGGCCTGACCTCCGTCGGCGCGGCTTTCAAGAGCGTCCAGCTGTCAGCCGGTACGTAACCTCTGAGATGTTGGTCCCTTGATCCGTGGCCCGAACACAATGCAGTCCTGGCCGGAGGCTGGCCACGAGGCAGAGGGCTGGATGCCGTTCGACCCCATTGCGTGCTAGTTCCTTCAAGGGCCACCGCGACTCAAGCCGCATCAGCCGCAAAGACGGTCGTACGGGTGCTGAACTGCTGACCGCGGGGTGACCGCTGCCCGATGCACCGCGCGGCGAACCAATCCAGTGGCCAATCTCAGTTCGACGAACTATCGGTGGCAACATTCTTTGTCACCAATCGCCGTCCCCATTGCATCCCCAAAGCGACGAAAACGACATATGCGCCCATGGAGTACACCGAAACGACTATTGCGGGTTGACTTCAGCTGTTATAGTGCGGTCGAAATTAATTCGACTCGGAGGATGCATGCCATTCACCCGCATCATTGCCCGTCGCGTAATACCAGTTCTCGTCATGGGTGCAGCTATGGGAGCTCTCACCATGAGCCCTGCCAGCGCCATCGACTGGGATCACGGCCCTTGGTATAGCGCTGACGCCAGCCCTCGGGGCGCGAAGGCGTACATCGAGGAGAACGGTGACTGGATCAAGATCTGTGATATCGACAGTGACGGATACATGGCTTACGCCATCGCATTCAAGCGCACCGATGGAAACAAGTATTCCCAGGTCTACGACTCAAAGAACAACGGCGACTGCAGCTACACGAACGTGAACACCGGCGGCGGCATGATGGAGAACCGCTGGTACGACGTCTTGGTTTGCATCACGAAGGACATCTACAGTGACTGCAAGGCGGGGAGCAAGAAATGGTACGAATTCTACAATGACCATTAATTGAGAGCAGCGCAGTACCCAGGGGACTCCCCTGGGTACTGCTCTACGAATGGCGATGACCTGGGTTGGCCGAGCCACTGTCCCGGCTCCATTCCGTCAGCCCTGGAGTACCCGGGCAACGAACGCCGCCAGCTCCGCATCGAGTGTCAGCGCTTGTCCCACCAGTAGCGCACCCAGCGCAGCAACGCCGGCTCGACGCGGACACGGACAGCCGCACAGCTCACCCCGGCAGTTACGATGCCTGCGGCTGATCCGATGCAAGCCGATTCGAGAAACCGGCTCGGCAGAGCCGACTAAAGGCGTCCTCCACGTCGCGGGGGATGTGCTGCTTGATCGTGAACCCTCGTTCGCTGTACAGGGCCACGCGCTGCTGAGCACCGACAAGCATGTCGATGACGAGTCGGGCATCGCCGATCGACGTCGTGTACTCCTCGAAGGGCATGGGCGTGCTTGCGCTCACCACATCCACATCTGGCCAGAGCTTGCGCGCTGTGGCGTAGGCCCGACGCTCCTCATAGGGCTTGCTGACGAGAAGCACCGAGGCCACGGGAATCGCCCGCCTCTCCAGCAGGTCACGCGAGAACTGGATGTTCTCCCCGGTGTTCCTCGCGCGCGGTTCGACGAGGATCGCCGACGCGGGAACACCCAGCTCCAGTGCGCGATCCCGGTAGTGCTCCGCCTCGCCACGCGGCATTCGGTCGCGGGTGGTTCGGCTCGTGGCGCCAGTGAACACGATGAGCGGTGCCATCCCACGGTGGTAGAGGTCGGCTGTGACGCCGGCGACGCCGAGGTCATGGCTGCCGAGGCCGATGGCGACTGAGCACGGGCGGAGCTCGTGATTCATCTTCTGGAAGTCCCAGAGAATCTCGGCATCCGCCCATGCCTGCGCCGAGATCACTGCTCTTCGTCCTCCTGCTTTGCCGAGTCCGGCACCTTGAAGTCGTACTCCCAGGCGAACCGCGACGCGGCATGGATGCCGATGGCGAACTCAACCACTGTGCCATCCGCCGTGAAGGTGGTGCGGTGCAGCTCCACGACCGGCTCACCGGGCGGGAGCTTGAGCTGCTTCACCTCCTCCGTTGTCGGTACGCGGCCGAAGATCACTTCCTTCATGTGGTCGATCTCGTATCCCGCGTCGTACAGCACGCGGAAGCCGCCACCGCGGCCGGCCGGGCCGGGTGTGGGGTCCACGATGCGGGTTCCCTCGACGTGCTCCGGGCGGTAGTAGCTGGTCAGGGTGTGGGTCGGTTGGGCCCCCTCGCGTACGAGGCGAGCGCGCGCATACACCGGCGCCCCCTCGGCAAGACCGTGCGCCGCTGCTACGAGCCGCGATGCCTTCACGAGGTCGACCGTCTGAGTCTGCTCGTTCCTCTGATACGGCCGACCGGAAGCCACACGGTCCGCGATGAACGCGACCTCGTCGCTGTCTCGCCACTTGGCCTTGTCGTAGCGCGCGATGCCCAGCCGCTTGAGCGGTGTCTGCTCACGCACGCGTGTGCCGTGACCGCGCGACGAGGTGACCAGACCCTGTGCTTCGAGCGCCTTGTACGCCTTGCTGACTGTGTCCTTCGAGCCGTGCCCATCTCGTACGAGGTCGCGGATCTCCGGGAGCTGCTGCCCGGGGATGTACTCGCCGTTCTTGATCTGACCGGCGGCCCATGCTGCTGACCGGCATTGACGTCGGTGTGATCCGGCCCGACCTGGCCGAACGGCTCCTGCCGTTGCGGCTGGAGCGGCCCAAGGTCCGGCGGACCGAGGCGGAGCTGTGGGCGGAGTACGAAGAGATCCTGCCGGTAGTCCTCGGCTCCCTGCTCGACCTCACGGTCAAGGTCCGTGCGGCCGATGCCGAGATCCCCACTGACCTGCGCATGGCCGACTTCGCGCACCTGTGCGCGCAGCTCGATGCGGCCACCGGCCTCGGGGCGCTCTCCGCGTACCGGCGGAGCCTGGACGACCTCAACGATGACGTCATTGAGGGCGACCTGCTTGCGCAGACCGTACTCGAGCACGCCGGCGGGATGGAGTCGGGCAGCGAACAGCGGATGACCTCTGCTGAGTGGCTGCACTGCCTGACGCGTCTGTACGTCGGGGAGGACTGCCGTGCTCTGCCGAAAGGGTGGCCGACCACGGGCAAGGTGCTCTCGGATCGGCTCAAGCGGCTTCAGCCGACGCTCGCCGCACGGGGGGTCTACATCGACTGGGGCCGCACGAAGGTGGCCCGCTACATCGAGGTGAGCCGCCCGCCGGCCCCGCTCGTGTCCGAGCAGGAGCAGGTGTTGCGCTCTGTGCGCAAGCACGGTGAGACCAAGACGAGGAAGAGCCGCCGGACCATCGCTCTGCCCAAGCAGGTGGTGGACGTGCTCGAAGCGCACAAGCGGTTGCAGAAGCAGGAGCGCGCCTCGAAGGGGAAGGCGTGGAGTCCGACCGGCCGCGTTTTCACCACACGGAGCGGCGAACCGCTCGATGCGGCGAACGTCCGGCGGGACTTCAAGGCCATCGCCAAGAAGGCGGGACTTGAGCCGGAGTGGACGCCCCGCGAGCTGCGGCACAGCTTTGTCTCGCTGCTCTCCGATCACGGCATCCCACTGGAGCGCATCGCGCAGCTTGTCGGGCACACCAGTCAGGCCACCGACCGAGGCGGTCTACCGCAAGCAGCTCCGGCCGGTCATCACGCAGGGAGCGGAGGCCATGGACGAGATCTTCGCCAAGCGAAGCGAGGCGCCTGCAGACGAGGCTTGACCAAATTCCTTTGGCCCCCTGTTTGGCCCCCCGAACGCAAATCAGGCCCAGTACTGATCTCTCAGTACTGGGCCTGACCTGCTGCTTCACCGTCGGGGTGGCGGGATTTGAACCCACGACCTCTTCGTCCCGAACGAAGCGCGCTACCAAGCTGCGCCACACCCCGGTGGAACGAGGACTACTCTAGCCCACGCACAGCCCCGGAAGAAAATCCGTTTCCTGCCGCGGGCTCCAGTGTGACCAGCGTCGCTTCCGGGGGGCAGGCGAAGCGGACCGGGGTGTAGCGGTTGGTGCCGCAGCCTGCCGAGACGTGCATCCAGGACGTACGGCCGCCCGCCTCGTGCCGCGACAGCCCCTTCACCCGCCCCGTATCCAGATCGCAGTTCGTGACCAGGGCGCCGTAGAACGGGATGCACAGCTGCCCGCCGTGGGTATGGCCGGCGAGGATCAGCGGATAGCCGTCCGCCGTGAAGGCGTCCAGCGCGCGCAGGTACGGGGCATGCACCAGGGCCAGCGGGAAGTCCACCGACGGATCCGGGCCCCCGGCCACCTCCTCGTACCGGTCACGCTTGATGTGCGGGTCGTCCAGGCCCGTAAGCCCGAGGGTGACGCCGCTGTGCGCCGGGCCGTCCAGCTTCAGCGAGCCGCGCGAATTCGACAGCCCGACCCACCCCGCGGAGTCGAAGGCGTCGCGCATGCCCTCCCACGGATTGCGGGCCACCCCGATCGCCGGGTCGTTCTTGCCGTTCAGGCCGTGCACGCCGCGCACCTTCTCGGCGAGGTAGCGGCCGGGGTTGCGGAGCTTCGGCGCGTAGTAGTCGTTCGAGCCCATGACGTAGGCGCCCGGATACGACATCAGCGGGCCCAGCGCGTCCAGCAGCTCCGGGACGGCCTCCGGGTCGGAGAGGTTGTCGCCCGTGTTCACCACCAGGTCGGGCCGCAGCCCCGCCAGGGACTGCAGCCAGCGCTGCTTCTTCCGCTGGCCGCTGACCATGTGCACGTCGGCGATGTGCAGGATCCGCAGCGGCGCCATCCCCGCCGGCAGCACCGGGACCGACACCCGCCGCAGCCGGAAGGAGCGGACCTCGACCCCCGCCGCATAGCCGACGCAGGCCGCGCCGAGGGCGGTGATGCCGAGAGGTACTCCGTATCGCGCTCGCATCTCTCCATCGTGGCAGACGCAACTGAAGGGCGGAATTCCGGTACGGGCGGGCCCACCGACCGTGGCAGACTCGGGCGCATGACCACGCTGAAGGACAGGCTGAAGGACGACCTCACCGCTGCCATCAAGGCTCGTGACGAGCTGCGCTCGGCCACGCTCCGGATGACGCTCGCCGCTGTCACGAAGGAGGAGGTCGCGGGCAAGACGGCGCGCGAGCTCTCCGACGACGAGGTGCAGAAGGTGATCACCCGCGAAGCGAAGAAGCGGCGCGAGGCGGCCGAGGCCTTCGACAAGGGCGGGCGCGCGGAGTCCGCGGAGCGCGAGCGGGCCGAGCACGGCGTCCTCGACGAGTACCTGCCGAAGCAGCTCTCCGACGACGAGCTGAACGCCCTGGTCGGCGATGCCGTCACCGAGGCGAAGGCGGCCGGTGCCGAGGGCCCGAGGGCCATGGGCCAGGTCATGAAGATCGTGAACCCGAAGGTCGCGGGCCGCGCCGAGGGCGGCCGGGTCGCCGCCGCGGTCAAGCGCGCGCTGGCGGAGTAGCCGCCCAGGCCGGCAGAGCCGGAGCAAGCGGAAGGGGGCGTCCTCGAGGAGGACGCCCCCTTTCGCTTGCCTATTCAGGCTCCGGCCACCCCGTGGTCCCCCCGTCATCAAGACCACCGTCCACGGTCCCGCCA
>NZ_JAAKZV010000130.1 GCF_011044975.1 Streptomyces coryli | reverse complement strand
CAGATTGCCCACGTGTTACTCACCCGTTCGCCACTAATCCACCCCGAAGGGCTTCATCGTTCGACTTGCATGTGTTAAGCACGCCGCCAGCGTTCGTCCTGAGCCAGGATCAAACTCTCCGTGAATGTTTATCAACATCACGCAAGAGCGGTCCGTACCGGCGGAATAAGCCGGTCGGACACAGCGTCCTCGCTGTGTGTTTTACAAAGGAACCTCGTCTCAGAGAGACGGGGTATCAACATATCTGGCGTTGACTTTTGGCACGCTGTTGAGTTCTCAAGAAGCGGACGCTTCCTCTGGATTCCCTCACGGGTTTCCTCGGGGCGTTTTCCCTTCGGTGTCTCCGACTCTATCAGAGCTTCAGAGTCGAATTTCCCCGCCCGATCTTCGATGCTGCGGGCACAACGACCCCCGGCTCGTTCAGGCGGTGAAGCAAAAGTACTGGACGGCCGCCCGCAGTGCAAATCGGCGCTGCGGCGCGGCCGTTCACGTACAAACACGCAGGTCAGGGGACCCGCTCAGACCTCCACGACGACCGGGAGGATCATCGGGCGCCGGCGGTACGTGTCCGACACCCACTTCCCTACCGAGCGGCGGACCAGCTGCTGGAGCTGATGGGTCTCGGCGACGCCGTCCGACGCGGACTTCGCGAGGGCTTCCTCGATCTTCGGGATGACCGCCTGGAAAGCCGCGTCGTCGATGCCGGCGCCGCGGGACTGGATGTGCGGGCCGCCGACGATCTTCCCCGAGGTCGAGTCGACGACCACGAAGACCGAGATGATGCCCTCGTCGCCGAGGATGCGGCGGTCCTTCAGCGAGGACTCCGTGACGTCGCCGACCGAGAGGCCGTCCACGTACACGTATCCGGCCTGGACCTTGCCGACGATCTTCGCCTTGCCCTCGATGAGGTCGACCACGACGCCGTCCTCGGCGATGACGATGCGGTCGTGCGGTACGCCCGTCAGGGCGCCAAGTTCCGCGTTCGCGCGCAGGTGGCGCCATTCGCCGTGGACCGGCATCAGGTTCCGCGGCTTGCAGATGTTGTAGAAGTACAGCAGCTCGCCCGCCGAGGCATGCCCCGAGACGTGGACCTTCGCGTTGCCCTTGTGGACGACGTTCGCGCCCCACCTCGTCAGGCCGTTGATGACCCGGTAGACCGCGTTCTCGTTACCGGGGATCAGGGACGAGGCCAGGATGACCGTGTCGCCGGGGACGATGCGGATCTGGTGGTCGCGGTTGGCCATCCGGGACAGGGCCGCCATGGGCTCGCCCTGGGAGCCGGTGCAGACCAGCACGATCTCGCGGTCCGGGAGGTCGTCGAGGGTCTTTACGTCCACGACCAGGCCCGGCGGGACCTTCAGATAGCCCAGGTCCCGCGCGATGCCCATGTTCCGGACCATCGAGCGGCCGACGAAGGCGACCCGGCGGCCGTATTCGTGTGCCGCGTCGAGGATCTGCTGGATGCGGTGGACGTGGCTGGCGAAGCTGGCCACGATGATGCGCTTCTGGGCGCCGGCGAAGACGCCGCGCAGAACGTTCGAGATGTCGCGCTCCGGCGCGACGAAGCCCGGGACCTCGGCGTTCGTGGAGTCGGACAGCAGGAGATCGATGCCCTCCTTGCCGAGCTCCGCGAACCGCGGGAGGTCGGTGAGGCGGCGGTCCAGCGGGAGCTGGTCCATCTTGAAGTCGCCGGTGTGCACGGCCATGCCGGCGGGCGTGCGGATGGCCACCGCGAGCGCGTCGGGGATGGAGTGGTTGACCGCGACGAATTCGCACTCGAAGGGGCCGATGCGCTCCCGGTCGCCCTCGGCGACCTGCAGCGTGTACGGGCGGATGCGGTGTTCCTGGAGCTTGGCCTCGATCAGGGCGAGGGTCAGCTTGGAGCCGATCAGCGGGATGTCGTTCTTCTGCCGGAGGAGATACGGGACTCCGCCGATGTGGTCCTCATGGCCGTGGGTGAGGACGATGCCGTCGATGTCGTCCAGGCGGTCCTGGAGCGTCGTGAAGTCCGGCAGGATCAGGTCGACGCCGGGCTGCTCCTCCTCGGGGAACAGCACGCCGCAGTCGACGATCAGCAGCCGGCCGCCGTATTCGAAGACGGTCATGTTACGGCCGATCTCGCCCAGGCCGCCGAGCGGAGTGACGCGCAGGGCGCCTTCCGGGAGCGTCGGCGGCGGGCCGAGTTCGGGATGCGGATGGCTCAAAGGACTCTCCGTCTGATCTCGGTATCTCGTTATGAAGTTATGACGTCTGAGGGCGCGCTACAGATGCACGCCGCCGGCCGCGAGGTCGCGCTTGAGCAGCTCGCGCTCGGGCTCGGAGAGCTCGACGAGCGGCAGGCGCAGCGGGCCGCCGGGCAGGGACTGCATACCCAGCGCGGCCTTGGTGGTGATCACGCCCTGGGTGCGGAACATACCCGTGAAGACGGGCAGCAGCTGCTGGTGGATCTCGGTGGCCTTGCGGGCGTCGCCCGACAGGTGCGCGTCAAGCATTGCGCGCAGTTCGGGGGCGACGACATGGCCGACCACGGATACGAAGCCGACCGCGCCGACGCTGAGCAGCGGCAGGTTCAGCATGTCGTCGCCGGAGTACCAGGCGAGGCCGGTCTGGGCGATGGCCCAGCTGGCGCGGCCGAGGTCGCCCTTGGCGTCCTTGTTGGCGACGATCCGGGGGTGCTCCGACAGCCGGATCATGGTGTCGGTGTTGATCGGTACGCCGCTGCGACCCGGGATGTCGTAGAGCATCACCGGGGAGTCGGTGGCGTCGGCGATCGCCTTGAAGTGGCGGTAGAGGCCCTCCTGGGGCGGCTTGCTGTAGTACGGCGTGACCGTCAGCAGGCCGCTGGCGCCGGCGCGCTCGGCGGCGCGGGCGAGCTCGATGGAGTGCCGGGTGTCGTTCGTGGAGGCTCCGGCGACGACGTGGGCGCGGTCTCCGACCGCCTCGGCCACGGCCCGTACCAGCTCGGCTTTCTCCGCATCGCTGGTGGTGGGGGACTCGCCGGTGGTGCCGTTGACGATCAGGCCGTCATTGCCGGCGTCCACCAGGTGGGCGGCGAGCCGCTGCGCGCCGTCTAGGTCGAGCGCACCGTCCTCGGTGAAGGGGGTGACCATCGCGGTCAGCACCCGGCCGAAGGGGGTCTGCGGTGTGGAAGTCGGAGCCATGGATCCAACGCTACTCGGTGGTGGGCGCTGAGTGGGCCCTTGGGTGGTGCACGACGCACCACGGCACACCAGGCGAAGGGAACCCGGCACTGCCTGCTCGGGGGTTCAAGCAGTACCGGGTTCGTGCCATCAGCGTATGCGAACTTCGCAAAATCTGGCAATCCGGACAGTTCGCAGCGTTGTTCGGGTGGGGTCCGCAGGCGGGCATCACCTGGCCCTGGCAGGGCACCCGCGCACGTATAATTTCCTGAGAAGACGTGTAAAAACGGGCACTTCGCGGCTCATCCCGACGTTTCCCGTGTGACCGTCCTTTCCCTTTGCGCTTTTAGAGGAGCAGACCCACCCATGCCGGGCCGTACACAGGAGAACGTTCCCTTCGCCTTCATAGCCGAGGCCGATCGCTTCCGCAGCGACATCCAGCCTCCGAAGTACCGCGCCACCCCCGGCGAGATCGCCGGGCGCTTCCTGACCGGGCTGCTGGTGGTCGGCGGTCTGACGGCCTCACTGATCTTCGGCGCCCCCGCGCTGCAGAGCGGCTCCGGCGAGAGCCCGGCGGGCTCCGAGACCTCGGCCACGCAGAGCGACTGACGCAAAGCGCCCCGTACGGCCCTCCCCCGCCTGGTCCCCCGGGGTGGTAGCCACCGCTCCGCGTCGCTAGCCTCACTGGGCACAGCCCCTGCAAAAAGCACTGTGAGTGAGGACCTGCCGTGCCCCTGCCCTTCATGGCGGCCGACCGAGACTTCGGCGACCTGGCCGGCGACGCCCCGCTGCCGTACGCGGATCACGACCACTGGCGTCGCCCGTACCGCCCCGGCCCCTGGCGGGTCCTCGGGGCGGCGGTCGAGCTGCTCATCGCCTCGTATCTGCTCTTCGCCACGCTCATCATGCTGATGGCCGGCTCGCTCACCGGCGCGCTCGTGTGCCTGCTCTTCGGGGCGCTGTTCATCACCGCGGCGCTGCGGCTGCTGCGCTGCGGGGTGTGGGTGAGCGCCCAGGGCATCCGGCAGGTCGGGATGCTCTACACCACCACGCTGAAGTGGGACCAGGTGACGGCCGTGCACACGGTGCAGCAGCCGGTGCGGTATCTGGGCCTGCCGCGCACCGTGCAGGGCCAGGCCCTCGTCGTCCAGACCGGCCAGCGCCGGGCGGGCCGCCCGGAGACCCTGCGGCCGCTGCTGACAACGGCCAACGCGGACTTCCTGGGGCGGCCTGAGGCCTTCGACCGGGCCGCCGACACGATCGAGGCCTGGGCGGCCGAGCTGCGCTGAGCCCTACCTCGTGTACGTGCGGATGCGGAAGCGCAGCCCGGACGTCGCCGAGGTCTGCCAGCCCTTGTCCTCGGACATCTGCCACGCCGGGTCCAGTGCCGGGGCGTATGTGTCGCCGCTGATCTTCAGGTCGACTTCCGTGACCGAGAGCGTCGTGGCGTACGGCAGGGCGGCCCGGTAGATCTCCCCGCCGCCCATCACCCATGTCCCGGCAGGGGCGGCGAGGGCCAGCGCCTCGGGGAGGGAGCCGGCGCGGTCTGCGCCCTCGGCCGTCCAGCTCGGGTCGCGGGTGACCACGATGTTGCGCCTGCCGGGCAGCGGGCGGAAGCGCGGGGGCAGCGAGTCCCAGGTCTTGCGTCCCATCACGACGGGATGGCCGAGGGTGGTCGCCTTGAAGTGCGCCATGTCCTCGGGCAGTCGCCACGGAATCCCGTTGTCCGCGCCGATGACGCCGTCGGGGGTCTGCGCCCAGATCAGCCCGACGCTCACACCGCCACCGGCGCCTTGATCGCGGGGTGGTGCTGATAGCCCGCCACTTCCACGTCGGCGTACGCGTAGTCGAAGAGCGAGTCGGCCTGCCGCAGGCGCAGCTCGGGGAAGTCGTACGGGGTGCGGGTGAGCTGCTCGGTGACCTGCTCGACGTGGTTGTCGTAGATGTGGCAGTCGCCGCCGGTCCAGATGAAGTCGCCCGGCTCCAGGCCGGTCTGCTGCGCCACCATGTGCGTGAGCAGGGCGTAGCTGGCGATGTTGAACGGGACGCCGAGGAAGAGGTCCGCGCTGCGCTGGTAGAGCTGGCAGGAGAGCTTGCCGTCGGCGACGTAGAACTGGAAGAAGGCGTGGCAGGGCGCGAGGGCCATCTTGTCCAGCTCGCCGACGTTCCAGGCGGAGACGATCATGCGGCGGGAGTCGGGATTGCTGCGCAGGGTGCCGAGGACGTCGGTGATCTGGTCGATGTGCCGGCCGTCCGGGGTCGGCCAGGAGCGCCACTGGGCGCCGTAGACCGGGCCGAGGTCGCCGTTGGCGTCGGCCCACTCGTCCCAGATCTTGACGCCGTGCTCCTGCAGCCAGCGGACGTTGGAGTCGCCGCGGAGGAACCACAGCAGCTCGTACACGATCGACTTCAGGTGCACCTTTTTGGTGGTGACCAGCGGGAACCCCTGCGCGAGGTCGTACCGGAGCTGGTGCCCGAAGATGCTCCGGGTGCCGGTGCCGGTCCGGTCGGCCTTGGCCGTTCCGGAGGTGAGCACTAGCCGCAATAGGTCTTCGTACTGGGTGTCCGCCACAGGCGCCGAGTCTACCGGCCGGTGGTCAGGGATTTTTGCGGAGGGTGATCGCCTGTTGCATCGCCTTACGGGCCCGGGGCGTGTCCCGGGCGTCGTGGTACGCGACCGCCAGCCGGAACCAGGCGCGCCAGTCGCCGGGCGCCGCTTCGGTCTCGGCCTTGCGCTTGCGGAAGACCTCGTCGGCCGAGTCGCGGTCGATGCGGCCGCTGGGGGTGCGCTTCAGCTCGTCGACCGGGAGGCCGCCCTCCGCCTCCAGTTCGCGGGACAGGCGTTGGGCGTTGACGGCGAACTGGGTGGTGCGGAAGAGGAACCAGATGCCGATCAGGGGGAGCACCCAGACGGCCACGCCGAAGGCGACGGTCGCCGGGCGGCCGTCCCTGATCAGGATCCAGCCGCGGGTGCCGGCCAGGAAGAAGTAGACGACGAGGACGGCGGCCAGCACGAAGTAGGTGATCTTGGAGCGCATCAGCCGAGGTCCAGGAAGTGCTCCAGGCCGTAGGTCAGGCCCGGCGTCGACACCACCCGGCGGGCGCCCAGCAGGATGCCCTGCATGAAGCTGCTGTGGTGCAGCGAGTCATGCCGGATGGTGAGGGTCTCGCCCGTACCGCCGAAGAAGACCTCCTGGTGGGCGAGGGCGCCGCGGAGGCGGACGGCGTGCACCGGGACGCCGTCGACGACCGCGCCGCGGGCGCCGTCCAGGGCCGTGGAGGTGGCGTCGGGCTGGGCGCCGAGTCCGGCGGCGTTACGGCCCTCGGCGATCAGCTGGGCGGTGCGGGTGGCGGTGCCGCTGGGGGCGTCGGCCTTGTTCGGGTGGTGCCGCTCGATGACCTCGGCGGACTCGAAATAGCGGGCCGCCTGCTTCGACCAGAGCATGGTGAGGACCGCGCCGATGGAGAAGTTGGGCGCGACCAGGACGCCGGTCTGCGGGCTCTTGTCGAGCCAGCCGCGCAGCTGCGCGAAGCGCTCGTCGGTCCAGCCGGTGGTGCCGACGACGGCGTGGATGCCGTTGCCGACGCAGAACTCGAGGTTGCCCATCACCGCGTCGGGGTGCGTCAGGTCGACCGCGACCTGGGCGCCCGCCTTGGTCAGCTCGGCGATGTCGTCGTCGCGGTCGAGGGCGGCGACGAGGTCCATGTCCTCGGCGGCTTCGACGGCCTTCGCGGCCTCGGAGCCGATACGGCCCTTGGCGCCGAGGACGGCTACGCGGAGTTGGGTGTCGGTCATGGTGGGCTTCTTCCTCGCTTCGTGGGTCCGGTGGGATTCTTCCCCAAGCCCGCCCCGTGCCGAAATCGGGGTGGGCCCCGAGCCCCGTTGGTACGGGGGTCCGGGGGCGGTGCCCCCGGGACTCCCGTCTACGACACCGCGTCCTGCATCGCCGCGGCCTGCCGGTCCCCCAGCGGGCCGATCGCCGCGAGCGAAGGCCGCCGGCCCAGTACGTCGCGGGCGACCGCCCGTACGTCGTCCGGGGTCACCGAGCTGATGCGTGCCAGCATGTCGTCCACCGACAGCTGTTCGCCCCAGCACAGCTCGCTCTTGCCGATGCGGTGCATGATCGCGCCGGTGTCCTCGAGGCCGAGCACGGTCGCGCCGGACAGCTGGCCGATCGCGCGGCGTACCTCGTCGTCGGTCAGGCCGTGGGCCGCGACCTGGTCGAGTTCGGCGCGGCAGAGTTTCAGGACGTCCTGCACCTGGCCCGGGCGGCAGCCCGCGTAGATCCCGAAGAGGCCGCAGTCGGCGAAGCCGGAGGCGTACGAGTACACGCTGTACGCCAGGCCGCGCTTCTCCCGGACCTCCTGGAAGAGGCGCGATGACATGCCGCCGCCGAGCGCCGCCGACAGCACGCTCAGCGCCCACCGGCGCTCGTCGTGCCGGCTCACCCCGGGCATGCCCAGGATCACGTGCGCCTGCTCGGTCCTGCGGTCGAGGACCTCCATGCGGCCGGCGGTACGGATCGCCTGGTGGCCCGCCCGCGGCCCGACCGGAAGCGCGTCCGCGCGGCCGAGCGCGCCGGCCGACTCGAAGGCCGCCCGCACCTGGCGGACGACCTTCGCGTGGTCGACGTTCCCCGCCGCGGCCACGACCAGGTGCGTCGGGTCGTAATGCCGCCGGTAGAAGCGCGCGATGCGGTCGCGCGTCAGGCCCTCGACCGTCTCGACCGAACCCAGCACCGGCCGGCCCAGGGCCGTATCGCCGAGCAGGGTGTGCGCGAAGAGGTCGTGGACGCAGTCGCCCGGGTCGTCCTCGGTCATCGCGATCTCTTCGAGGATGACGCCGCGCTCGGCGTCGACGTCCTCGGCGCGGATCAGCGAGCCCGTGAGCATGTCGCAGACGACGTCGATCGCCAGCGGCAGATCGGTGTCGAGCACCCGCGCGTAGTAGCAGGTGTACTCCTTCGCCGTGAAGGCGTTCATCTCGCCGCCGACCGCGTCGATCGGGGCGGAGATGTCGAGGGCGCTGCGTCGCTTGGTGCCCTTGAAGAGGAGGTGCTCCAGGTAGTGGGTGGCGCCGTTGAGCGACGGCGTCTCGTCGCGCGAGCCGACGTGTGCCCAGATGCCGAAGGTCGCGGAGCGCACCGTCGGCAGCGTCTCGGTGATGATGCGCAGGCCGCCGGGGAGGGTGGTCTTACGGACCGTGCCGATGCCCTCCGCCGTGCCCTTCAGCACGGTGCGGGTGCGCTGACGGGGCACGGCCCGCCCCTCGTTCCCGGAGGAAGAGGGGCGGGCCGTGATGTGAGCCTTACGCGTCACTCTTGTCGGCGTCCTTGTCCTCGCCGTCCTCGCCCTCGATGACGGGGATCAGCGACAGCTTGCCGCGCTGGTCGATCTCGGCGATCTCGACCTGGACCTTGGTCCCGACCGGGGTGACGTCCTCGACGTTCTCCACCCGCTTGCCGCCGGCGAGCTTACGGATCTGCGAGATGTGCAGCAGACCGTCCTTGCCGGGCATCAGCGAGACGAAGGCGCCGAAGGTGGTCGTCTTCACGACCGTGCCCAGGTAGCGCTCGCCGACCTCGGGCATCGTCGGGTTCGCGATGCTGTTGATGGTCGTACGGGCGGCCTCGGCGGACGGGCCGTCGACGGCGCCGATGTAGATGGTGCCGTCGTCCTCGATGGTGATGTCGGCGCCGGTGTCCTCCTGGATCTGGTTGATCATCTTGCCCTTGGGGCCGATGACCTCACCGATCTTGTCCACCGGGATCTTGACGGTGATGATCCGCGGGGCGTTCGGGGACATCTCGTCCGGCTGGTCGATGGCCTCCATCATCACGTCGAGGATGTGCAGGCGGGCGTCGCGGGCCTGCTTGAGGGCCGCGGCCAGCACGGAGGCCGGGATGCCGTCCAGCTTGGTGTCGAGCTGCAGGGCGGTGACGAACTCCTTGGTGCCGGCGACCTTGAAGTCCATGTCGCCGAAGGCGTCCTCGGCGCCGAGGATGTCGGTCAGCGTCACGTAGTGCGTCTCGCCGTCGATCTCCTGCGAGATCAGACCCATGGCGATGCCGGCGACCGGGGCCTTCAGCGGCACACCGGCGTTCAGCAGCGACATCGTCGAGGCGCAGACGGAGCCCATCGAGGTGGACCCGTTGGAGCCGAGCGCCTCGGACACCTGGCGGATCGCGTACGGGAACTCCTCGCGCGTCGGCAGCACCGGCACGATCGCGCGCTCGGCGAGCGCGCCGTGGCCGATCTCGCGGCGCTTCGGGGTGCCGACGCGGCCGGTCTCGCCGGTGGAGTACGGCGGGAAGATGTAGTTGTGCATGTAGCGCTTGCGGGTCACCGGGTTGAGGGTGTCCAGCTGCTGCTCCATGCGCAGCATGTTCAGCGTGGTGACGCCCAGGATCTGGGTCTCGCCGCGCTCGAAGAGCGCCGAGCCGTGCACCCGCGGGATCGCCTCGACCTCGGCGGCGAGGGTACGGATGTCCGTAACGCCGCGGCCGTCGATGCGGACCTTGTCCTTGATGACGCGCTCGCGGACGAGCGACTTGGTCAGGGACCGGTAGGCGGCGGAGATCTCCTTCTCGCGGCCCTCGAACTGCGGCAGCAGCTTCTCGGCGGCGGTCGCCTTCACGCGGTCCAGCTCGGCCTCGCGCTCCTGCTTGCCGGCGATCGTCAGCGCCTGGGCGAGCTCGTCGCGCACGGCGGCGGTGAGCGCCTCCAGGACGTCGTCCTCGTAGTCGAGGAAGACCGGGAAGTCGGCGATCGGCTTGGCGGCCTTGGCGGCCAGGTCGGCCTGGGCCTTGCACAGCACCTTGATGAAGGGCTTGGCGGCCTCGAGACCGGCGGCGACGACCTCCTCGGTCGGCGCGGTGGCGCCGCCCTTGACGAGCTCGACCGTCTTGTCGGTGGCCTCGGCCTCGACCATCATGATCGCGACGTCGCCGTCCTCGATCACGCGGCCGGCCACGACCATGTCGAAGACGGCGTCCTCGAGCTCGGTGTGGGTCGGGAAGGCGACCCACTGGCCGTTGATCAGCGCGACGCGGGTGCCGCCGATCGGGCCGGAGAAGGGCAGGCCGGACAGCTGCGTGGAGCAGGAGGCGGCGTTGATGGCGACCACGTCGTAGAGGTGGTCGGGGTTCAGGGCCTCGATGGTCTCGACGATCTGGACCTCGTTGCGCAGCCCCTTCTTGAAGGTGGGGCGCAGCGGCCGGTCGATCAGGCGGCAGGTGAGGATCGCGTCCTCACTCGGGCGGCCCTCCCGGCGGAAGAAGGAGCCGGGGATCTTGCCGATGGCGTACATCCGCTCCTCGACATCCACCGTCAGCGGGAAGAAGTCGAGGTTTTCCTTGGGGTTCTTCGAGGCGGTGGTGGCGGAAAGCACCATCGTCTCGTCGTCCAGGTACGCCACGGCGGAGCCGGCGGCCTGCTTGGCGAGGCGGCCCGTCTCGAAGCGGATGGTGCGGGTGCCGAAGGAACCGTTGTCGATGACGGCCTCGGCGTAGTGGGTCTCGTTCTCCACTAGGGATATCTCCTCGTCTGCGCCTCCGCGCCCGTGTGGCCGGAGGCGATACGTCAGTGCGTACATGCCGCACGTGTGTGTACGTGCGGTGTCGGCGGAGGAGCATCCGCGTTCCCGCCGGTCCCGCGGTCCAGTGCTTCGGCTGCCGGGCCGGTCTTCGATCGAAGCCTCCGGGATGATCCCGGGGGCCACTACCGAGGACCGGCGCTGGTGGCCGCCGGCACGGATGCGGGCTGCGGGGCGTGGTTGCTCCCCGTATTCATATGGTTTCGCTGCTGCCAGCCTACAAAGCTTTGGCCGCCGTTACGACGTCGGCGCTCTGAGCTGGCCGGACGCGCTGCCGGACACACGCAAAGGCGCTGCCCGGATACGCGAAAGGAGCGGCCCCAGAGTCTGGGAACCGCTCCCCTCATCGGAGCCTTATCGGCCGCCCGCCGCACCGGCACGGATGCCGAGGCGCTCGCGCAGCGCACGGAAGCGCTGGATGTCCTTCTTGGCCAGGTACTGCAGCAGCCGGCGACGCTGGCCGACCAGCAGCAGCAGGCCACGACGCGAGTGGTGGTCGTGCTTGTGGGTCTTCAGGTGCTCGGTCAGGTCCGAGATGCGACGCGAGAGCAGCGCCACCTGAACCTCGGGGGAGCCGGTGTCGCCCTCCTTGGTGGCGAACTCGTCCATGATCTTCTTCTTCGTGGCGGTGTCGAGCGACATGCCTACTCCTTGGGTGTCCGTGCCTCGCGAGCGCCCCTGGTCTGCGTCACAGGGGAATCTCCGACTACTCGGGAAGCGACACTCCAGGCTACCAGGGGGGAGAGGGGGCTCAGACCAGGGTCCCGGCCCCTGCTCCGGACCGTCGGGGCGGGCCCGGCGCGCGCCCTGCCCGCCAGGTCGGCCCCCTTTTCCTCGCGTGCGGCGGCCAAATGGGTACGCTGATGCGGCTGTTGCCAGGGGGGACCAGAGGGGGGTGTATGCAGCCGCTGCGCGCAGACGATCCGCAGCATTTCGGCCCGTACCGGCCCGTGGGACGGCTGGATGCCGAGGGCAGTGAGATCCCGGCGCCACAGGTCCGCTTCATCGCCCACAGCACGGGCGGCGAGCGGACCGTCGTCATCTTTGCCGATGCGTCCGAGCCCGCACCGGACCGGGCGCTCCGGTTCCGGGCGGCGGCCGAGCAGGCGCAGCGGCTGGGGGGCATTCCGGGGCTGCGGATGGCGCCGGTCACGGAGCTGGCCGCGCCGGGAGAACCGCGGCAGTGGTGGGCGTCCCCGTACGCCCCCGTGCACCCGCTCCCGGCCGCCGTTGCCGCCCAGGGCGGCGGGCTCCCCGAGCTCACCGTCTGCGCGCTCGCTGCCGCGCTGGCGGAGGCGCTCGGCGGTCTGCATGCGACCGGGAACGCCTTCGGCGGCCTGACGCCCGCGGCGGTGCTGCTGTCCGGCGAGGGGCCGGTGCTGGCCGGCTTCGGCGCGGTCGGGGTGGGCGGTCCCGACGGTGCGCCCCGTACGGAGCTGGCCGGGCTCCCGGCGGAGTTCCTGCCGCCGGAGCAGGCGGCGGGCGGGCGGCCACGGCCGCTGGGTGACATCTATGCGCTGGGGGCCGTGCTCTGCTACGCCGCAGCGGGCCGGCTCGGCGGCGGCCCCGCGGCGCTCCCGGACCGGCTGCGCGCGCCGGTCGAGCGCTGCCTTCGTACGGACCCGGCCGAGCGGCCCACCGCCGAGGCGCTGCTGTCCGAGCTGCTCAGGGCGGCGCCGCGGCCGCAGTCGCCGGCGCATGCCCCGGCGACCGTCGCGGATCCCGGCAGCTTCGGCGCGGCCGGGCTGCTCGCCCCGGGCTGGCTGCCGCGCCGGGTCAGCGCCTCGCTGGCCGGGCAGGCCATGGCGGTACTGGCGGCCGGGGTCGATGGCGTGCCCGACTTCACGCCCGTACCGGTGGCGGGGCCGGGTCCGGAGACCGCGTCCCGCGCGGCGGCCGGGACGGTCGTGGCCACTGCGGGCGCCAAGCCGTCCCGGCGGGCGCTGATCGCCGGGCTCGCCGGCGGGACCGCGGGCCTGGTGGCCGGAGGTGCCGGGGCCTGGGCGGTGACCAAGGAGGACCCGCCGCCGGGCCCGACCCTGGCGGAGCGGCTCGCGGAGAAGACCTCGGCGCGTAAGAAGACACCGCCCGGCATGGCGCCCGCGCCGCGCTGGCACCAATCGATGGCGGGCTCCGGGGCGCTGGGGCCCGTACTGCCCGGGGATGACCGGACCGTCGCGGTCGTGACGAGGGCCGGGGTGACCGGGCTCGACGCCCGTACCGGCGAGGAGGCGTGGCGCAGCGACGGCCTGCGCCCGCGGGCCGCCGCGCTCCCGGACGGGCGCGGGCGCGCGCTCGTCGCCGGGGCCGAGCCGGCCGTGCTCGACCTGTCCGACGGCAAGGTCGCCTGGCGGGCGGCGAAGCACCGGCGCGGCGGCAGCGCTCCGTACGGCACGCTGCTGGCGCTGCGCGGCAGCAGCGCCTGCTTCACGGTCGAGGACGGCGGGAAGCACACGGCCGTCGCTTACGACATCGAGAGCGGCCGCGAGCTGTGGCGCACCCCGCTGCCCGGCCCGGCGGCGGGTGCCCGCCTCCTCGGGGATGTGCTCGTGGTGCTCCCCGACACCGGCACGAAGCCCGCCGCGAAGGAGCCGGCCACGCTCACCGCGCTCGGCTTCGGCGACGGCACACAGATGTGGTCCGAGGAGCTGGCCGGGATGGCGGCCGCCCACTGGGCGGATTCCTCGTCGGGGCGAACGCTGGTGGCCGCGGCGGGCAGCAGACTCCGGGCGTACGACACGGACGCGGACGCCGAGCGACTGTGGGAGCTGGCCGGGAAGAAGTGGCTGGAGGAGGATGCCCCGTTCGGGCCGCCGTGCATTGCGGGCGGCCTTGTCTACGCGCTCAACCGCGGCCGCGTTCTGCACGCCGTCGGCCTTCGCTCCGGCCGGCTGGAGTGGAAGCAGCCGTCGGCGGTGTCCGTCACCGAGGACATGCAGGTCACGCCGCCGCGGCCGGTGCTCGCCCGGTCCGCAGGGGCGGTGCTCGCGGCGGACCGCAGCCAGGTGCTGGCCTTCGAGGCCGACGGCGGCAAGTTGATGTGGCGCTTTACCGACACGGTCCGCCGCCCGTCGAAGAAGCCGCCGCGCCGCCTGGTGACCGTCGTCAGCGACCTGGCCCTCGTCAGCAGCGGCCGCCGGCTGTACGCACTGCCCTTGACCTGACCACCGGCGCACCCGGGGAGGAGAACCATGCCCACGCTGTCCGGCACCGGGCAGGAGACGGCCGGCCCGTACCGAATAGTGGCCGAGCTCGGCTCCGCGCCCGCCGCGGAATCCGGCCCGCGCTGCGTCCTCGCCCGGGATCAGCACTCCGGCCGGGCCGCGGTGGTGGTGCTGCCGCCCGAGCGGCTCGCGGCCGATCCCGGGTTCCGGATGCGGCTGTGGGCCGAGGCCCGTAACGCCGCCCGGCTGCCGGGCCCGTGCCCCGCGCCGGTCGCCGCGATCGCGCCTCCGGATTCGGGCGCGGCCTGGGTGGCCTACGACTGCGCCCCGGCGCTGCCGCTGCCCGGGGCGCTGGCGGTCAACGGCGGGCCGCTGCCGGTGGCGTGTGTGCTCGCCCTCGGGCTCGCGCTCGCCGAGTCCATGCTCGCGGCGCACGCACTGGGGCTGGTGCACGCGGGCATCTCCCCCGGCTCGGTGCTGCTGACGCCGTCCGGGCCGCGGCTGGTCGGCTACGGCTTCACCCGCGCCGCGCAGCCCGGCGCGGCGGCGCCGACACCGCTGGATGACGTGCGGGCGCTCGCCGCGGTGCTCTGCTACGCCGCGTCCGGCACCGAGTCTCCGGGCGACGCCCTCCCCCAGCCGCTGCACGACGTGCTCACGCCGATCCTGGCCGCGCGACCGGAGGCGGTGCCGCAGGCCGATGCGCTCGTGGCGGAGCTGCGCCGGCACACCCAGGGCGCGTCGGGCTGGCCGGCGCCCGTGGATCAGGCCCTGGCCGGGCAGTTGGGCCCGGAGTTCGCGACGGCGGTCCCGGATCGCCCTGCGCCTCCCGGGCAGCCGCCCGACACCGCCGTACCCGGCCGGATACCGCCCTCCCGCCGGGCGCTGCTGACCGGGCTCGCCTTCGGCGCCGCCGGTCTCGCCGTGGGCGGCGGCGGAGTCACGGCCTGGCTGAAGGCGACCGAGAAGGAGCCGAAGGTCCACCGCACCACCGCGGCCCCCGGCGCGCCACCGAGGCCGCTCTGGCACTACGGACTGGACGGCGGCAGGCTGAGCGGCGCCTACGTGGTGGGAGAGAACATCGCGGTGCTCAGCGCCGACATCGGGACCATCGGCGTCGACATCCGCACCGGCAAGAAGCTGTGGGCGCGCGAGGACATGAGCGTCGGCGCCCGGCCCACGGTCGTCGGGAAGCTGATGATGACCGATGACCTGGGCGAGCTCGTCTTCGTCGACCCGCGCACCGCCAAGCGCAAATTCCAGCTCACCGAGTACGGCATCGAGGGCAGGACACGGTTCAAGTACGCCATAGCGGGCGCGGGCAGCACGCTGTGGTTCATGGCCACCGTCGGCGAGGGCTCCGGCGGCGCCGACCAGCACGCCGTCGTCGCGTACGACACCGTCAAGCGCCGCGAGCTGTGGGTCGAGAAGCTCCCCAAGGGCTACGGCGCCATCCTCTCCCCCGACGAGGGCGACGGCGAGGGCGACGGCACCATCTCGAAGCTGCGGGGCAAGACCCTGCTCATCCCCTCCCAGGCGGACGGCGCCGGCGAGTTCGGCTACCTCGCCCTCGACCCGCGCACCGGCAAGAAGCTGTGGCACCGCGTCTTCCCGGTCAAGGACATGCCGGAATACCTGGGCCCGGAGAGCTTCACCACCCCGGACGGCGTGCTCATCAGCCCGCAGAAGGAGAACGACAAGATGGTGGCCTTCGAGCTGCGCACCGGCCGGAAGCTGTGGACCCGGCCGCTCAAGTCCGTCATCACCCTCGGCGCACCCGACGTCCGCCGCCGGGTGGTGCACGGCGTGTACGGCGACTACGCGGCCGCCTTCGACACCCGTACCGGCAAGCGCCGTTGGGCCGCCCGTATCGCCTCTCCGGTCGGGCTGGCCACGAACGTGCTGCTCCTCAGCCACGCCCGCAAGACCCTGCTCTACCGTGTCGACTCCGGCTTCGAGGCCTTCGACGTGCGCGACGGCTCGCACCGCTGGCGCTTCGCCACCGTGGACGGCGGCGAGATGCCCGGCGAGACCGGCACGATGGTCGGCGTCGCCCCCGGCCGCGCCCTCTTCAGCAGCGAACTCGGCCTCTACGCGCTCCCGGTGGACTGACCCATGCCCGCATCCCTCACCCACGACGACCCGCAGCAGCTCGGCCCGTACCGCCTGGTCGCCCGGCTCGGCAGCGGCGGCATGGGCACCGTCTTCCTCGGCCGGTCGGCCGGCGGCCGCACGGTCGCGCTGAAGACCATGCACGCCGAGATCGCCTCGCGCACCGAGTTCCGCGCCCGGTTCCGGCTGGAGACCGACGCGGCCCGGGTCATCGGCGGATACGGCGCCGAGGTGGTGGACGCGGACCCGCTCGCGCCGACGCCGTGGCTGGCCACGGAGTACGTGCTCGGGCCGCCGCTGGACGAGGCCGTCGCGCTGACCGGGCCGCTGCCGGAGGACGCCGTCCGCGCGCTGGGGGCCGAGCTCTGCGCCGGCCTGGCCCAGCTGCACGGCTCCGACGTCGTGCACCGCGACCTGAAGCCGTCGAACATCCTGCTGGCCGCCGCGGGCCCCAAGCTCATCGACTTCGGCATCGCCCGCGCGGAGGGCGACGAGCGGCTGACCCGCACCGGCACCGCCGCCGGCACCCCGGCGTTCATGTCGCCGGAGCAGGCCACCGGCATCGAACACACCCCGGCAGGGGATGTCTTCGCGCTGGCCGGGGTGCTGGTCTTCGCCTGCACCGGGCAGGCCCCGTTCGGCAGCGGCCAGGCCGCCGATCTGCTGTACCGGGTGCGCTACGGCGAACCGGACCTGAGCCGCGTACCGGAGGCGCTGCGGCCCGTACTGGAGCAGTGCCTTGCCAAGGACCCGCGGCAGCGGCCCACCACGAGCCGGCTGGCTGAGCTGCTCGACGCCCCCGCGGGCGGCTTCGCCGAGCACCTCCCGGACGCCGTGCACGCGGACATCCTGCGCCGGGCCACCGCCGTATGGCAGCCGATGCCGCCGCGGCTGCCCGCGCCGGCCGAGGAGGCGGCAACCGCGGCCGGCCCCGCCGGACCGTCGCGGCGCCGGGTGCTGGCGCTGGCCGGCGGCACCGTGGCGGCGGCGGGTGCGGCGGCCGGGGCCTGGTTCTGGCTGGGGCCGGAGGACGACGGCGAGCCGACGGCGGGGGGCAAACCCGGGCAGAAGAAGCCGGACCCCGCCCCGGAGCCGGTCTGGAAGGTGAAGGTCTTCAAGGGCGACTCGGGATTCAACATCTATCCGGCGGGCCGGCATCTGGGACTGCTCAGCGGCATCGGGCTGAAGTTCTACGACGCCAAGTCCGGCAAGCTGCGCGGGGAGTCGGGCGACTCGTCCCCGGTGCAGGGACTCGGCACCGACGGCAAGCGGCTCTACGAGCATCTGCAGAGCGAGATCAGCGCCTTCGACCCGCTCACCGGCAAGACCGGGAAGCCGGTGCTGCGGCTGAAGAAGAAGCTCTCCGGCGGGCGCATCGAGGACATCGACGCGCACGACGTCCTCATGTTCGCCGGGCTGCCGGGCGACAAGGAGTCCTCCTACGCCCTGTTCGACCGGCGGACCGGGAAGCTGCGGTGGTCGCACCCGTACAACGCACCGAACCCGATGTCGTACACCGTCAGTCTGCTCAAGCACTACGTGGTGCTGCGCGAAGAGGACCGGCTCACGGTGCTCGACCGCAAGAAGGGCAAGGTGCTCTGGAAGTGGCGGGCGCCGAAGGCGGACCGGAAGGCCTTCGCCGGGCTGAGCGCGCTTCCGCTCACCGAGACCCATCTCTACCTGGGGCTGCACGAGTTCACCGCGCTGCGGCTCGAGGACGGCAAGAAGGAGTGGACGTTCGGCAAGGACCGCCCGGCGGTCCGGGACGCCGCCGCGGAGGACCGGGTCTACGGCCCGTGCCAGGAGAAGGACGGCACCCTCTACTGCGTCGAGCGCGGCACCGGCCTGCTCGCCGTCGACCAGGACACCGGTGAGCTCAAGTGGGAGGCCAAGGCGGAGTGGGCGGGCCCGGACGCCTTCGCGAGCGCCCCGGCGGTCGGCGAGAAGCTCGTCTATGTCGCCACCGGCGGCACCCACTGGGCCCGCGCCATCAGCCTGAAGACGCATCGTGAGGCCTGGGCGTACCGCGGTCCCGGCAATGCCGAGAGCCCGAAGATGATGCCGTACGAGCCCGGCGACTGCGTGCTCCTCGCGACCCCCGACGTCGTCGTCGCCCTCCCCTTCGAGTGACCACCCACCCACCAGGAGCAGCGCCCATGAACCCACTCGGCTCCGGCGACCCGCTGCGGCTCGGCCCGTACCGCCTCATCGGCGTCCTGGGCGCGGGCGGCATGGGCAAGGTCTATCTGGGCCGCGACAAAGCCGGAAAGCCCGCCGCGATCAAGGTGCTGCGCCCCGAACTGGCCCACCACGCAGACCTGGCGCGGCGCTTCGTGCGCGAGGCGCAGACCGCGCAGTCGGTGCGCGGCAAGGGCGTCGCCCGGGTGCTCGGCGCCGACACCGAGAGCGGACGGCCGTGGATCGCCTGCGAATTCCTCGCCGGGCCGACGCTGCATGACGCGGTGCAGCGCTACGGGCCGCTGGAGGGGCCCGCGCTGCGGGGGCTCGCGGCGTCCCTGGCCCGTACCCTCGGCGACATCCACGCCGCCGGGCTGATCCACCGCGACATCAAGCCGCCGAACATCGTGCTGACTTCCGGCGGCCCGCGCGTCATCGACTTCGGCATCGCCCGCCCCGAGCACGGGCTGACGCTCACCAGCACCGGGGAGGTTCCGGTGACGCCGGGTTACGGGCCGCCGGAGCAGGTGCTCGGGCAGCGGGTGGGGCCGGCGGCGGACGTCTTCGCGCTGGGCGCCGTGCTCACCCTCGCCGCCACCGGAAAGCCGGCGTTCACCGGCGGGCACGTGGCCGCGGTGCAGTACGAGGTGGTGCACGGCGAGCCGCAGCTGGACGGACTGCCCGCCGATCTGCACCCGCTGATCGCGCCCTGCCTCGCCAAGGACCCGGCGCACCGGCCGACGACGGAACAGATCGCGGCCGCGATGGCGCCGCCGCGGGGCGCGGACCGGCTGTGGAAGTCCGGCCCGCTGGCCGAGGACATCGGCAGGCGGGAGCAGGAGGCCACGCGCCTCGCCGCGCTGCCAGGACCGGACGGCGAGGAGACCGGGGTGTCCCGGCGGCGGCTGCTCACCGGCCTGAGCGCGGCCGGTGTGGTCGCGGTCGCCGGGGCGGCGTCGGGCGTCTGGTGGCTACGGGACGACGAGCCGGCGGACGAACCGGACGACGGCAGCGGCCGCCCCGCCTGGGCCGCCGCCCCGCTGAAGACCTACGCCAAGGGCACCGCGCCGAAGCCCCTGTGGTCCCCCGTGGGCGGCGTCGTCTCGGCCAACGCGGTGCTGGTGCCGCTGCACAACGTCGTCGTCGTGGCCAAGGAGGGCGGTGGCCTGCAGGCGTATGCCGTTCGCGACGGGAAGCCGGTATGGCACGCCGCTGAGGCCGCGGCGGCCGCGGGCTCGGTCGCCCTCGACGGCTCCACGGTGCTGGCCGCCGACGCCGCCGGCACGCTCATGGCGCTCGGTGACCGCACCCCGCGCCCGCTGTGGCGCGTGCGGGCCGACGCGGCGCGGGTGCTGGCGGCCGACGCGAAGGCGGCGTATGTACTCACCCGCGGCGGCGAACTGCGGGCCGTACGGCTCGCGTCGCCGCGCAAGATCCTGTGGACCGTGCCGGCCCCGGTCGCCGACTCGGCGAAGGAGCGCACCTGGGCCGTCGCCGGTCAGGGGCACGTGCTGTTGGCCGGCTCCGACGGCCGTATCGCCGCGGTCCGTGCGGCGGACGGGGATGTGGCGTGGACGAAGCCGAAGCGGAGCAACTACGCCCTGCCGATGGCGCTCGGCCGCGGAGAGGTCTACGCGGGCGGTGACACCCTCGCGGCCTTCCGGCTGAAGGACGGCAGCCGGCGGTGGTCCCATCCGGCGCGGGGCGAGTACATCTGGGGCGCGCCGGCGCTCCGCGGCTCGACCCTGTACGCCATGAACGACTCGGCTCTGCACGCCGTCAGCATCACGAACGGCGCGACCGGCGCCGGCGACGCCACCTGGGAGGCCGGGGCCTCGCGCGGGATCCTGTACGCGCCGCCCGCGGTCCAGGGGGACTCGGTGTGGGTGCCGTCGGCGAAGATCCCGGCGGAGCCCTCCCAGCTCTACGTGCTCGACGCCAGCAAAGGCGGCACCGAGGCGTGGTCCACCATGCGCTCGCAGCAGGAGTCCGGGGACTGGACGCTGACCGCCGCCGGGAACCGGGTCTTCCTGATCTACAGCGGGCAGCTGACCGTGATGCCGGTGTTCTGACCTGCCCCCGAAGGGCGGGAGAACCGACGGGCGGGCGACGATCGTCTGCGTCAGCGGTGTCCCTGTGAGGCCCACCCTGTCGGCGCCCTCCTTTGGGCGATTAGGGTGAGTTACGCGCGCGTGGCACCGCTGGAGAGCCTGACGGTTTCTGAGGTGCGTGCGCAGGGCGCGGAACTGAATGCGATCGCCGGGCGGATCGGCTCGCGAAACGGGAGGCACAGTGAACAGCGATCGGGACCAGATCGGCGTGGGCCGGACCAGCCCCGACGAGGAGCAGTCGGAGCGGGAGGCCACCCACTCGGGCGACTTCAGCATCGATTACACGCCTGCCGCCTGGTACACACGCGATGACGCCTCCGGCGTCGAGCCTTCCGCCGCGCTGCCGCCGCTCCCGAGCGAGCCCGCTCCCGCGATGCCGCCGCAGGCGCCGGAGGCCGCGGCTGGGGTCCCGCCGCTGGCGAGCGATTCCCCGGCCGGTATGCCGCCGCTGCCGAATGGCTTCACTGCGGCACCGCCGCCGCCGGGGCTGAGCTTCGATGGGCCGCCGGCGCCGCCTGCGTCGCTGCCGGAGCAGCGGGGGGCGGAGTCGGAGGAGTCGGACGAGTCCGCGGAAGCTGCGGAGTCTGCGGAAGAGGAGTCCTTCATCGGGCGCGCGGTGCTGCGTGACCTGGTCGAGGAGGACGAGGCGGACGACGAAGGCGCGGATGCGAGCGACTCGGACGCGGAGTCTGACGCAGAGTCCGTCGCGGAGCCCGTCGCGGAGTTCGGGACGGACAGCGACGCGGATGCGGACGATGACGCGAGCTCGGATGCCGACGACCGCGTGGATACGGACGGCCACGTAGAAGCGGACGACGGGGACGCTGACGACGATGCCGGTGCGGACAGCGCTGCGGCGACGGATGCGGATGCGGTCGACGACGCTGATGCCGATGCCGGTGCCGGTACGGATGACGTGGAGGCCACGTTGTCGGCTGCCGCGGACGACGAGGTCGGTGACGGCGGCGGGGACACGGACGACGACCGTCCGGCCGAGATGGGCACGATGTTGCTCAGTGGCACCCTGCCCGCCGGCCTGGGCACGACTGCCGGCTCGGAGGACGCGGACGCCGAGGCCGACACCGATGCTGCTCATGACATCGCCGCCGTCGACGACGAAGCCGATCCGGCCCTCGGCGCCGTAGGCGACGTGTCCGCGGCCGACGAGGACGACGAAGACGACGAAGACATCCCCGGCGGGCTGGTGAGTCCCGCGACCATGCGCTTCTCGCCTGCCGCGCTTCGTAATCAGATCGCCGAGTCCGAGGAGCGCGCGCGGGCGGCGGACGCCGCCACCACGGACGACGACGCGCCCGCCTCCGCCGATCCCCGCGACAGCATGGCCGCGCTCGAGGTGAACGACGCCGTCCCCAGCTCGTACGCCGTCGACGAGCCCGCCGACGCGGTGCCGTCGCTCGATGTCCAGGACACGCCCCCGGCCGGCGGTGGCACCCCGTACGACGCCGCTGAGGGCGGCGGCACGCCCTGGCACACGCCCTCCCCCGCGCCTGCGCAGGAGTCCGGACTGCCGCCGCTGCCGCCGCAGTTCCCGGCTTCGGGCACGCCGTGGCAGTCGCCCACCGCGCCGCAGTCGCCGCCCGAGCCGCGCTCGGAGCAGCCTCCGGCTCCCGCCGGGCCCTCGTCGCCCCCGTGGACGCCGCCCACCGCGCCACCCGCGCCCCCATCCGCGCCGCCGCTGTCTCCGCCGCCCGGAGCGCCAGGGCCTTCGGGCAACGGTGACCAGTCCCCGGGGTCCGGTTCCGCGGATCAGTCGGGCAACGCAGGCCCGTTCCCGGGGTCCGGTGCCCCGGATCAGTCGAGCAGCTCAGGTCCGTTCCCCGGTCCCGGGGCAGGCGCCGGAGCCGGATCGGCCCAACCCCCGTCCCCCGCCGC
>NZ_JAAKZV010000012.1 GCF_011044975.1 Streptomyces coryli | reverse complement strand
CCACCGCCCCCGTCCCGACCCCCATGAAGGACGCCGCCCATGAATCCCGATGACCCGCTGCTGAGAATCCTGGTCTGCCCGCTCGACAAGGGCCCGCTGACCCTCCTCGCCGACCGAACAACCCTCTATAACCCGCGGCTGCGCCGCAGATATCCGATCCACGACGGCATCCCGCAGCTGCTGCCGTCCTCGGGCGAGCCGGTCACGGACGAGGAGCACGACCGCCTGCTGGCGGCGGGGGCGGCCGGCGGCGCTACGGCTTGAGCCCCTTGCCCTTCAGCCATCGCTCCGGGTCGATTCCGGACCCGAACTGCGGCGTCATGCGGACCTCGAAGTGCAGGTGCGGCCCGTTGGAGTTGCCGGTGGAGCCGGACAGGCCGAGGGTCTCGCCGGGGAAGACCCGCCGGCCCGGGGAGGCGTGGATCTCGGCGAGGTGGGCGTAGAAGGTGTAGTAGCCGTCGTCGTGCTTGATGGTGACGTTGTTGCCGAAGGAGCCGTCGCAGCCGACCGCGTGCACCGTGCCGTAACCGACGCTGGTGACCGGGCGGTCCCACGGGACGGCGAAGTCGAGGCCGGTATGGCGCTGCGACCAGTGCTCGCTGGACTCGCCGAAGTGCGCGGTGAGCTGGTATTTCTGCACCGGCTTACGCCACTTACGCCCCGACGGGCCCTTGTCGTCGGAGCCGTCGGGCACGTACTTCTGCTTCTTCGGGTTCGTATCGCAGCCCTGGCTGCGGTTCTTCGCCTTCTTCGCCTCGGCCGCCTGCAGCTTCTCGAGCTTGGCCTGGGCCGTCGCCAGCCGCTTCTCCAGCGACTTCTTCAGCTTGCGCCGCTCGTCCAGGTCCTCGTTGAGCCGGCCGAGCGCGCCGGTCGCGCGCCGCTGCTCGGCCTCGATACGCATCTTGGCCAGGTCCGCGGCGGTGTAGAGCCGGTCGGCCGCGTCCTCGCCCTTGCCCTGCAGTTCGACGCGCTGCAGCAGGTCGGCGGGGGACCGGGTGAGCAGCAGCTCGGCGGTGTTCCCGAGGCCGCCGCCACCGCTGCGGTACTGCTGCGCGGCCATCCGGCCGAGCTTGCCGCGCAGCACGGTGAGCTTGCGCTTCTCCCGGCGTACGGACTTGCGCAGCTTGGCCACCTTCGACCGCTGCTTGGTCACCGCCCGCATGGACTTCTCGTACTTCAGCGTGGTCTTCGAGGCCTCCTGGAAGAGGCGGTCGACCTCGCGCATGGCCTGCTTGGTGCCGCCCTTGCCGTCTCCGCCGCGGCCGTCGGCAGCGACGGCTTGCGCCGCCGGGGCGGCGAGCGCCAGGCACAGGACGGTGGAGATACCCGTTTGTGTGACAAGTCGTCGCATCGGTTGATGATTAACCGAGTTCCGGAGCGCCGCTCCCCGGACACACCGCGCGGCGGGGTATCTCCCCCGTCCGGCCCTCCACCGCGCGGCGGACGCTCACCCGTCTGCGGGGCAGATCATTTCACCGATCCCGCCGTCAGCCCCGACACCACATGCCGTTCGATGAACGCGAACAGGATCACCACCGGCACGATCGCGATCACCGACCCCGCGAAGAGGTAGTTCCACTCCACGGTGTAGTTGCCGATGAAGTTGCTGATGCCGACGGTCAGCGGCTGCTTCTCCGGCTCGGTGGAGAGCGTCAGGCCCATCACGAACTCGTTCCAGGCCGAGATGAACGTGAAGATGACGGCGGTGACGACGCCCGGCATCGCCAGCGGCAGCGTCACCCGGAACATCGCCCCGAGCCGCCCCGTCCCGTCGACCATCGCCGCCTCCTCCAGCTCCTTCGGGATGGAGCCGATATAGGCGGTCAGGATCCAGATCGCGAAGGCCAGGTTGAACGCGCCGTTGGTGAGGATCAGCGTCCACACCGAGTTCAGCATGTCGAACTGGTAGAACTCCCGGTACAGGCCCACCAGCAGCGCCGTCGGCTGGAACATCTGCGTGACCAGCACCAGCAGCAGAAACAGCTTCCGCCCGCGGTACGTCATCCGCGCCGTGTAGTACGCGGCCGGCAGCGACACCAGCAGCACCAGCAGCGTGGAGCCGCCGGCCACCAGCAGCGTGATCTTGAGGTTGGTGCCGAGGGTCGATTCGCCCCAGACGTCGATCAGGTTCGACCAGGCGAAGTCGTCCGGCAGATAGGTGCGGTCGCGCAGCTCGTTCGCCGGGCGCAGCGCCGTAATGATCATTTCGATGTACGGCAGCAGGAAGATGACCGCAAGTCCCCAGGCGACGGCGGTGATCACCAGGGTGCGCGGCTTGAAGGTCCGCTTGGTACGGGACTCCACGCTCAGTCCTCCTTGTTCCAGCGGCTGACCTTCAGGAAGATCAGCACGAGCACGACCACCATCGCGAAGTTGACCACCGACATCGCCGCCGATTCACCGATGTCGGTCGACTTCAGCTGGAACATGTAGACCGTGGTGGTGGCGGTGTCGCTGTCCGGACCGCCCTTGGTCATGCCCCAGATGATCGGGAACGAGTTGAAGACATTGATCAGGTTGATCACGAAGCCCACCAGGAAGGCGGGGCGCAGCAGCGGCAGGGTGATGTGGAGATACGTCTTGAACCCCACCGCGCCGTCGATCTTCGCGGCCTCGTAGACGTCGTGCGGGATGGTCTGCAGCCCTGCCAGCAGCGTGTACGTGGTGAACGGCAGCGAGACGAAGACCGCGACGAACATCATCCACGGCCAGGCGGTGCCGGGCTGGCCGAGCCAGTCCTTCGACTGGTCGATGATGCCGAGGTCCATCATCAGCGTGTTGAGCACGCCGGCGGTCCGGTCGAGCATCCACTTGAAGCCAATGGCGGTCATCAGCACCGACGCCGCCCAGGGCGCGATCAGCGCCCAGCGGGTGACGGTGCGGCCGGGGAAGTTCTGGTTGAACAGCTGGGCCAGGCCCAGCGAGAGGAGCATCGTGACGCCCACGACCACGACGGTCCAGATGACCGTCCAGGTGATCACCTGGGCGAAGTCGGTCTCCTCGAAGAGCTGCTTGTACTTGTCCGTACCTGCGGAGCCGCGGACGAACCCGGCGGTGGAGATCTTCAGGAAGGACGTGCGGATGAGCTCGTAGATCGGCCAGAGGACGACCACGGCGATGAGCAGGACGGCGGGGGCTATCCAGGGCAGCGGGCCGAGGCGGGCGAGGATCCCGCGCCCGGACCTTCGCCGCGGAGGACGGCCGCCACTGCCCCTGTCGGTGGTCTTGGAGACCGTTGCGGACACGGGGAAGGCTCCTTTGGGGGTCCGGGGGTCATCCCCCGGGAATACGCAGTACGGCGGGGAGGGCCCTGCCCGCGCGGGGGCAGGGCCCTGATGACGGCTACTGGTCCTCGGCCGCCGCTTCGGCCTTCTTCTGCAGGTCGTCGAGCGTCTGCTTCGGGTCCACGACCGCCTTGCCGCCGCTCTTCTTGATCTCGGAGGACACCGCGTCCCAGGTGGTGTCGCCCAGCGGGTAGAACTTCGCGCCGCCGGCCACGTCGGTGAACGGCTTGAGGGTCTTGAACTTCGGGTCCGACGCCATGGTGTCGGCGACCTCCTGGGTCACCGGCATCAGGTGGTACATCTCGTCGAACTTCAGCATGTTCTCCTTGGCGTACGCGAAGTCCAGGAACTTCTTGACCGCCGCCTTCTTGGCCTTGCCGTCCTTGAAGGCCATCATCCAGTCGGCCACGCCGAGGGTGGACTCGAGCGGCCCGGTCTTGCCCGGGATCGGCGCGACGCCGTAGTCGACCTTGCCGTCCTTGGCCATCTGGATCAGCGTCGGGTGGCCGTTGAGCATGCCGAGCTTGCCGGCCGCGAAGTCCTCGAACATCGTCTTGCGGTCGGTGGAGGCCGGGTTCGGCTGGGTCAGGCCCGGCTTCACCAGATTGTCCTTCAGCCAGCTGAACGTCTCCACGTTCGCCTTGCTGTTGATCGTGTACTTGCCCGACTCGTCGGTGTAGCCACCGTTGTTGCCCAGCTCCCAGATCATCGACTCACCCTGGGCCTCCTCGGGCCCGAGCGGGAGGCCGTACGGGGTGTCGGCGGCCTTCTTGTCCTTGATCTTCTGGGCCGCCTCCTTCACCTCGTCCCAGGTCTTCGGCGCCTCGGCGACACCGGCCTTCTTGAATATCTCCTTGTTGTAGAAGAGCAGGCGGGTCGAGGAGACGAAGGGAATGCCGTACGCGGTGCCGTCGGACTCGCCGGCCTTCGCGAAGGAGGGGATGAGCTTCTTCTCGGTGGCGGGCGAGAGCACGTCGGAGCGCTTGTAGAGCAGGTCGTCGGCGACCTTGTCGGCATAGCCGCCGGTCTGCAGCACGTCCGGAACATTGCCGCTCTGGATCATCGCCTTGACCTTGTTGTCGATGTCATTCCAGTTGATGACCTCGACATCGACCTGGTAGCCCTTGTTCGCCGCCTCGAAGCGCTTGGCCACGTCCTCCCAGTAAATCTTGGAGGCATTCGACTTCTTGTCGCCGTAGTCCGCGGCGACCAGCTTGACGGTCTTGGAGTCGCCGCCACCGTCGCCGCCGCCACTCTCCCCGCCGCACGCGGTCAGGCCCAGCGCCATGGCAACACCCACGGCACTGGTGGCGATCAGTCGTCGGTTCATCTTTCCACCCCTTGAAGTTGATGCCGGCGTACGGCCGTTGAAGATCGTTCCGGCGCCGCTCGGGGCAGACTACATTCGCCCGGCAAAACCGCAACAGGTCTAGGCCACTGCCGTATCCAACCTGAAATTAGCGCAGTTGCAGAGCGGAACTACGCGATCTCCCACCGTTGCAGCAGCCCCCACGCGAACTCGGCCGTGCACCGCCGCTGTTGTCCGGACTTGTCCGGGCCGGAGAAGGCCAGCCGGAAGCGGTTGTCGGCCGTGCCCTCCATCGGTTTGGCCGGCGGGAAGGCCCGCGCGACCTCGTCGACGGTGGCGGCCCAGGGCGCGAGGTCGTCGAGCGTCCGCAGCTCGGGCCCGGCCGCCCCCGGGGCCCGTACCAGCCAGGCATTCAGCGCCGTGCCGACGCCGGGCGCCACGGTCACCTCGAAGCGCAGCTCCGGCCACAGCGGTACGGGCCAGGTGTGCACCTCGCACTGCAGGTCGCCCAGAGCCCGCGGCACCACCGACTCGGCGGGCCCGAGCAGCGCGCCGTAGTCCTTGATCCCGGCCGGCCGCCGCCGGCCGCCGGCCCGCAGCCGGCCCTGCCACTTGCGGTTCGCCTCGCGCATCACCGCGCGCGGCACGTCGAGGCGATGCAGGGCGTCGTCGACCAGGTCGGGGTGGTGGTCCTCCATGCGGCGCAGCAGGACCAGCTGGAGCTGGAGCGGTCCGGTGGCGTCGTCGTACTCGATGAAGAGGGAGGACATGGGCTCATTGTCGCGCCGGGCGGGCGCGGTCGCAGGTGGCCGCGCCCGCCCGGGGGACGACCCGCTAGCCGGCGGCCACGGACTTGCCGTCCAGGCCCCAGCCCGCCTCGGGCTCGATGCCGAGCTGGTGGAAGACGGTCGCGGCCACGTCCACCTGCTCGATGCCGTCGGGTGTGGCGCCCGCCGGGATGCCGGGGCCGCGGGCGAGCACGAAGACGCTCCGCTCCTCGGTGCTGCCGCCGCCGTGGCCGCCGCCGTCCAGGTGGCCGTGGTCGGTGGTGACGATGACCGTCCAGTTCTCGTCGGCGTAGGTCGGGCGGGCCTTGATGGCGGCGAGCAGGCGACCGGTGTAGCCGTCCTGGACGGCGATCGCGTCGAGGTAGGCCTTGCCCATCACGCCCTTGTTGTGGGCGACGATGTCGGTGTTGCCGAAGTAGACGAAGAGCACGTCGGGGTGCTGGTCGCGGATGACCGACTCGGCCTCGTCGGCGATGGTGGCGTCGTGGCCCTCGTAGCCGTCGGCGTCGCCGTCGTAGACATTCTTGCCGTCGGCGCCCGGGGTGACGGTGCCCTGGGTGTCGAGCGGCTTCCAGTCGAGGGCGGCGTACGTGGACAGCTCCGGGCGGACCTGGTCGAGGCGGGCCAGGAAGCCGGGGTACGTGTCGTAGTTCTTGCCGGCGAAGGAGTTGTCCTTGACGCCGTGCTTGTCGGGCCACACGCCGGTGGAGATGGTCGACCAGCCGGGGCCGGATGACGTCGCGGCCAGCGAGGCGTCGAGCAGGCCGGCGCCGAAAGTGCCGTCCACCATCAGGGACTTGAGCGCGGGCGCGTCGGCGTCGGCGATGCGGTCATGGCGCAGGCCGTCCATGCCGATGACCAGGACCTTGTTCTTGCTGGTGCCCTTGGGGAGCGTCGGCGCCGCGGCGCGGGCGGCGCCGGCGAGCGGGCCCGCGGTGGCAGCGGCGGCGACGGTGGCGACCGCGGCGGCGAGCACGGTGCGGCGGGGTATGCCGTGAGGCATGGGGGTTCCTCCGGTCGGTACGAGACGGACGGGCTTTGGTTCAGACCCGTTATCTTTTCGCTATCCGACCCGGGAAGCTAGATCGCCGCGGTGAACGATCGGCATACGTCAAGCGAAACTCAGCGCGGCGGCGGCGCCGTTGACCCGCGCGGCATCAGGACCGGCGTCGGCACCGGACGCGACTCCGTGCTGCCCGTCTCCAGGAGCTCGAAGAGTGCTCGCGCCACCTCCGCGCCGAAGCCGTGGACGTCGTGGCTCATCGCGGACAGCTTGGGGTGGGTGAGCGTGCACAATTGCGAATCGTCCCACGCGAGCAGGGACACATCGGTCGGTACGGACAGGCCCATCTCCGCCGCTACGGACAGGCCCGCAACAGCAGAGAGGTCGTTGTCGTAGAGGATCGCGGTCGGCCGGTCGGCGGAGGTGAGCAGGGTGCGGGTGGCGCGGGCGCCCTCCTCGCCGGAGAAGTCGGTGGCCAGCTGCCGCCCCTCCGGCAGGCCGAGCCCGGCCAGGGCGGCGGTGAAGGCCTCGGCGCGGATGCCGGTATGGCCGAGGTCGGGGGCGCCGCCGACCCGGTCGATACGACGGTGGCCGAGCGCCGCGAGATAGCGCACGGCCTCGCCGACGGCGGTGGCGTCGTCGGTCCACAAGGAGGGGAACGGGGCGGTCAGCGACGGGTGTCCGACGGCGACCGCGGGCAGCCCGAGCCCGGGGAGGGCGGTGGTGCGGGGATCGTCGCCGTGGAAGTCGACGAGGATCGAGCCGGCGATCTGCTTCGACTGCCACCAGCGGGCCTGCTGCCCGACCTCCTCGTCGAGGTCGGGCACCAGCCGCAGCAGCAGGGACGCGGACCGCTCGGCGAGCACGCTCTCGATGCCCGAGATGAACTCCATGTACCAGGGCTCCAGGCCGAGCATCCGGGCCGGCCGGCAGACGGCGAGGCCGATCGCGTCCACCCGGGCGTTGGAGAGCGAGCGGGCGGCGAGATTCGGCGCCCAGCCGAGATCCCGGGCGGCGGCGAAGATCCGCTCCCGGGTGGCGTCGGAGACGCCGGGCTTGTCGTTGAAGGCGAGCGAGACCGCGCCCTTGGAGACGCCGGCGCGGGCGGCGACGTCCTTGATGGTGATGCGAGCGGGTCCGCTCACGACCGGGCCCCGTTCACCGACCGGACCCCGTTCACGCAGAACAGCGCCGCCCGTGCCGCCTCGACATCCGGCCGCTCCCAGCCCCGTACGCCGATCCGCACCCGCTCCCCCGGCAGCAGCGTCACCCGCCCGGTGTCCGCCACCGCCGCCGGCGCCAGCCGGTCCGCCTGCAGCACCAGGTCGCGTACGAGCGTGCGCGCGGTGATCACCACATCGCTCCCCTCCACCGCCACCTCGTACTCCGCCTGCGGATAGCCGAAGCCCTTGTCCCGTACCGGAAAGTGCAGCGCCCGCAGCCCGTCCGCGTCGGCGACCAGGTACTCCTTGGTCGCGCCCGCCGCCGGCAGCAGCTCGTCTGGCACCGGTGCATACGCGACATTACGCGGCCCGGCCGCCGCCAGGACCTCGGCCTCGCCGAGCACCGCCCCGTCCACCGCGAGCCGCCGCAGCCGTACGGTCGCGGACCACTCCCCCGGGCCCTGGTTGTCGGCGACGACGGCGAGCCGCCCGTCGCGCGGCTGGAGCGTGAGCAGCCGGTCCGCGTACAGCCGCCGCAGCTCGTAATAGAAGGGCTTGGGGCGCCCGTCCCCGTCGATCGCCGACCACGAGGTCACCGGCCAGCAGTCGTTGATCTGCCACGCCACCGTGCCCGCGCAGCGCGGCCAGTGTCCCCGCCAGTGCTCTATACCGGTGGCGAAGGCGCGGCACTGGTTGAGCTGGGTGAGGTAGTGCCAGCGGTCGAAGTCGCCGTCGTCCGGCAGCGTGAAGTGCCGGGCCAGGCCGCGGGCGAGCTTCTCCTGACCGTCGATGGCCTTCTGCCGGTGCCGCATCGCGTCGGAGTCGACCGCAAGACCGTCAGCGCCCACCGCTCGCCGCAGCGTCGCCCACGTCGCCGGCGCCTGCCAGCCGAACTCGGCGACGAACCGCGGCACATCGGCCAGATAGTCGGTGTAGTCCTCGCGATTCCACACGTCCCACGAGTGGTGGGTGCCGTGCGCCGGGTCGTTGGGGTGGTGGTCCCAGGACCCGGACCACGGGCTCCCCGCCGTGTACGGGCGGGTCGGGTCCAGCTCGGCGACGACCCGCGGCAGCAGTCCGAGGTAGTAGCCCTCGCCCCAGGAATCCCCGGCCAGCTGCGGCTCCCACTCCCAGTCGCGGAAGCCCCACAGGTTCTCGTTGTTGCCGTTCCAGAGGATCAGCGACGGGTGCGGCATCAGCCGTACGACGTTCTCCCGCGCCTCCGCCTCCACCTCGCCGCGCAGCGGCTGCTCCTCGGGATAGGCGGCGCAGGCGAACGGGAAGTCCTGCCAGACCAGCAGCCCGAGCTCGTCGCAGGCGTCGTAGAAGGCCTCGTCCTCGTAGATGCCGCCGCCCCAGATACGGACCAGGTCGACGTTCGCGGCGGCGGTCTGCTCCAGCCGGGTGCGGTAGCGCTCGGGGGTGATGCGGGACGGGAGGGCGTCGTCCGGGATCCAGTTGACGCCGCGGGCGAAAATCGGGGTGCCGTTGACGGCGAGGGTGAAGCCGGTGCCGTGCTCGTCGGGCTGCTGGTGCAGCTCGACGGTGCGGAAGCCGATGCGGCGGGACCAGGTGTCGAGCGGGGTGTCGTCATCACTTACGAGCGTCAACTCGACGTCATACAGCGCCTGTTCCCCGTAACCGCGCGGCCACCACAGCTCGGGCGCCTCGACATCGAGAACGAGGACGGCCTCGTCGCCCTCGAACCGGACCTCGGCCTCGGCGCCGGCCACGCGCGCCCGCGCCCCGAGCCGCTGCCCGGCGCCGCTCGCCGTGCGCTCGACGTCGATCCGCAGCTCGACCCGGCCCGTGCCCCCGTCGGAGGCGACGGTGACCAGCGGCCGTACCCCGGCGATCCGGGCCGTGGACCACCGCTCGATCCGCACCGGCCGCCACATCCCCGCGGTCACCAGCGTCGGCCCCCAGTCCCAGCCGAAGGAGCAGGCCATCTTGCGGAGGTACTGGAAGGGTTCGGGATACGAGTTCGGCCGCGCCCCCAGCCGCTCGCGCTGCGCCTCGGCCTCCGTATACGCGGAGGTGAAGCGGACCTCGAGGTCGCCTGCGAGACCGGTGACGTCGAAGCGGTAGCCGCGGTGCATGTTGCGCGTGCTGCCGAGGACCTCGCCGCCGACGGCGATCTCGGCGACGGTGTCGAGGCCGTCGAAGACCAGGTCGGCGCGCTCGTGGCCCTCGGCGGCGGGCAGTTCGTTGGCGTACGTCCAGTCGCGGCGGGCCACCCAGGCGACGGCGTGCTCGTTCTCGCCGCGGTACGGGTCCGGTATCGCGCCGGCCGCGAGCAGGTCCGTATGCACGCAGCCGGGGACGGCGGCGGGCAGGGCGGCGTCTTCGTGGCGCAGAGTCCAGCCCTCGGTGAACTGGGTGACGTGCTTCATCAGTTGCGGCTCCCATCGCGGCTTCGACCGGCGGCGACAAACGTAGCTCCGTCTGCGGCCGTTGTCCATAAACCGGTCTAGTTCAATGTTTCCGCAGCACGCGAAGGCTCCATATAACGTTTCCGCATCGTCCCGGAAATCTGGGCTTTACCGGTTCAGCTTCCCCTGCCATAGTGCGGACGCATCGACTTAACCGCTCTAGCAGGGAGTTGGTCCCATGGTCTCGAGAACAAAGCCAGCAGCCGCGCTGCTGCTCGCCGGCGCCCTGCTGGCGGCCGCCGGGTGCAGCGGCGGCGGGGGCACCGCGGGCGGCGGCGAGGAGGCGAAGCCGCCGTCGGACCCGAAGTCGGTCTCAGGTGACATCACCGTCCTGACCAACCGCAGCGACCTGGTCCAGAACGGCACGATGAAGAAGTACGCCGCCGAGTTCCGCAAGACCTACCCGAAGGTCAAGGTCGAGTTCGAGACCGCGACCGACTACGAGGGCGAGATCAAGACCCGGATGAACACGGAGGACTACGGCGACGTCCTGCTCATCCCGAACACCGTCTCCAAGGGCGACTACCCCAAGTTCTTCGCCTCGCTCGGCCCCGAGAAGGACCTGGTGAAGACCCACCGCTTCACGGACAAGACCGAGGTGAAGGGCAAGGTCTACGGCATCGCCACCTTCGGCGCCGCCACCGGCTTCGTCTACAACAAGGCGGTGTGGAAGAAGGCGGGCGTCACCGACTGGCCGAAGACGCCGGACGCGTTCATAGCCGCCCTGAAGAAGATCAAGTCCAAGACCGGCGCCACCCCGTACTACACCAACTTCAAGGACGGCTGGCCGCTCACCAACTGGACCAACTTCCTCGGCTCCCCCACCTGCGACGCCCAGGCGAACAACAAGCTCGCCGCCTCCGACGACCCGTGGCAGGGCAGCCTGAAGACCGTCGACACGCTGCTCCACGACATCGTGAAGAACAAGGTCTCCGAGAAGGACCCGACCACCACCAACTGGGAGAAGTCCAAGGGCCAGCTCGCGAAGGGCGACATCGCCACGATGGCGCTCGGATCCTGGGCGATCTCCCAGATCCAGGCGGCCGCGAAGCAGGCCGGCGCGAACCCCGACGACATCGGCTTCCTGCCCTTCCCGGCGCAGTCCGACGGGAAGTTCTGCTCCATGCTGATCCCCGACTACCAGCAGGCGGTGAACATCCACTCCGAGCACAAGGAGGCCGCCCGCGCCTGGATCGACTGGATGGCGGAGAAGTCGGGTTACGCGCAGACCGAGCAGGCCGTGTCGGTGCTGAAGAAGGACCCGATGCCAGCGGCGCTGAAGGACTACACGGCGGGCGGGGTCCGCTACGTGCCCCTCTCCAACGCCAAGTTCGAGCAGGTCAGCGCCATCGACAACGCCTCCGAGGTGGGCCTGAACAAGCAGGACTACCGGCAGCGCGTGATCGACCTGGCCCGCGGCGCGAAGAGCGGCAGCCTGACGGCCCTGCTCGACGAGCTGGCCGGCAAGTGGGCGGACGCGCGGGGCGAGGTCGGCCCCTGACATGCGAACGGCCCCCGCTCGAAAGCACACGTGGCGCCGCCAGGTAACGCCCTGGCTCTTCCTGGCGGCGCCGCTCGCCCTCCTGGTGACCTTCACCTACGTCCCGGTGGCGAGCCTGATCGACTACAGCTTCACCGACTGGGACGGCGTGAGCCCGACCCGCAGTTACGTCGGCGCGGAGAACTACACCGAGCTCTTCACCGACGCCGACCGCTTCCAGGTCTTCTTCGTCAGCGTCTACTACCTGGTCGCGTCGGCGGTGCAGATCGTCCTGGCCCTGTACTTCGCGGTGATCCTCAGCTTCAGCACCCGCTTCCGCAACCTCTTCAAGGGCATCCTGTTCTTCCCGTATCTGATCAACGGCGTCGCGATCGGCTTCGTCTTCCTGTACTTCTTCCAGGACGGCGGCACCCTCGACTCGGTGCTCGGCCTCTTCGGGTACGAGGGCGACCGGGCGTGGCTCGGCTCGCCCGAGTCGGCGAACACCTCGCTCGCGGCGGTGTCGGTCTGGCGCTACATGGGGCTGAACTTCGTGCTCTTCCTGGGCGCGATCCAGTCCATTCCCGGCGAGCAGTACGAGGCGGCGGAGCTGGACGGGGCGAGCCGGTGGCAGCAGTTCCGCTACCTGATCGCCCCCGGGATCAAGCCGGTGATCAGCCTGACGGTGATCCTGTCGGTCTCCGGCTCGCTCTCGGTCTTCGAGATCCCGTACATCATGACCGGCGGCGCCACCGACACCCAGACCTTCGTGATCCAGACGGTGAAGCTGGCCTTCCAGTTCAACAAGACGGGGCTGGCGTCGGCCTCGGCGATCGTGCTGCTGGCGCTGGTGCTGCTGGTGACGTGGCTGCAGCGGAGGCTCGTACCCGACGAGAAGGCGGAACTGACGTGACCGACAAGCGCATTGCCGTCCGCCGGGCCACGGCCACCGGGCTGAAGTACCTGTCGCTGGTCCTCGCCTCGGCCGTCGTGATCGTCCCGCTGATCGTCATCTTCCTGACGTCCCTGAAGACCCCGCAGGAGGCGGCCGCGGACGACGCCGCCTTCTCGCTGCCCGGGGACTGGCTGAACTTCTCCAACTACGCCACCGCCTTCCGCGACGGCGAGATGCTGCGCGCCTTCGCCAATACGGGCTTCATCATGGTCTTCGCCGTCGCCGGGACAGTGGTGATCGGATCGATGACGGCGTACGCGATCGACCGCTTCCACTTCCGCTTCCGGAAGCTGGTGGTGGGGCTCTTCCTGTTCGCGTCGCTGGTGCCTGGGGTGACCACGCAGGTGGCGACCTTCCAAGTGGTCACGAGCATGGGGCTGTTCAACACCCGGTGGGCGCCGATTCTGCTCTACATGGGCACCGACATCATCTCGATCTATATCTTCCTGCAGTTCATCCGCGCGATCCCGGTGTCCCTCGACGAGGCGGCGCGGCTCGACGGGGCGAACTACTTCACCATCTACCGGAAGATCATTTTCCCGCTGCTGAAGCCGGCCACCGCGACGGTCGTGATCGTCAAGGGGATCACGGTGTACCAGGACTTCTACATCCCGTTCCTGTACATGCCGGCGAAGGATCTGGGCGTGATCTCCACATCCCTGTTCCGCTTCAAGGGCCCGTTCGGCGCGCACTGGGAGAACATCTCGGCCGGGGTGATCCTGGTGATCCTGCCGTCGCTGCTGATCTTCCTGTTCCTGCAGCGGTACATCTACAACGGGTTCGCGCGGGGCGCGGTGAAGTGAGGGGCGCGGTGAAGTGAGCGGCGCGGAGCACCGGCTGCGTACGCACCTGGAGGCGTAACACCCACGGCGCCCGGAGGCCCCGTTGTCACCGGGCGCACGACCTGCGGAGCACCTCCTTGACGTTTTGCGACCGATCGGTTCCTATCTGTTCGGCCACGCATCCGTCCACTCGACGAGGAGTGCTCCATGCCCCGACCCACCCACCGCCGGCGCCTGTTGACCAGAGCCGGCTCCGCACTCGCCGCAGGCGGCGTGCTCGCGGCGCTGCTCATCGGCCAACCGACGGCCGGCGCCGCCGAGGACAATCCCCATGAACGCGGCCCGGCCCCCACGCAGCAGAGCATCGAGGCCGAGAAGGGGCCCTTCGAGGTCGACAAGGTCACCGTCCCCGGCGGCGACGGCTTCGCCGGCGGCACGATCTACTTCCCCAAGGACACCAGCAAGGGCAAGTTCGGCGGAGTCGCCATCTCGCCCGGCTTCATGTCGTTCGAGGCCATGGTCTCCTGGTACGGCCCGAGGCTCGCCTCGCAGGGCTTTGTGGTCTTCACCATCGGCACCTTCACCCCGATGGACATACCGAGCAGTCGCGCCGACCAGTTACTGGCTTCGCTGAAGTTCCTGGTCGAGAAGAGTCCCGCCAAGGACCGGGTGGACGGCACCCGGCTGGCGTTGATGGGCCACTCGATGGGCGGCGGCGGCACCCTGCACGCGGCGGCCAGGACGCCGGGCCTCCAGGCGGCCATCCCGCTCACACCGTGGGAGCTCACCTCGGACTTCTCGAAGGTCCAGGTGCCGACGCTGGTCTTCACCGGACAGGCCGACTTCGTGGCCCCCGCCTCCATGGGGAAGTCGTTCTACCAGAGCATTCCGGACTCCACCGAGAAGGGCTATGTGGAATTGGCCGGGGGCAGTCATTTCGACCCCCTGTTCCCGAATGTCACCTACGCCAAGTACAGCATTTCCTGGCTGAAGCGATTCGTGGACAACGACACCCGCTACGACCAGTTCCTGTGCCCCGTCCCGAAGGACCCCAAGCTCTCCGCGATCGAGGAGACCTGCCCGCTCGGCTGACACAGCGGATCGACCGTACCGGGCCGCTCCCCCGCGCGCAGGAAGCGTCCGGTACGCCGCCGACCGCAGCCCGCGGCGCGCAGCCTGCCGGCGTCGATGCCGTACCACTGGCCGAGCTCACCGGTGAGCCGGTGCATGTTGCGCAGATGCGCACCCGCGTCGGACAGGAGCCGAAGACGACGGTCGTCGCGCCGTGCCGTACCGACTCGGTGAGGCCAGGAGCGAGCAGCACCTCGGCGTCGTAGTGGGTGTCGATGTCGATGAAGCCCTGTCAATACGTCCGGCCGCCGCTGCCGGAACCGCAGGTCGACTTAGGCTGGGGCGCATGGTGGACAACTCGGCGACCATGCCGCGGCGCCCGGAGCGGCGGACCCAGCAGGAGCGGCGCGAGGCGACGATCGGCCGGCTGATCGACGCGACGGTCGAGGCGATCGCCGAGGTCGGCTACGCCAGGGCCTCGCTCGGCGAGATCTGCACCCGCTCCGGAGTCTCCCGCGGCGGCCTCTTCCGCCATTTCGACTCCCGCCTCGACCTGATGGTCACGGCGGCGGACGAGGTGGCGCGGCGGCATATCGACCGGATCCGGGAGCAGTTCGCCGAGCTGCCGGAGCCGCCGACGCTCGCGGAGGCGTTCCGGCTGATGCGCGCCCGGCACCGGGCCACGGAGAACGTGGTGTGGTTCGAGCTGATGGTGGCCGCCCGTACCGACCCGGACCTGCGTGCCCGGCTGAGCGAGGTGGGCCGGCGCTTCTTCGACGACATCGTCCGGGTCGGCCGGACGGTGCCGGGCAGCGAGCTGTTCACCGACGCCGAGCTGGAGATGCTGCTCAACACCGTGGAGCACACCTTCGACGGCGAGGCCATCCGCCGCGAGATCGACCCCGACCCGGAGGCGGAGGAACAGCGCCTCCAGCTCATCAGCGAGTTCGCGGAGTTCTACGTCACGCGGCGCCTGACGGAAGCGGCGGACGGCGACACGGAGCGCGGGTGACCGAGCGACTTCGGGGCTAGCCGGCCTTGCGTCCGACGCCGGCGTATATCCACTGCCGTTCGGCGCCCGGGGGCACGGTCCAGCCCGGGCCGGGGCGCGGTGGCGATGGGGTGGCCGGCTCGGGGTGCCACAGGGATACGGTGGTCAGGCCCGGGTCGAGCAGGTCGAAGCCGTCGAAGAGCCGCATAATCTCCGCCCGGCCGCGCAGGGTGAGCGGGGCGCCGGCCTTCTCGTAGACGTCGGCGGCCTTCTGCACCCGGCCGTCGGTGTCGAACTCCGAGGTGGAGTGCGTGATGACCAGGTGGCTGCCGGGCGCCAAGGCGGCCCGCAGCCGGGCCAGGATTCCCGGCGGGTCCTCCTCGTCGCGGACGAAATGCAGCAACAGCAGCATGATCACGGCGACCGGCTCGTCGAAGTCGATGACGCCGTGCAGCTCGGGGGCGGCCAGGATGTCCTCCGGGCGCCGGACGTCGCCCTGGAGCACGGCTACCCCGGGCGCCTTGCCGAGCAGCGCCCGTCCGTGGCTGAGCACCACGGGGTCGATGTCGACGTAGGCGACGCGCGCGTCCGGGGCGGCGTCCTGGGCGATCTCGTGCAGGTTCTCGAGGCCTTCGACCGGCATGCCCGAGCCGATGTCGATGAACTGCCGGATGCCGGCGGCGGCCAGGTGCCGCACGGCGCGGCACAGGAAGGCGCGGTTCTCGCGGGCCAGCAGCGGCGCGTCCGGCACGTGCCGCCGGACCTCCTCCATGATCTCCCGGTCGGCGGCGTAGTTGTCCTTGCCGCCGAGGAAGTAGTCGTATATCCGGGGGACGTTGGGCGTCCGCAGGTCGAGCGGCGCCTTCGGTATCCGTCCTCCGCCGGCCTGTGACGGCTTGTCCATTCGCGGCCTCCCCTCGCGTCCCGGACGGGCCACAGAATACGTGCAAGCATGCGAGCATACCGACCTGGCCTTCCCGGACCCCCACCAACTCCGGTGCGGAGCAGCCGAGTTACCGGGAAGCGACGTAAGGAAGGAGCGCCATGCCGGACCACGGCATCGACCGGATCCCCGGCCCGTCCGCGGAGAGCGACGGCGTCAAGGCCATCGTGGCGGCGGGAGGACTGCACAACTACCAGCTGCAGCTGCACGCCGAATACGGCCCGGTGGTGCGGTTTCCGCTGCCGGGTGCGGACCTGGCGGTCTCGGTCGCCGATCCAGTGCTCCTGGAGGCGACCGCGAAGATCAACAAGCGGCCGGAGAAGCTGTTCGAGTTCCTGGTGCCGCTGCAGGAGTCGGGCAATGTGCAGACGCTCCCGGAGGCCGAGCACGTGCCCTGGCGTCGCGTCATGCTGCAGGTGCTGGCCGGACGCCCGTCGCACGAGGCGCACTTCGCGCAGTTCACCGCGCTGACGACCGCGATGGCCGACCGGTGGGCGGAAGCCGCCGCCCGCGGCCCCGTCGCGCTGCAGCAGGACCTCAGCCGGCTGTCACTGCAGATGGTCTGCGAGTACGCGCTGGGCAGCGGGCTGGAGTCGGAGGAGACCGCCGGCCGGGTGGTGGCCGCATTCGAGGACCTGCTCACCGACCAGCTGGCGAAGCTCTACCAGGTGGACGTGGGAGGCACGGAGGAGGAGCGCCGCACGCGCTCCGCGGAAGCCCTGACGTATCTGCGCGGGACCGTCGACCAGGTGCTCGCCGCACACCAGGAGCGCGGCGCCGGCGCGCGGACCGAGCAGAGCGACCTGGTCGCGGCCCTGGCCGAGGCGGGCGAAGCGGCGCCGCGGATCCGCGACACGGTGCTGATGACGATGATGGCCGCCCACCACACCACCGGCGTCGCCATCTCGTGGGCGCTGTACCTGCTGTCCCGGCACCCGGAGGCGGCCGAGCGGGTCGCGGAGGAGGTCGACCGGGTGCTGGGCGACCGCGAGGCGCCCGGTTACGGCGACCTCCGGCAACTGTCCTACCTGGACCGGGTGCTCCGGGAGGCGATGCGGCTGTATCCGCCGGGTCCTTACGGCGCCCGGGAGGCGACCGAGGAGCTCCGGCTGGGCGAGTACACCGTGCCCGCGGGCACGACCCTCTTCTATCCGTTCTGGGCCGTGCACATGAACCCCGAGTACTGGCCGGAACCGGAGGTGTTCGACCCCGACCGGTTCACGCCCGAGGCGTCGGCCGGGCGGCACCGGCTCGCCTACATCCCGTTCGGGATAGGGCCGCGCAGCTGCGAGGGCGCCGCACTGGCGATGGTCGAGGCCACGCTGGTGCTGGCGACCCTGCTCAAGCGGTTCCGGTTCCGGCCGGCGGAGGGCCGGACCGTCACGCCCATCGAGCGCTTCGTGCTGTGGGCCGCCGAGGACATCCACATGGAGCTCACCCCGCGCTGAGCGGCTCCGGTCTTCAGTCCTCCGCCGGGTCGGTCATCATCAGCGCCCGCAGCCCGTCCCTGATGACCTCGCCCACCTCCTCGCCGAAGAGCGCCTTCTGGAAGATGAAGCCCTGGGTGACCGCCATCAGCGTGCGCACGATGTGGTCCGTCGGGATGTCCTTACGGAGCTGCCCGGCCTCCTGGTACGCCGTGATCAGCTCGCCCCAGATGCCGCGCATCCGGTCGTAACCGTCGCGCAGTGCCGCGCGCAGCGACTCGTTGCGCGCGGCTTCGCCCCACACCTGGACCACCAGGCGCGGGAAGGCCTGCGGATCGCTCGCGCCGGCCAGCTCGCTCTGCTTCCTGAAGGCGACGTCCAGCACGCCCGTGAGCACGTCGGGCAGCGGGCGCAGCGGCGCCTCGTGCACCGCCGACTCGTACGCCGCCCGCATCTCACCGAAGGCGTCCGCGGCGACCGCCTGGATGAGCTCTTCCTTGCTGCGGAAGTAGCGGTACAGCGCCCCCGCCGACAGGCCCGTCTCGGCCAGCACGTCCTGCATGGATGAGGCGTGGAAGCCGTTGCGCGTGAAGGTGCGCTTGGCGCCGTCGATGATCTGGCGGCGCTTGGCGTCGAGGTGGGCCTGGGATACGCGGGGCATGCCCTCACCTTAAAACGAACGTTCATTCTTGACAAGGCAGCAGACCGGTAGGACAGTGGTGCCCAACGCAAAAACGAACGCTCCTTCTCTTAGAATCGGCACCCTGCCCGGAGGCCCGGATGTCCACCATGAACCGCAAGACGATCATCGCGATGATCCTCGTCCCCGTCGTGATCGCCCTCGCCCTGCTCGCCTTCGTCTGGCCCTCCGCCCGCCTCGCCCCACGCGACCTCCCGGTCGGCGTGGCCGGACCACCGACCGCCACCGCCCAGCTCGCCCAGCAGCTCGGCGCCCGCGGCGACGCCTTCGACGTCACGTCGTACGACACCGAGGCGCAGGCCCGCGAGGCGATCAAGGACCGCGACATCTACGGTGCCTTCGTCGTCACCCAGCAGGGCCCGAAGGTGCTCACCGCCACCGCCGCGAGCCCCACGGTCGCCCAGCTGCTGACCACCGCCGCGAGCGAGCAGGCCCCGCCCGGCACCAAGGTCGACACCGTCGACGTCGTGGCCGCGCCCAAGGCCGACCCGCGCGGCTCCGCGCTCGGCTCCAGCGTGCTGCCGATGGCGCTCGCCGGAGTGATGGCCGGCGCCGTTGTCACGATGATGGGGCTGCGCGGCACCCGCGCCGTCATCGCGCTGGTCGGCGCGTCCGCCGGGATCGGTCTGATCGGCGCCGCTGTCGCGGACAGCTGGCTGGGCATCCTGGCCGGCGACTGGTGGCAGGAGGCCGGCGCCTTCGGCCTGACCGCGCTCGCCGGCAGCGCCGCCGTGGCCGGTTTCGCCGCGCTCATCGGCCCGGCCGGCATCGGCATCGGCGCGCTGTTCAACGTCTTCCTCGGCAACCCCTTCTCCGGCGTCACCTCCGCGCCCGAGATGCTGCCGCAGCCGGTCGGCATGATCGGCCAGTGGCTGCCGCCGGGCGCCGGCGGCCAACTGCTGCGCTCCGTGGCCTTCTTCGACGGCAGTGCGGTGACCGGGCCGCTGATCGTGCTCGGCGCCTGGTCGGTGGGCGGCCTGGCGCTGATCGGGCTCGGCAGCGTCATCAAGCGCCGCCGGGACGACGACGGCACGAAGATCCTGGCCCGCTCGGACGACGACGCCGTAGAGCCGCTCCTCGCGATGAATTCCGCGGCCCCCGCGGGTCAGTAGCAGCAAGGGCCGCGAGACCTCCGTCACAAGGCCCGCGCAGGACGTCACAACCGCGGCGGGAGATCCGTCAAAAGAACAACAGCACAGTCGGCCATCGCGGACAGGATCTGTCCTATATGGCTCATAGATTGAAGACGTGAGCAGGGAAGAAGACGAGAGGACGGTACGGCCATGAACGGCTTCAACAGCCTCGCGACAGCGCTGATTCTGGCGCTCGTGTCGGCAGCCGCGTACGCCGGTGCGGCCGTCCTCCAGGAGCGGGTCTCGGCAGGCGGCGCCTCCGCCGCGAAGGCGCTGCTGCGCGGCAGCTGGTGGCTGGCGGTCGGGCTGAACCTGGCCGGCGCGCTGCTGCACGTGCTGGCCCTGCGCTACGGCCCGCTGACCATAGTCCAGCCGCTCGGCGCGCTGACCCTGGTGCTGGCCCTGCCGCTGCAGGCCGCGGTCGTGCACCGCCGGGTCAGCGCGGTGCAGTGGCGCGGCGCTGCACTGACGATGGCCGGGCTCGCCGGCATCGTGCTGCTGACCCGGCCGACCGGCCCCGACCAGGTCCTCTCCCCCACCCAGACCGCGATCACCGTGACGGCAACCGCCGTCGCGCTGGCGGCACTCGGCCTGACGGCGCTGCGGACGGGCAGCTCCACGGTGCGCAGCCTGGCGTACGCGACGGCCTCCGGCGTCGCCTTCGGCATCGGCTCCGTGCTGAGCCAGACGGTGGCGGTACGGCCGACGCTGGACACCGCGACCGTGCTCACCTCCATCGCGGTGATCGCTCTCGCCCCGGCCGGGCTGATGCTCGCGCAGGCCGCGTACCGCGGCGGGCTCGGCGCCCCGCTGGCCACCTCGAACCTGGTCAACCCGGCCGTCGCCGCGCTGGTCGGACTCACCCTGCTGGGCGAGCAGTTCAGCGGCGGCGCGCTCGGCATCGTGGGCGCGCTGGCCGCGGCGGCGGTGGCGGCGCGCGGGGTGTTCGCCCTGACCCAGCCGGAGCCCGCGGTCGCGCCGGCGCCGAAGCCGCGCTGGGCCGTCCCGCCGCAGCGCGGCACCGCGGCCGCCACGGAGGCGTACGTGCTGACGCCCTGATCCGGCCCCTCGGTCCTCGGCCCCGGCAGCGGTAGCGGGTTGCCGGGGCCGAGTCATGTCCGCTGGTCTATTGCGGGTCTTGACCTCAAGTTTGGTTCAGCTCCTAACGTCGCTGCCATGACGACAAACAACGCAGTCACCGTGCTCGGCCTCGGCGCCATGGGATCGGCCATTGCCAAGACCTTCCTCGACCGCGGCTACCGCACCACCGTCTGGAACCGCACCCCGAGCAAGGCCGCACCGCTCGCCGACGCCGGCGCGACGGTCGCCGCGACCCCCGCCGAGGCGGCGGCGGCCAGCCCGCTCGTCGTGATCGCCCTCCTCGACGGCCCCGCCGTCGACGAGGTGCTGAAGTCCCTCGGCACCGCCGTGGACGGCAAGGTGCTCGCGAACGTCACCAGCGGCTCCCCCGCCCGCGCCCGGGACACCGAGCGTTGGGCCCGCGAGCACGGCGCCGCGTATCTCGATGGCAAGATCATGGGCGACCCGCCCTACGTGGGCACGCCGGACATCATGTTCCCGTTCAGCGGCTCCCGCGACGCCTTCGCCGCCCACGAGACGACGCTGAAGGAGCTGGGCACCGTCGCGTACCACGGCGAGGACGCCGGCGCGGCCGCGGTGGAATTCCTGGCCCAGGTGGCGGTGTCGTACGAGCTCCTCATCGGCTTCCTGCACACGCTGCGTCTGGTACGGGCCGAAGGCGCCGACGTCACCGCTTTCGCCGACCGGGTCGGCGGCTCGCTCCCCCTCTACCCGGCGCTGCTCTCCTCGATGGCGCAGGCGGTGACCACCGGCGCGTACGGGCCCGACCTCGGCTCGCTGGACGTACAGGCCGCGCTCATGGATGACATGATCAGCCACCGCGAGTCCGTGGGCGTGGACGCGGTCCGGATGCGGGAGGTCAAGAAGCTGATGGACCGCCGGATCGCGGACGGCCACGGGGATCAGGGGTTCTCGAGCCTGTTCGAGGTGCTGGGAAAGGTGTGACCCAGCAAAAGACGAGCCGGCCCTCGCCCGGGGGAGGAGGCGAGGGCCGGCTCATCGCGGCAGCTGTGGGTTACAGCGCCTTGATCCGCACATCCCGGTACGAGACGACATCCGTCGTCCCGTGCACCTGGAGCCCGACATAGCCCTGGACCCGCTGCCTCCCGTCCGTCCCCGGGTCGTCCGCCCGGGGCGGGGAGAAGAGCTGACCGGGGGTGTTGTGGAACTCGTTGATCAGGATGCCGTTCCGGTAGACCGAGTAGTGCTGCCCGACCACCTTGATCTCGTAGTCGTTCCACACGCCCTTGTCCGTCGCCATGCCCTCGCCGTGGTTGTTCACGTCGAAGCCGTAGACGGACCCGGTCTTGTACTGGTCCCCGTACTCACCGTCGAAGATCTGCACCTCATGGCCGTACTTGATGGCCACCCACTCGGGCCGCGACTCCCCGGGGAAGTCGTGCGGCTGCGGGAAGCGGACGAAGACGCCGCTGTTGGCGCGGCTCGTCGACGGTGCGTCGTCGCGGAACTGCAGCTTCAGCGAGAAGTCGCCGTATTTCTGCTGCGGATACCAGAGCATCCCGAGCCCGGCCTTCGTAGTCCCAGACGTCATCGAGCCATCGCCATTGAGGCCGAACGACCCGCCGCCGACCTGCTCCCACTTGCCGAAGGTGTCTTGGGTGCCGTCGAAGAGGGTCTTGTAGCCCTTGCCGTCGACGCCGACGTCGCTGCGCTGCGCCGCGTCGTCGATCTCGGCCTTCTCGGCCTTGTCCAGGACGCCGTCGCCCTGCCACTCGGCGGTGAGCGTCTTGACATGGTCGACGAAGGCGGCGTGGCCCGGCCAGGCCTTCTCGTCCTGGATCACCTCATTGATCTTGCAGCCGGTGCCGGTGACCCGGTTCGGGACGCCGGTGGTCTCGGCGCCGACGAAGACGATCGGACGGTCGTCGTTCTCGGCGCAGTTGGGATCGGGGTCCGGGTCGCCCGGGGCGATGGTGAAGGTGACCGTCTTCGGCTCGGAGGCGTTGCCCGCCTTGTCGGTCGCCTTGTACGTCACCGTGTGAGTGCCGAGGGCGTGCACCATGAACGGCGCCGTATAGGTGGCGAACGCGCCGCCGCCGATCGAGTACTCGATCTTGCCGACCCCGGACCCGCCCTCGTTGTCCGTGGCCGTCAGCGTCACCGTCGCCATGTCCTTGAAGTAACCGGCGGAGTTCTTCTCCCCGGTGACCTCCGCGGCCACTTCGGGCGGCGTCGCATCACCGCCCGGCGCCTCGACGACCTTGAAGGCCACCGATTTCTCGGTCTCCACATTCCCGGCCTTGTCGGTGGCGCGGTATTTGACCGTGTGATCCCCGACGGTATTCACGACGACCGGCGCCTCGTAGGCGGAGAACTCCCCGCCGTCCACCGCGTAGTCGATACGGTCCACGCCCGAGCCCGCGTCCGTGGCCGCGAGGTTCACGGTGGCGCTGCCGACATAGTTACCGGCCGTGTCCTTGGTGCCGGTCACCTCGGCCTTCGTCTCCGGCGGCGTGGTGTCGGGCCCGCCCTCGGTGACGATCAGCTCGCCCTGCATCTGCTCATGGCCCGGGATGGCGCAGAAGAACCGGTACTTGCCCGGGGTGAGATTGACGTCCACCTGCCATTTGCCGCCCTGCGCGTCGTTCGGGCTGGCGGTGAGGTTCACCGACACGTCGTGGTTGTAGCCGGGCGTGGACGTGTCGAAGGTGAGGGTGTGCGTCATGCCGGTGGTGTTGCCGGTGGCGGCGCTGTTCTCGAAGACGATGGTGGTCGCGCCCGCGACCGCCGTCGACGGCTGGGTCTTGTACGCGGTCATGCTGTTGTCCGCGGTCCAGGTCAGCGTCTGCGCGGCGGCCTCGGACCGCTCCTTGTCCGGGTCCGCGGCCTGCGCGGTGAGCCCGGGCGACAGCAGCGCCAGGCACCCGACGAGCAGCGCGATCAGCGCGCGTCGTATCGACATGATCCGGTGTCTCTCCCTCACTTCCCCACCACCTGCTCGGCACTCGGCGTCGGCCCGCCACCGGTGTACGTGACCTGCCACAGCGCCGACTTGTCGTCGTAGTTGAAGAAGCCGCGGCCGTAGTCGAGGACGTAGAGCGTCCCGTCGGGGCCGAACTTCCAGTCCATGAGGTTCTTGATGCCGTCATTGCCCTTGGGGATCATCTTCGCCAGCGACTCGGCGTGGACGGGCGTGCCGCCCATGTTTCCCGGATCCATCAGCACGGCGTGCCGCGGCTGGTCCTGGTCGTAGAAGTCGCCGACGAACCACTTGCCGGACCAGTACGCCGGCCAGGCCCCGGCCCCCGCCTTCTCGGCGTCGTAGCGATAGACGGGCCCGTTCATGGTCGCCTGCCCGCCGCCCTTCAGCCACGGCAGCAGGAACTTCTCGTCACCGAGCTTGTAGCTCGGGATGCCGTTCGCGTCCCGCGGATAGTCGGGACCGCCGCCCTGGGGCGAGTACCAGATGGTGTTGTTACGGGCCGGCGGGAGGTCGGTCAGGCCGTCGTTGTTGGGCGAGTTGTTCTCCAGGTGCTGGCAGTCGTACCAGCCGAGCGGCTGCGTCGGGTCCGGCAGATTGCGGTCCCGGTACGGCTGCCGGTTGCCCATGCAGTACGGCCAGCCCTGGTTGCCCGCGCTGGTGATCACGGCGAAGGTGTCGTACTTCGCCGGGCCCCAGGTCGCCGACGGCTCGCCGGCATCCGGGCCGACCCACCCGGCGTAGAGGTAGTCGGTCTTGGGATCGACCCAGATGCGGGCGGGGTTGCGGACGCCCATCACGTAGATCTCTTTACGGGCCTTGCCCCCGCCGCCTTCCTCGCCGGTGAAGAGATTGCCGGCGGGGGTGGTGTACGTGCCGTCCGGCTCCGGGTGGATGCGCAGGATCTTGCCGTTGAGGTTGTTGGTGTTGCCCGCGGTCCGACGGGCGTCGGCGAAGGAGACGCCCTGGAAGTTGGGCTCCGGGTTATTGCCGGAGTAGCCGTCCGAGAAGCGGGAGGAGTTGTTGTCGCCGGTGGCGATGTAGAGATTGCCCTTGGAGTCCCAGGCCATGCCGCCGCCGGCGTGGCAGCAGCTGTGCGCCTGGACCGGCCACTTGAGCAGGGTCTTCTCGGAGGCCGGGTCGAGCTTGTTGGTGGTGAGATCGACCGTGAAGCGGGAGACGCGGCGCTCGGCCAGGTGCTTGGCGCGATCGAGCCCGGAGTGCGGCGTGTAGTGCAGGTAGACGTAGCCGTTGGTGAGGAAGTCGGGGTCGAGGGCGATGCCGAGCATGCCCTCCTCGACCTTCACCAGCTCATCGCCGCCGCCCTTGTTGCCGAAGACGTCGAGCGAGCCGACCTGGGTGACCTGCTTGGTCTTGGGGTCCCACACGTGGATGGTGCCGGGCCCCTTGCCCATCTCGGGGTTGTTCCAGTCGGTGACCACGGGGGCGCTCGGCCAGCGCCCGCCGCGCCCGATGTAGAAGACCCGGCCGTCATCGGCGACGGCGATGCCGTGCGGCTCGCCGATCTGGTCCTGCCGCTCGGGCTGGTTGGGCTTGGTCAGCCGCTCGGCCTTGTAGTTGGCGTCGATGGTGGCCTTGCAGTCGGCGCGGGAGAGGCGGGTGGTCCAGAGCAGCCCGCCGAAGAGGTGCTTGCGGAAGTTGTTCTCCGTAAAGCTCGAGGCGGTGCCGCCCATGCCCGTGTAGAAGGACCGGCCGCCGTCGTAGTCGCGGCACCAGGAGATCGGGTGGTCCCAGCCGTTGGCGCCCTCGCCGGGTGCGTACGAGCGCTCGCGGACGCGGGCGACGGTGTGCACGCTGCCGGAGGGGTTGGGCGCCCAGTTGAACCAGGTGTCCTTGCGGGCCCACTCCACCGGCAGCCCCTTCGTGCTCGGGTGCTGCCGGTCGCCGGCCTCGACGGTGGCGGTCTGCGGGTCCGCGGGGCTGGTGGCGGCCGGGCGGGTGCCGATGAGCTTGGTGAACCACTCGGAGGCGGGCTCGGACTTGGCCGCCTCATGGATGCCGAGGAAGCCGCCGCCCGACTGGACGTACTTGGTGAAGGAGGCTTCCTGCGCGTCGCTGAGCAGATCGCCCCCGGAGGAGAGGAAGACGACGGCGTTGTACGAGGCCAGGTCGGCGTCGTTGAAGACGGCGGGGTCCTTGGTGGCCGTGACGTCGAACTGCTGCTCCGCGGGCGCCTGTTGCCCCAGCTCGGTGATGGCCTTCACGCCGGCGGCGGTCACCGGGTCGGCCGCGTCCTTGCCGTGGAAGACCAGCACCGCGGTCTTGCCCGCGATATTCGAGCCGGGCGGCCCGTCGGCGGGAGGTGCGTCGGTACGGGCGGCGGCCGGACCGCCACCGCCGAATATCAGGCTCATGACAAGCCCAGTGGCGATGGCACCACCGGCCCAGCCGCGCACCTTCCGGCCTCTGTGCCTCATCGCGCACCCGCCTCCCCTGACGTGACAGCGTTGTCGGGGGGAAGCTAGACCGCTTTGGCCAACTCGCCAATACCTACTACCGAGTTTCAACGAACTTTGTCCTGCGACTGTTCAAACTCTTGTCGTGCTCATACCATCCGTGGCCGGTAGAGCTGGCTCATAGCGGAGGGCAGGCAGCGCATGCGGATGCCGGAGCGTCGCTTCTCGAGGAGAACCTTCACCACCGGCGCCGCGGCAGCGGTCGTGGCCCCCGCGGCCGCGCTGTCCACCAGCGCCGCGACCCGGCCGGACGGCGAGGTGGAGCCGAAGGGCGTCGTCAAGAACGTGACCATGTACGCCGAGGCCCTCCCCAACAACCAGCTCGGCTACGGCCTGGAGCCGGGAAAGGCCACGATCCCCGGCCCCCTGCTGGTCATCGACGAGGGCGACACCCTGGTCATCGAGCTGAACAACACCCTGGATGTCCCCGTCAGCATCCACCCGCACGGCGTCGACTACACGATTGACAACGATGGCACGGCGATGACCGACAGCGTCGTCCCCCCGGGCGGCAAACGCACGTACACCTGGTCATCGCACGCCCAACGGGAACGCTCCGACGGCACGATCGTGGCAGGCAGCGCCGGCTACTGGCACTACCACGACCACATGGTGGGGACCGAGCACGGGACGGGCGGCGTACGGAGGGGCCTGTACGGCGGCTTGATCGTCCGCCGGAAGGGCGACCCCCTCCCGGACAAGACCTTCACGATCGTCTTCAACGACATGACGATCAACAACAAGACTGGTGTGGCGGGTGACGAGGTCCCCAACTTCACGGCGAAGCTGGGTGATCGGGTCGAGATCCTGATGATCACGCACGGGGAGCTCTACCACACCTTCCACCTGCACGGACATCGGTGGGCTGACAACCGGACGGGGATGCTCACGAGTGCGGATGACCCGACGCCGCTGACGGACAACAAGATCTGCGGACCGGGGGATTCCTTCGGCTTTCAGGTGGTGGCCGGGGAGCTGGTGGGGTCCGGGCATTGGATGTACCACTGCCATGTGCAGTCGCACTCGGATCAGGGGATGGCGGGGATGCTGATCGTGCAGAACCCGGATGGGACGGTGGCGGGGAAGCATCGGCCTATGGCGGTGCCTAAGGCTGCGGGCAAGGATGCGAAGGGCGCCGAGGGCGCCGAGGATGCGAAGGCTTCGGGGCACGACGCGCACTGAGCCGCTGCCAGGCTCCGAACCGCCGCCGGCCTTGCCGGTCCTTTCACGGCTGCTCCGAACCGCCGCCCGGCTTCGAACCTCCGCAAGGCTCCCAACCGCCGCCCGGCAAGCCAAGGCGCCCCGCCCCCCTCTCCCCTTCCGCAGCCAGCCATCCGTTTCTCGCACCGCGCCCGGACGCGTCGCCGTCTCCCGTCGTAGCTCGGTGTGAGAAACGGAAGGCTGGCTACGGAAGGGGAGAGGGGGCGGGGGGCTTTCCGCTGCCGGGTGGTGGTTGGGAGCGGGGGAAGAAGAAAGAGGTCAATCCCCTTTTCCACTGAAAGCCAGCAGCCGCGGCACCCGTATTGCCACCGCCGTCAGGATGATGACCAGCAGCAGGCTGCTGACCACGGTCGTGGCCCGGACGCCGTATTCCTCCGCCACCGCCCCCAAGCCCAGCGACGCCACCGGGATCGCGCCGATGGCCAGTTCCTGAATGCCCAGAGCGCGGCCCTGGACCTCCGGCTCCGTCGTCATCAGGAGCAGTGTCGTCTGCAGGACGCCGAAGAAAGCGCTCAGTACGCCGATGCAGGCCATCAGCGTGAAGGCCAGCGGCAGTACCTCAGAAAGGGAGAACAGAGTCCACAGCCCACCCCACGTCGCCGTGCCGATGACAAAGACACCGCCCTTGAAGCGGAAGTCGCCCAGCCGCGCGATGATCAGCGAGCCCACCAGACCGCCCACCCCACTGCACGCCAGCAGCCAGCTCAGCCCCGTGGCATCCAGCGACAGCTCAGCCGCGAAAGCCGGCATGAAGCCCTGGAAGATCGGCCACAGAAGGACGTTGGTCGAGAGGGTGACGCCCAGGACCGCTGCCGACAGGCGGTTGGTGAGGACCGTGCGGATGCCCGCGGTGAGCATCCGCGTCACCGACTCGCGGTCGGCGTCCGATGCCGCCGTCTTACGGACCGAAGCCCGCCCCCGCAACGGCCACAGCGCCGCCAGCGACACCCCGTACCAAGCCGTCGAGATCCACAGCGATGCCTCCGCGCCCACCGCGCTGATCATCGCGCCGCCGATGGCGGGACCGACCACCTGGGTCATGTTCATCGCCATCGCGTTCAGGGCGTTGGCGTTGGACAGGTTCTCCCTCCCCACCAGGTCCATCACCAGCGCCATCCGCGCCGGCTGCGACGGTGACTGCGACAGGCCCAGCACCAGACCGCCCGCCAGGAGCAGCCAGTACGGGACCGTGAACAGCGATTCCGCCGCCGCCACCACCGACACCGCCACCAGCGCCCACACGCACGCCACCACCAGCAGCCGCACCCGGTCGTAGCGGTCCGACAGCACCCCCGCGACCGGGCCGAGCAGCATCGGTGCCAGCCGTACGGACGTGAACACCGCCAGCAGGAACTCCGACCCCGTCGACTCGAAGACCAGCCAGCCCAGGATCAGGGTCTGGGTCCATGTCCCGCAGAAGAAGAACAGGTTGGAGCACCAGAGCCAGCGGAATCCCGGGCTGGCCCGCAGCGATGAGAAAGCCCCCCTCGTTCCCATCTACGAGGTCGTGCGGCTGCCGAGCCGCTCCGCGGCCACGTACACCACCAGCGCCACCACCAGGCCGCTCACCGCGTCCGAGAACTGCGGCGCGTACCAGTGCACCAGCCCGCCCACCAGCGCCCCCGCCGCCCAGGCCGCGAAGGCCGTCGGGCGGACCGCCGTATCGGCACGGCCCTCCGCCCGGCGGCGCAGCAGCACCTGGTCGGCGATCAGCACGCCGCCCAGCGGCGGGACGAAGACGGACAGGATGACCAGCCAGTCGAGGAAGTGGTTCCAGACCCCCGCCAGCGCGGCGATCGTGCCGATGACGCCCAGGATCAGCGTCATCAGCCGCATCTTCGTCCGCGTCAGATGCGACCAGCTCAGCGCGCCGTTGTAGAGGCAATGGCTGCACACCGAGCCGAGATTGACGAAGACGAAGACCGCCGCCAGGGCGTCCAGCACCACGCCGTGGCCGCCCGTCAGGATCGGCAGGAAGTTGCCGCCCACCGTCGCCGCCGAGGCGATCGCGCCGGCCGCCACCACGATGCCGCCGGTGATCTGCGCGATCAGCGACGCCACCGGGAAGGCGGTCGCGGTCGCGAGCACCGCTTCCTTGCCATTACGGGACCAGCGCGTGAAGTCCGCCGTCATCGTCCCCGAGTCGGCGAAGGTCGCCATGATCATCGAGACGGCCGCGCCGAAGGTGATCGCGCTGTCGCCCGCCACGCCCTGGTAGTCGAAGATCGCGCCGAGGCTGTGCTCCCGCGCCACCAGGACGATGGCGATGACGCCGACGAGGATGAAGAGCGGGGCCGCCACCGCGCCCAGCCAGGACAGGGCGCGGATGCCCAGATACGTAATGCCGATGAAGAGCACGCCCGCGAGCACCGACACCAGCTGCTCCTGCCAGCCGAAGGCCTGGTGCAGCGTGGCCCCGGTGGCGCCCGTATTGAAGGCGAACCAGCCCACCACGATCGTCGCCAGGAAGCCGGACGCGACCACGTACCCGATGCGGCCGAACGTCTTCGTCGCCTGGAGCGCGAAGTTCTCGCCGGTCGCGCCCGAGCGGTAGCTGAGCAGACCGACGTACGCGAACATCACCAGGTTCGCGACCATGATGGCGCCGAGGCCGCGCCAGAAGCCCAGCATGGCGACGACGACGCCGCCGGGGACGGCGTTGGTGAGGATCATCGGGAAGCCGAACCACACCGCCGACACGGTCAGCAGCGACTTGCGGCGTTCTACGGGAACGGGGCTGTGCTCGTACTCGGAGTCGGCCGCCGCGCTGTCCGCGGCCGTGTCCAGGCCGGCCATCAGCCGATGACCTCGGCCAGCGCCGCGGCGGCCTTCTCGAAGGCCTCGACGGGCGGGTTGACGACGCCGGCGCCGATCATGCCGATGCCCGCGTCCTTGTGAGCGATGGCGGTGTTGATGATCGGGAGGATGCCGGTGTCCAGCACCTTCCGTACGTCGATGCCGGTCGGGATGCCCTGGAAGTCGAGGGCCGGGATGGTGACGTTGGGGTTCTGCGACGTCGTGATCTCGCCCATCTCCCGCGTGTACGCCATCGCCTCCTGCACCGTGCCGCCGACGAGCGCGACGATGGCGGGCGCGGCCGACATCGTGAAGCCGCCGAAGCCGTACGTCTCGGTGATCGCGCTGTCGCCGATGTCGCGGCCGGAGTCCTCCGGCTTGTAGCCGGCGAACATCGGGCCGACGACTGTCCCCGCCGGGCCGGTGAACCACTGGTTGCCGGCGAGGCCGGAGACGCGGATGCCGAATTCGACGCCGTTACGGGCCATGGTCGTCACGACCGTCGAGTTCTCGATGCCGTGCGCGGCGTCCAGGGCGGCCTTCGCGGTGGCCATCCAGGTCGGGCCGGAGAAGTAGTCGGACGACGCGATGAAGTCGAAGACCTGCTTCTTCTGCTCCGTGGTGAAGGACGTCTGGAGCAGCGACGGGGCCAGCGCCTGCTGCAGCAGCAGCGTGCCCGCGTTGTTGCGGTTGTGGCACTCGTCGCCCATGTGCAGCGCCTGCGCCAGCATCAGCCGCAGGTCGATCGGGCCGCCGATCTCCATGGCCTCCTTGAGCATGGGGCCGAGGACGTCGCGCATCCACACCAGCCGCTCGACGACGGAGCCGTCGTTGGCGCCCATGCGGAGGATCTTCGCCATCTGCTCGGAGAGGTTCGTGTACGCGTAGTTGCCGTGCGTCTCGTTCCTGACGATGTGCATGTACATCGACGCGGACGTCACGCCCGCCATCGAGCCGACGGCGTCGTGCTCGTGGCAGGGGGAGAAGGTGATCTCCCCGGAGGCGGCGAGGGCAGCGGCCTCGTCGAGGTCCTTCGCCAGGCCCTCGAAGACCAGCGCGCCGGTCACCGCGCCCTGCATCGGGCCGTTCATCCGGTCCCAGGTGATGGGCGGGCCCGAGTGCAGGATCGTCGTCGGGGTCATGCCGGGGACGACGTCGAGGGCGCGGCCGAAACCGACCAGCATCGGCTGGGAGTTGGCGATGCGCTCGACGGCCTCCGCATTGGCGGCCTCGATTTTCTGGGCGACCTCGAGGTCCCCCAGCGCGTCGAGGGCGGCGAGCACCTCGGGCTTGCCGCCGGCCGGCGGGGTCCAGTCGAGGGTGGTGACCTCGGCGCCCTGGGCGGCTATGTCGTCCTCGAACATGGCGAGGCCGACGTTGACGACGTTGAGGTCGCTGGAAAACAGGCTGTTGGTGGTGCTCATGCGTTCGTGACCTTCCGGGCGATGGCGCGGGCGTACTGGCCCGTCTCGGTGCTGCTGGCGGTGACGGTGACCCCGGCGGCCTCGAGGGCCGCGATCTGGTCGGCGAGGACCGGGGCGTCGCGGTCGGTGCCGAGGACGTAGCCGACGATCTCCAGGTGACGCCCCGCGTCGGCGGCGATCTGCCGGGCCTCGGCGATGGCCGGGAGCGTCACGCCCACCGGGTCCTCGTGGGCGCCGAAGCCGAGGATGAAGTCCATGACGATGACGGCGACCTCGGGATCGCGCGCCTCCTCCACCAGGCGGGCCAGGCGCAGCGACGGATCGATCATCGGGTGCGGACGGCCGTTGGTGAACTCGTCGTCGCCGAAGTCCAGGAAGGTGTGGCCGGTGCTGGGGCTGTCGGCGGAGAGCTTGCGGTCGGGGTTCTTCTGGATGTTGGACCAGACGTCGGAAGTGTCCTCCAGCAGCGCGTACATCGCCTCGTCGGTGAGGGTGCCGCCGCAGAACAGGCCGCGGACATAGCGCTGTTCGGCGCCCAGCTTCGCGACGACCGCGTCGATACGGGCGGTGTCGAGCTCTCCGGCGACGGCCTCCAGCTCCGTCCCGAGCCGTACGGCCTGCACGGCCGCGTCCTCGGAGCCGGTGGCGAAGTGCCCGCCGGCCGCGACGACGGCCTCCTCGGAGCCGCCGACGAACCACACGACAACCGGCTTCCCGGCGGTGGCTATCTCGGCGAGCACCTTCTTCTCCACGGCCGCGGCCGGCGGCTTGGAGATGAGGACGATGACGGACGTGGCCGGGTCGGCGGCGAGCGCGCGGATGCCGTCGATCATCATGATGCCGCCGACCTCCTCGCTGAGGTCGCGGCCGCCGGTGCCGATGAGCTGCGAGATGCCGGCGCCGAGGGCGTGCACCCGTACGGAGACCTCCTGCGAGCCCGTACCGGAGGCGGCGACGATGCCGACGGAGCCAGGGCGGACGGCGTTGGCGAAGCACAGGCCGACGTTGTTGATGATCGCGGTGCCGCAGTCGGGGCCCATCATCAGCAGGCCCTTGTCGTGGGCGAGTTGCTTGAGGGCGACCTCTTCCCCGACGGGCACGTTGTCGCTGAAGAGCATCACGTTGAGGCCGTTCTCGAGCGCCTTGCGGGCCTCGCGACCGGCAAACGTGCCGTTGACCGCGATGACGGCCAGGTTGGCGTCCGGGCGGTCCTGCGCGGCGGCCGCGATGGTCCGGTACGTCACGGCGCTCTCGCCGCCGGCCGGGGCCTTGCGGACGAGCAGCTCCTCGATCGCGGCGAGCACGGCGTCGGTGTCGGTGCCGTCGGTGGTCTCCGCCACGATCATGAGGTCGCCGGTGCCCGCCGCCTCCAGTTCGGGTGTGAGCAGGCCGAGGTTGCCCAGCACCCCCTTGTTCATCTCCGTGCCCATGGCCACGAAGGCCTGCGCCACACCGTCGAGGCCGTTGGCCTTCGTCGAAATGGCCATCAGGGACACGGAGTCGAAGTACGTGTTCTTTTTGACGACTGCTGTAGTGCTCACAGCTGCTGACCTCGCAGTTCTTTCTCCAGGTGCAGCCCGGTCACCAGACCGGACAGGGTGTCGGTGCCGGAGGTGTGGCCGTGGGCCAACGCGCGGCGGACCGGGTTCTTGAGGGCGTCGGCGGCCTGCGCGGTGTCCTGGCGACGGGTGGCGGGGATCGCGCACAGCACGTCGGCGAGGGAGGCGCGGACGCGGCCTGCGAGCGCTTCGCGGAGGGTGGTGGCGCTCAGCAGAGTCGTGCGGCCGGACCGCTCGTCGAGTACGTCGCCGAGCACGGTCGCGAACGGGCCGAGCCGGGTGCCGTCGAGCGCGGACAGCACGGCGATGCCGGTGAGGAAGTCGTCGCCGGCCGGGGTGAGTCCGGGGCCGAGGCCGAGGAGGGCGAGGACGCCGTCGCGGATGCCGGCCGGATCCCGGGCGAGGACGGCGCGGGTGAGCGCGGCCCGGCCCTCGTCGAGGGCGGCGCAGACGACGGACTCCATGGGCCAGGCGTTCCGGGAGGCGCCGAGCATGCCGCCGAACTCGCCGTGCGCGCGGGTGAGCGCGTAGAGCGAGCGGGCGGCGACGCCCAGGTGCTGCGGGGTGAGATCGCCGAGGGCGGGAAGGATGGTATGCCATTCCTCGGCGGGGTCCACATCGATCTCGATGCCGGGGAGTGCGATACGCCCCGGCGTGAACTCGACCGGCTGCCCCGCCTCGATGTCGTACGCCGACCAGTGCGGGGTGTCGACGACGAGCGTCCAGGGGGCGTCGCCCGCGTCCCGGCCGGCCAGTGCCATCAATCTGCCGTCCGGCAGCAGGAGGTTGAGCACCCGGTGATAGGTGCTCTCCACCCGCCCGCGCCCGAGCGGCGCGCGCAGGTGCGCGAGCAGTACGGCGTCGCAGGAGAGCGCGCGGAACACCGCATGTGTGCTGCGCACGGCTGTCACCGCCACTCCGGTCCGCTCCGAATCCATCACTCAGATTGGTATACCATTTACTTCGCAAGAGCAATTCAGTCAGAGGAGACTTATGCGCATCGTCGTGGCTCTCGGAGGCAACGCACTGGCCCGACGGGGCGAGCCGATGACGGCCGACCACCTGCGGGCCAACGTCCGGGCCTCCTGCGAGGCCCTCACCGACCTGGCCCGCGAGCACGAGGTGGTCATCACCCACGGCAACGGCCCACAGGTGGGGCTGCTGGCCCTGCAGAACCTCGCCTACCAGGACGTCGCGGCGTACCCGCTGGACATCCTGGGCGCCGAGACGCAGGGGATGATCGGCTACGTCATCCAGCAGGAGCTCTCCAACGCCCTCGCCGGCGAGCGCGACGTCGCCGCCGTCCTCACCACCACCGAGGTCGACGAGTCCGACCCGGCCTTCGACCGGCCGACGAAGCTGATCGGCCCGATGTACTCGGCGGACGACGCCGCCGACGCCGCGGCCGAGTACCGCTGGACCATCGCCCGCGACGGCAAGGGCTTCCGCCGCGTCGTCCCGTCCCCGGAGCCGCTGCGGATCATGCAGGCGCCGCTGGTGCGCGGCCTGCTGGAGGGCGGGCACCTCGTCGTCTGCGTCGGCGGCGGTGGCGTGCCGGTGAAGACCGACTCCAAGGGTCGCCAGATCGGCCTGCAGGCGGTCGTCGACAAGGACGCCGCCAGCGCCGCGCTCGCCGCCGAGCTGGAGGCCGACATGCTGGTGATGCTCACCGACGGCGACTACGTCAGCGAGAACTGGGGCACCCCCGAGCAGCGCGACATCCACACCGCCTCGGCGGCGGCGATCGGCGAACTCGCCTTCGCCGAGGGCTCGATGCAGCCGAAGGTCGACGCCGCGATACGGGTCGCCAAGGCCGGCGGCCGCGCGCTGATCGGCCCGCTGGACCGGCTGGACGACCTGATCGAGCGGCGTATCGGGACGGAGATCCGCCCGGATCTGGCGGAGGGCATCCGCTTCGTGTGAGCTCTCAGGCACGCACGAGCCCGCCACCCGGGCGATCGGGAGGCGGGCTCAGTGCTGTGCCGCTGGTGCTGCTACTCCTGCTCCTTCTTCGCCCGCAGATGCGCCGCCGCCGCGCTGCGCCCCGTCTCCAGGTGCTTCATCGCCAGGTCCTCCACCCGCGGCACGTCCCGGGCGGCGATCGCCTCGTAGAGCTCCTCGTGCTCCTGCGCCACCGCCATCAGGTCGTCGTGCCGGCTGAGCAGCCAGCGCATCCGGCTGCGCAGCGTCCGCTCCAGCTCGCTGAGCAGCTCATTGGCCGCCAGCCAGGTCACCGTCTCGTGGAAGTCGGCGGCCGCCCGCCGCGCCTTCACCGCATCGCCCTTGCGTGCCGCCTCCAGCTCCGCGTCCAGGTCCCCGCGCAGCCGCTCCAGGCCCTCGCGGGTGCAGCGCTGCGCCGCCAGCCGGAACGTCAGCGTCTCCAGCGCGGTCCGCACCTCGTCCAGGTCGGACACATCGGTCGGGCTGAACTCCCGCACCACCGCCCAGGTCCGCGGCCGCGGCGTGACGAGGCCCTCGTTCACCAGCGCCTTCAGCGCCTCGCGCACCGGCAGCCGGCTCACTCCGAGCTCGGCCGCGACCTCGCGCTCGACGAGCTTGCTGCCGGGCGCTCTGACCCCGTCCAGGATCTGGTCCCGCAGCTGCCGCGTCACCCGGTCCGATTCGGGCTCAAAACCTTCAGCGCTTGCCATGCGCCCCATTCTGTCATCAGCCCAGGACAGTAGTCGTTTTTGGTATACCAGAACGACACCTTTATCGACCGATCGGTTGACCCCGGCGCACGAGAACCGCCTCGACCATGGATTTACGGTCCCTCAGCCACCCCACAGAGAAGAGGAACCTCATGGCCACCATTCGCCGCACCACCCTGCTGCTCGCCTCACTGGCCGGCTCCGCCGTGCTCGCGACCGCCTGCAGCACGCCCTCGGAGGCCGAGGAGCTGCCGAAGGCGTCGGCCTCCCAGTCCGCCGACGCCGGCTCCGGCTCCGCCTCGTCCGGCGCCAAGAACAAGGAAGCCGACCCGGCCGCGAGCAAGGACCTCCTGGAGGCCGCGGAGAAGGGCGACGCCGACGCCGTTCGGGATGCCATCGAGCGCGGGGCCGACCTGGAGACCCGCGACGGCGAGCGCCACACGCCGCTGCTGCTGGCCTCTACCGGCGATCACGTAGAGGCCGCGAAGGTGCTCGTCGACGCGGGCGCCGACCCGGACGCCGTGGACCACCAGCAGGACACCCCGTGGCTGGTCACCGGCGTCACCGGCAGCGCCGAGATGGCCAAGGTGCTGGCCGAGGCGGAGCCGGACTACAAGCTCCTCAACCGCTACGGCGGCACCTCCCTGATCCCGGCGGGCGAGCACGGCCACGTCGAGTACATCCGGGAGGTCACCACCAACCCGAAGATCGACGTCGACATCGACCACGTCAACAACCTCGGCTGGACCGCCCTGCTCGAGGCCGTCATCCTCGGCGACGGCGGCGAGCGCCACCAGGAGTCGGTGAAGCTCCTCCTGGAGGGCGGCGCCGACAAGAACATCGAGGACAAGAACGGCATGACGGCCCTCGACCACGCCGAGGACAAGGGCCAGGACGAGATCGCGGAGCTGCTCCGGGGCTGATCCCCAGCGCAAGCGCGAGGGGCGGGCATCCAGCCGGACGCCCGCCCCTCACTCATGCCGTGCCGAGCGCTACGGCACTACCTTCTCGATCGCGATCGAGCCCTTCCCGGTCGCGGTCCCGCGCCCATTCAGCAGCGTGACCTCACCGAAGAACTCACGCCCCTCCGGCGCCGCACCCGCCGCGGTCACCGAGGCCTGCACCGAGGCCGACGCGCCATTGCCCAGCTTCACCGGCGCATCGTCCACCTCGACCGAGCCCAGCGAGGCCGCGTAGTACACATCGCGGTAGTCGTACTCCGTCGTGCCACCCGGCACCGCGTAGCCGTCCACCTCGATCGTGTACGTCCCCGGCTCCGGCTTCTCGATCGACACCGACTCCTCCGAGTCGCCGTCCGCGGCCTGGCCGACCAGCTCCCCGTCCCGGAAGACGAGCAGGTCCAGGTCGGCGCCGGGGTCGGAGGTGTTGCCGATCGTCGCGTCGAAGCGCTCCACGCCCTCGCCGATCACGACCTCCGTGGTCTGCGCCTCGCCCTCCTTGATGGACGGCCTGGCCTGCTTGGCCGAGCCGAGCGAGCCGCCCCGCAGCTTCCCGTCGATCGGCGCGAAGCCGTTGGTGACCTTGAAGTCCACCGGCGTCGGGGTGCCCGCCTTCGCCTCGGCGATCGTCGCCGTCTCCGGGTCGAAGGTGGTGCCCAGCGCGGTCGCCTCCACCGTGTACGGGTTGTCCAGCAGCGGCGACGTACGCCGCGACTCGACCTCGATCTCCCACACGCCCGGGATCGGGTTGGGGTAGGAGCGCAGGTCCGGACGGCAGGTGTTGGCCGGGTTGTAGTTCGGGTAGCACCCGGTCGTCGCGGTCGGGTCGGCCGGCAGGCCCCACGGGTCGATGGCGATCCAGCGGGTCTGGCTCTTGCCCTTGAGACCGCTCATCGCGACCTCGAGCGACTTCGCGCCTTCCGGCACCTTGATGAAGTACGACCTGGGGCTGTTGCGCTGCACCGAGCCGGACTCCTTGACCGCGTACGACGGCTTCGCCTGCGCCTTCGACGTGAGCACCGTGGCCAGCAGCTGCCGGTCCACGCCCTCCGTCCCGCGGTCGTCGACCTTCAGGATCGCGGAGTGTGCGCCGTGGCTGCGCGGGGTGGCCGCCACCTTCACCGTGACCGGCTTGTTCAGCGGCAGCGAGACCACGGGGGAGCTCAGCAGCCGGAAGGTGCCGTCATTGTTCTTCCAGGTCAGCGTGTGCAGGGAGGACTTCGCGGACCCCGAGGTGCGGGTCAGCGTCACCTCGTACGTCTCCGACTTCCCCACCGCGGGACCCGACTCGCGGTCGTAGATGCCGGTGCCGAAGCCCGGCGTCTTCAGATAGCCGTCGAGGGCGCTGTCCACGGGCGCCTTCACGCTGTACGCGTGCGCCGTGGCGCCGTCCTCGATCGACTCCCACGCCTCCTCGATGTCGATGAGGCCCGCACCTTCCTCGTATGCCTGCTCACCGGAAATGTGGCGGGCGGTCGAGGCCAGCGCGGTGCGCAGGGTGAGCGGCGAGAGGTCGACGCCCTTGCGCTTGGCCTGCGAGAGCAGCAGCGCCGAGGCGCCGGCGGCCTGCGGGGAGGCCATCGAGGTGCCCTGGAGCATCCCGTAGCCCGGCGGCAGCGCGTAGCCGGCCTCGGCGACGGGCTGGCCCGGCTGCCAGGTCGGGACGGAGTTGACCGACGCGCCCGGGGCGCTGATGGTCGGTGTCTGGCCGCCGTCCTCACGCGGGCCGCGGGAGGAGAAGGGCATCATCGCGTACGGATCCTCGACCTGGGAGCCGTAGTTGGCGGCCCAGGTGGCCTTGGAGACCGAGGCGCCGACGCTGATGACCTTGTCCGCGAGGGCCGGGTCGCCGATGGTGTTCACGCCCGGGCCCGAGTTGCCCGCGGAGATCACGAGCTGGACGCCGTATGTGTCGATGAGCCGGGTGTAGAGCTCGGCGCGGGCGTTGTTGCCGTCGTTGAGCGGCGGCAGGCCGCCGATCGACATGTTGACGATGTCGACGCCGCGCTCGGTGACCAGGTCGATCATGCCCTCGGTCAACGCGATGTTGGTGCAGCCACCGCTCCAGGTGCAGGCGCGCGAGGAGACGACGTTGGCGCCGGGGGCGGCGCCGTTCATCTTGCCGCCGAAGAGGCCGTTGGCGGCGGTGATGCCGGCGACGTGGGTGCCGTGCGCGCCCTCGACGACGCCGATGGAGACGAAGTCGCGCTTCTGCCCGACCCAGTCGCCGCCGTACGGATCCATCGGCACGTCCTTGCGGATCTCCACGACGAACGGGATCCGCTCGGCGATCGCCGTCGCCGGGTCGTCCTTGCCGAAGTAGCCGACCTGGTGGCCGGTCCCGTACGGCTTCATGACCTCGTCATTGCCGAAGTCGGCGTCGTCGCCGAGGTCGACGCGGACCGTGCCGGCCTTCGCGTCGTAGAGCAGCGCCCACGAGTCGGTGGTGTCGCCGTCGCGGTTGAGGTCGCCGGCCATCTCGCCGCCGGTGGTGGCGGACTCGCGGAAGAGGCTGACCTCGTACGAGCCCGCGGGGGCTTTGTACGTGCGGTTGTTGAAGGTGAAGGACGGGCCCTCGACCTTGGTGACCATCGGCCGCCAGGTGCCGTCGCCGTCCACGATCGGGTCGGTCGCGGTCACCCAGTCGGTGATCTTCCGCTCGCCGGTGGTGGTCTTCTGCAGCGCCGGGTGCGCCAGGTCCACGCCGGAGTCGAGGACACCGATGGTGACGCCGCGGCCGTCGGCCTTCGGGTGCTCCTCGACGAAGTCGACGGCGCCGGTCTCGTGGGACGGCTGGTACGGGTTCTTCGCCGGGGTGTTCTTGCCGGGCGCCGGATAGCTGCCGGTCACGTCGGCCTGCTCGCCCTTCACGGCGTCGGCGCGCGGCGAAGGATCGGGGAGCTTGACGACCTCGCGGAGGTCGATGCCGTGCACGCTGCTGAGCTTCGCGGCGCCCGCGATGGCGGCCTCGGCGCGCTTGGTGGGGACGGTGGCCCGTACGTACCCGAGCTTGTCGTACGTGCGCCCCACGGCTCCGCCCTTGACGGCGTCGAGCTGCTTCGCGACCTGCTCGGTCGCCCCGGGGGCGGTGGCGATCATGAACGTGACGTTCTTGTCGCCCTTCGCCTTGGCCTTCTCCAGCCGCTCCGCGTCGGCGGAACCGAGCTTGTCCGCGGCGGACTTGACGGTGGGCGGCCCGGGGTCCTGCTGCTTGGGCGCGGCGCCTGCCAGGCCCGGGGTGGCGGCCGAGAGGGCGGCGACCAGGCCGGCGGCGAGAACTACGCGGGTAGTGCGGACGGTGCGTCTCGCACCGGATATGCGTCTGGGCATACGGCATCCCTGTCATGACGTGAGACGGGACCGGCCCGCTGGGCCGATTGTCCGCATAGATAACCGCAAGTGAGGGTCGTTCAGCGAGGGTTGCCGGTGGCGGAATTCCGAAATGGCGGAAACCCGCCATGCCCATGTCCGGTTAACGGACGGTGAGCGCGGAGCCACGGCTTGGCGTGCATCCCATGGACATTCGCGATGGCGATGATCCACGTAGGGAATCGGACGCGCGCGTTTCTTACCCGTTCAGCCTGCGGTCATCCGGCCTGCCAAAGCTCCCTGGTGAGGGGCCGTACAGCGGCCGCACATTGCATTCGCATCTGGGGAGCAGCAATGAACGGGCTCAATCGCCGCGCCTTCCTCACCGCCGCCGGCGCCGTCGGCGTCGCGGGCGCAGCCACGGGCTTCGGCGTCAGCCTCGGCTCCGGCGGCAGCAGGGCCGCCGCCGCCGTCCCCCCGCCGTCCCTTGCACTCCTCCGCGGAGGGCGCGAGCATGGCGCCGTGGGCGCCGCCAAAGCCGTCGCGCCCTCCGCGGCGGGCACCACCCTGGAGACGGCGGCCGCCGCCCGCGGCCACGCCGGGTACCGGCGGCTGGCCAAGGGCCCCGGCTGGCAGCGCGTCATCCGCAACGACCTGGCCGGCGGCAAGAAGGGCCGCGACGAGCGCCGCAAGACCCTCGCCGCCTTCGCCCAGTTCACCGATCTGCACATCGTCGACGTGCAGCACCCGCTGCGCTACGAGTACCTGCGCACCGAGACCGCCAGCGCCTGGCGCCCGCAGGAGGCGCTGACGATCCCGGCGACGGTGGCGCTGATCGAGCGGGTCAACGCGCTCCGCAACGCTCCCGCGACCGGCGCCCCGCTGTCCTTCGTCATGACCACCGGCGACAACACCGACAACAACTCGAAGCTGGAGCTGGACTGGTTCCTGACCGCCATGTCCGGCGGCCCGATCGTCCCCAACAGCGGCGACCCGAAGGCGTACGAGGGCGTCCAGAACAGCGGCCTGCCGCTCTACTGGCAGCCGGAGTCCGACCACCGCGACTCCGACAAGAAGCTCGGCTTCCCGCGCGTCGACGGCTTCCTGAAGGCCGCTATCCGGGAGGCGAAGTCCCCGGGCCTCAACCTCCCCTGGTACTCCACCATCGGCAACCACGACCTGCTCCCCGGCGGCTGCTACGGCTCCTCGGTGAACGGCTTCTTCGCCGACTTCGCGGTCGGCGGCCGCAAGCTGGAGACGCTGCCGCCGGAGCAGGCGGCCCGCGCCTGGAAGGCGGTCAAGAAGGGCCTGGACCCGAAGGGCCACGACTTCGAGGAGCTGCTGCGCTCGCACCGGAAGAAGATGCGCGGCGTGACCCCCGACCTGCGCCGGGCCCCGTTCAGCCGCCGCGAATACGTGGCCGCGCACCTGGACCCGCGGCACCGGGGCGCCGGCCCGGTCGGCCACGGCTACACCCGCGCCAACCTGATGGAGGGCCACCTCTACTACACCTTCGAGATCGCCCCGGGCGTGCTCGGCATCAGCCTCGACACCACCGACCCCGGCGGCGACTACCGCGGCTCGGTGGGCACTTCGCAGCTGCGCTGGCTGGAGCGGACGCTGAAGCAGGCCCAGCGGGCGGACGGGGCCGCGTACACGATCGTCTTCAGCCACCACACCAGCGAGACGATGACGAACACCCAGCCCGACCCGTCCGCCCCGAAGGAGAAGCGGCACGGCGGCGACGAGGTCCTGGAGCTGCTGAAGTCCCACCCCGGGGTGCTGGCCTGGATCAACGGCCACAGCCACAAGAACAAGATCACGCCGCACGGCACCCTGTGGGAGATATCCACCGCCTCCCACATCGACTATCCGCAGCTGGCCCGCATCATCGAGCTGACGGACAACGGCGACGGCACCCTGTCGCTGTTCACCACCCTGATCGAGTCCGCGGCCCCCGACGCCGCGGACCTCACCGACCTCACCCAGACCGGCCTCGCGGCGCTCTACCGCGAACTGGCCTTCAACGCCCCGGCCCCGGACCGCGCGGAGCCGCTCACGGGGCAGCCGTCGGACCGGAATACGGAGCTGCTGCTGAGGAAGCCTTGACGGCCGGCGAGCCGCCCGCCGCGCGATCCCCCGCCGCCCACCGCGCGGCGGGCACCATCCCGGCCCCCGCCGCGAGGAAGACGCCCCCGAGCAGCAGCCAGCCGCCGGCGCCCCAGCCGAGAATCAGCGAGGTCAGCAGCAGCGGCCCCAGCATCCGCGCCACGGCCTGCCCCGACCCGAAGAACCCCTGGTACTGCCCGTGCTTCCCCTCGGGCGCCAGGCCGAAGCTGAGCTCCCACCCGCCGGAGGCGAGCATCATCTCGGCGGCGACCTGGATGACGGCCCCGGCGAGCAGCAGCAGCGCCGCGACCCAGGCCCCCGACCCGTGGGCCGCGGCGGCGAATCCCACGCAGGCGACCAGCATCAGCGCCCCGGCGCTCCGCACCGCCCGGGCGGCGGAGGTGATCCCGTTGACCCGCTGGGCGATACGGACCTGGAAGACGACGACGCTCACGGTGTTGAGCACCAGCAGCCCGGAGACCAGCCAGGCCGGAGCGTCGGTGCGGCGCACGATCCACAGCGGGATGATGAGGCTGAGCAGCGGCATGTAGAGCAGCAGGACGGCGTTGAGGACCGTGATGAGCGCGTACGGCCGGTCGCGTACGACGCCGAAGGTGGCTTCGCCGCCCGTCGCGGGCGGGGTGGGAGCGAGCTTCGGGAGCCGCAGCAGGACGAGCGCGGAGAGCAGGAAGCAGGCGGCGTCGAGCGCGAAGGCGGCCAGATAGGCGCTCTCGGTGCCGATGGCGAGCGCCACGCCACCGAGGGCGGCGCCGATCGCCAGCCCCGCGTTGGTCGTTGACTGCAGATGCGCCCGTACGGCGGTGCGCTGGTCGGGCTCGACCAGCCCCGCGAGCAGTGCCTGCCGGGCGGCGCCGAGCCCGCACTGGCAGCAGGTGTAGAGCAGGGCGGCCGCGAGGAAGGCGGGCCAGGACCTGGCGAAGAGGAACGAGGCGACCGCGGCGGCGGTGGCTATCGACAGCAGCACCGCCGTGCCGCGCGCTCCGCGCCGGTCCGCGAGATGCCCCAGCGGCACCCCGGCCACGGCTCCGAGCCCCCAGCCGAGGGTGAGCGCGAGCCCCACCCGGGCGGGGGAGAGGCCGACGATGTCGGTGAAGTAGAGCGCGGAGGTGACGTAATAGGCCCCGTCGCCGACGGAGTTGGCCAGCTGGGCGTAGGCGAGGCGGCGGGGCGAACCGGGTGGCGGGACGATCTGGTGTCCTGGCATGGGATGAGCATGCCAGGACAATGGACGGGGAGGGAGGGCCAGTCGCGGATGACGGCGCTGGTCCACTTGCTACCTCGGCAGCACCACGACATAAGCCGCGGGCTCCCGCTCCGACGCCGCCAGCAGCGCGGCCCGTACGACCTCGGCCTGCTGCTCCAGCGCCTCCCGCAGCTTCTTCGGCGTCACGTGCACGACCGTGATGCCCAGCCGCTCCAGCGTCTCCCGCTTGCGCGCGTACTCCGACCACAGCGCGTCGTCGTCCGTCCGCGGCGAGCGCGCGTCGATCTCCAGGGCCACCGCGTGCTCGGGCCAGTACGCGTCGAGCCCGCCCAGCGGCGGTCCGCCCGGCAGCCGCAGGTCCACGTTCCACAGCGGGTCCGGCAGCGCGTGCAGCCGCACCATCTCGTAGAGCCGGTTCTCCGCCATGGCCCGGCCCTCGGCGATGAGGGTGTCGACGGCGTCGACCACGTGCGACCGCGACAGCAGCCGCGCCTGCGTCAACTCCCGTACCACGGCGGCCGCTTCGCAGTGGCCGCCGCGCACCGCCTCGGTGAGCAGCCGACGCACGGCCGCCGCGTCGGTGAGCTGCCCGACGGCGTCCGCGAGCGCCCGCGGCACCGGCGCGACGGGCAGGTCGGTGACGTTCAGCGGCCGCGGCAGGGCGTGCGCCCGCACGATGTGCACATGCTCGGTCGAGCGCAGCCGCCGGGTGCGCGGCACCAGCACGTCGATCCGGTCGATGGCGGGCAGCGGCGGCGCGGTGGCGAAGCCGTGCAGGGTCAGCGCGGCGAGGCCGGTGATCATGGCATCGCCGTACGGATTGGGCCGGCGGCCGCCGCGGTCGGCGGGCGCGCTCTGCGCCGGTACGGACCCGCGCGGCCCGGCGCCGGCCGGGACCCGCCCGGCGTACAGCAGCACCGCGTGCAGCCGCTCCTCGCCGGTGGGCGGCCCGGAGTGCAGTAGGTACACGCCGGGCAGCAGCTGCTGCCAGGGGCCGCCGGGCCGGCAGCGCTCCGCCGCGAGGGCGGCGGTGATGCCGTGCTCGCGGAGCTGGCGGGCGGAGAGCACCCGGCGCTGGGCGCCGGAGAGCTCGTTGAGGGGGCGGGGGCTCAGGGGGGTGTTGTGGTTCATGCGCCCTGGATTCCCGGCTCCGACCGGCCCCCTAACCGCTGTTACACGTCCGTCGACAAAACCGGACAGCCCGGCACTAAAGGGCAAGCGTTCGACTGCCGATCAGCGTTGCCCGAACGGCCTAACGATCGAGGTCACGCGATCGAGGTCAGACCCTCGCGTCGCAGCGCTGCGCGCGCAGCGCCCGCGCCAGGTCGTCCCGCGATTCGAGCACCAGCCGCCGCAGCGCCGGGGGAGCGGAGGGGTGTTCCGCCAGCCAGCTGTCCGTCGCGGCCACCGTCTCCGCGCTGTCCTGCAGCCCCGGATACAGCCCGCGCACCACCGCCATGCCGATCTCGATCGACCGGTCGCGCCAGAGCCGCTCGATCACGTCGAAGTACTGGCCGGCATACGGCGCCAGCAGCCCGCGCTGCTCCGGCTGCGCCCAGCCGGAGATGGTGGCCTCGGTCAGGGCGTTGGACAGCTCGTCCGAGTCGACGACGTCCGCCCAGGCCTTCGCCTTGACCTCGGCCGACGGGCGGGCGGCGAGGCAGCGGGTCTCCCAGCGCTTGCCGGACGCGGTGTTGTCGCGGGAGAGCTCGGCCGCGATCCGCGAGGCGTCGGCGCGGCCCTTCGCCGCCAGGGTGAGCAGGAACGACCAGCGCAGCTCCTGGTCCACCTCGAGGCCGTCGATCCGGGCCTGGCCGTCCAGCAGCTGCTCGAGCAGCTGCAGTTCGGGCTCCGCGGTCGCCGTGGAGGCGAAGAAGCGGGCCCAGGCCAGCTGATGGTCGCTGCCCGGCGCCGCGCGGCGCAGCTCCCGCAGCGCCCCCTCGGCGGCCTTGGCCGCATACGCCTCGCGGTGCTCGGGCGCGGCATAGTGCGCCAGCGCATAACCGGCCTGCTGGTGCAGCGACTGCAGCACGCCGATCCCGCTCTCCTCGCCGGCGTACCGCAGCACCAGGTCGAGATAGTCGCCGGTCGGCATCAGCCCGTCCCGGGTCAGATTCCACACCGCGGACCAGCACAGCGCCCGCGCCAACGGGTCCTCGATCCGGCCGAGTTGCTCGCGGATCGTCCGCAGCGAGCGCTCGTCGAAGCGGATCTTGCAGAAGGTCAGGTCGTCGTCATTGACCAGCACCAGGTCCGGGGCGGTCTGCCCGACCAGCTCCGGCACCGTCGTGCGCGGCCCGGTGACGTCCACCTCGGCCTGGGCGTAGCGCACCAGCGCGCCGTCGGCGTCCCGGCGGTGGTAGAGCCCGACGCGGACGCGGTGCGGGCGCAGCTCGGGGTAAGCGTCGCTAGCCGGCTCCTGGTGCACCACCAGCTCCGTGACCCGGCCGCCCGCGTCACACGTCACCTGCGGCGTCAGCACATTGACCCCGGCGGTCTGCAGCCACGACCGGGACCAGGTCTTCATGTCCCGCCCCGAGGTCTCCTCCAGCACCGACAGCAGGTCGGCCAGCCGCGTATTGCCGTAGGCATGCCGCTTGAAGTACCGCCGCGCGCCCTCCATGAAGGCGTCCTGGCCGACATACGCCACCAGCTGCTTCAGCACGCTCGCGCCCTTGGCGTACGTGATGCCGTCGAAGTTGAGCTTGGCGTCCTCCAGGTCGTGGATGTCCGCCGTGATCGGGTGGGTGGTGGGCAGCTGATCGGCCCGATAGGCCCACGCCTTGCGCTGGTTGGCGAAGGTGATCCAGGCGTCCTTGAAGCGGGTGGCGCGGGCGAGCGCCAGGGCGCCCATGAAGTCCGCGAAGGACTCCTTCAGCCACAGGTCGTCCCACCACTCCATGGTCACCAGGTCGCCGAACCACATGTGGGCCATCTCGTGCAGGATGACGTTGGCCCGGCGCTCGTACGACGCCTCGGTCACCTTGCCGCGGAAGACGAACTCCTCCCGGAACGTGACCAGTCCGGGGTTCTCCATCGCGCCGATGTTGTACTCCGGCACGAAGGCCTGGTCGTACTTGCCCCAGGGATACGGGAAGTCGAAGGCGTCGTGGAAGAAGTCCAGGCCCTGCTTGGTGACCGTGAAGATGTCGTCCGGGTCGAAGTGCTTGGCGAGCGACTTGCGGCACAGCGCGCCCAGCTTGATGTCGAGCGAGCTGCCGTCGTCGAGGGTGCGCTGATAGCGGTCGTTGACGTAGTAGTACGGCCCGGCGGCCACCGCCGTGATGTACGTGGAGATCGGCTTCGTCGGCTCGAAGTGCCAGGTGGCCGAGGCGTCGTGGTGCTGCTCGGGGGCGCCGCGCTGCTCGCCGTTGCTCAGCACCAGCCAGTCGCTCGGGGCGGTCACCGAGAAGGTGAAGGGGGCCTTCAGGTCCGGCTGCTCGAAGTTGGCGAAGACGCGGCGGGCGTCGGCCGGTTCGTACTGCGTATAGAGATAGACCTCGCCGTCCTCCGGGTCGGCGAAGCGGTGCATCCCCTCACCCGTACGGCTGAAGGCGCACTGGGCGTCCACGACCAGCACATTCTCGGCCTGCAGCCCGTCCAGCTGGATGCGGGAGCCGTCGAAGACGGCCGCCACGTCGAGGCTGGTCCCGTTCAGCTGCACCGACTGGACGTACGGCGCGATCAGGTCGACGAAGGTGGCGGCGCCGGGGCGGGCGCAGCGGAAGCGGATGGTGGTCTGCGAGCGGAACGGCTGCGGGCCCACCGGGGCGACGGCCGGGCGCAGGTCCAGATCCACCTCATAGCCGTCCACGGTGAGCAGCTCGGCTCGCTGCTGGGCTTCCTCGCGGGTGAGGTTTTCACCGGGCACGACCGCTCCTAAATCTCAGCTGGCTTCGTCTCGCCTGTCGGACGATAAGAATCATGTCACGCACTGCTGACAGCCGCCGCTCCCGAGATGCCGTATCGCCCGCGGTCACCTAGCTTCCGGGCTATGGACGACCCCGTTGGAATACAGGCGATACCCCCGCTGGGCCGCGACGGCGGCCGCGCCGAGCCGTATCTGACCGGCGACGTCGCCGCCGCCCCGTACGGCAGCACGCTCCCCCGGCTGCGTGACCATCTGGTCCGGCTGTCCTGCCGCGTCATGGCGGGGCTGTGGCGGGCCATGGGGCTCCGGCACGCGGCCGGGATGCTGCGGCATTACGCGGGCGGCACCGGGCTCCCGTACCGGGCGGACGCGGCCTCGCTGATGGCCGTACCGGCGGCGCAGGAGGCGGTGGCCGAGCAGCTGGCGCGCTGGCGGGCGGAGGCGCTGCAGCGGTGGGCCGAGGAGGGCCGCGGGGAGAAGATCTACCGGGCCGACAGCGGCTGGCGCAGCCTGGTCATCGACCGCGCCGCCAGCCTCGACTGGTGGCTGGCGCTGCGCGGCCTGAGCTACCGCCTGGCCGGCACGGCGCACGTCGGCAGCGACGGCACGGTGACCGTCGACCACCGCTTCCAGGTGCACAAGAGCTGGAACTTCGACCACGGGGAAGCCGAGTACGGCATCCCGTTCTCGCCCTTCGCGCGGCTGCACGAGGCCGGCATCGCCCGCGAGTACGAGGTGATCGGCGAGGTCGACGGCCTCAGCTTTACGCGGCCGGTGCCCGGCGCCGCCGCCGGGCGTCGCGCAGCAGACCCAGCGCCGACAGTGCGATCGCCGTCGCACCCGTCGTGATCAGCTCGGCGCGCCCGTTCGGGGTACGCGCCATCAGCACCAGGATCGCCGCGATGGCGGCCAGCGCCAGCCAGGTGAGGTACGGGAACGCCCACATCTTCACCGTCAGCTGCTCCGGTGCCTCGCGCTCGTAACGCCGGCGCAACCGCAGCTGGGCGACGGCGATGAAGCCCCAGACGACCAGCACCGTGGCGCCGACCATGTTCAGCAGCCACTTGAAGAGGGTGTCGGGGAACCAGTAGGCGAGCAGCACGGCCGCGAAGCCGAAGGAGCAGGTGGCGGCGACGGCGCGGGCGGGGACGCCGGCGCGGTTGCGGGGCTTGAGCGCCCGCGGGCCCTGGTCGCGCTCGACCAGGGAGTGGGCCATCCGGGACGCGCCGTAGACGCAGGCGGCCATGGCGGAGACCAGGGCGAAGAGGATGACCACGTTCATGATCTGGCCCGCGCCCGGGACACCCAGGTGGTCGAGCGTGGCCACGAACGGGCCCTTCGCCGCCACCTCCGGGTCGTTCCACGGCAGCACCGTGACGGCCACCAGCATGGAGCCGATGTAGATCACCGCGATGGCGGTCATCGAGGTCTTGATCGCCTTGGCGACGTCGCGGCGCGGGTTCTCGCCCTCGGCGGCCGCGATGGTGGCGTTCTCCAGGCCGCCGTACGCGAAGGCGGACGCGATCAGCGCGGTGATCAGGCCGTCGCTGCCGTGCGGCAGGAAGCCGTGGCCCGCGCCGGTCAGATTGGCCGTACCGGCGGCGTCATTGCCCAGCAGGCCGAAGGCGGCGAGGGCGCCCAGCGCGAGGAAGAGGAAGATCGCGACGATCTTGACGCCGGCGAGCCAGTACTCGACCTCGCCGAACTTGGCGGCGACGGCCAGGTTCGCGCCCAGGACCAGCACCATGAGGACGGCCACCCACATCCACGGCTCGGTGCCGGGCAGCCAGCCGGTGACGATGTCGGCGGCGCCCATCGCCTGTGCGGCCACGGCGACGCTCATCAGCATCCAGTACATCCAGCCGGCGGTCAGGCCCGCCCAGGGGCCCATGGCGCGCTCGGCGTGGGTGGAGAAGGAGCCGGAGGACGGGTGCGCGGCGGACATCTCGCCGAGCATCCGCATGATCAGCATGACGAGGGCGCCGCCGATGGCGTACGCGAGCACGATGGCGGGCCCGGTGCCGGCGATGCCCTGGCCGGAGCTGACGAAGAGCCCCGCGCCGATGACGCCGCCGAGGGCGATCATCGTCATGTGGCGGGACTTAAGGCTGTGGGCCGGCGCCGGGCCGGTGGTGCCGCCGGCGGCGGTGGGCCTCTCGGCCAGGGTGGTCGGCATGCGCTCTTCCGGTGGTACGGGAGTGACCTCCCAAGCCTGCCCGCCGGGCGGCGGTGCGGCTGCGGGCGTAGGTCACCCGGCTGCGGGCCATAGGTCCCCGGGTTCCGCCGCCGGAGCGCCGTGGCGCCGTATCCTCGCCGGCGGATCGCGTGCCAGGGGAAGGGTCTGACCTTGAACACCTCGCTCGCGGAGGTCCTGTCCGCCGTCCTGCTGCTGGCGGTGCTGGCCTGCGCGGTCATCCGGCCCTGGGGCCGGTCGGAGGCGCTCTTCGCCGTCCCGGCCGCCGGGCTGGTCGTCGCCACCGGGGCGATCAGCCTCGACCACGCGGGGGAGGAGGCCGCCCGGCTGGGGCCGGTGATCGGCTTCCTGGCCGCCGTGCTGGTGATGGCCCAGCTGTGTGCGGACGAGGGCCTGTTCCAGGCCTGCGGCGCGTGGATGGCCCGTACCGCCGCGGGGCGCCCGCGCCGACTGCTGGCGCAGGTGTTCGTGACGGCGTCGCTGATCACGGCGGTCCTCAGCCTGGACGCCACGGTGGTGCTGCTGACGCCGGTGGTGTTCGCCACCGCCACCCGGCTGGGCGCCCGCCCCAAGCCGCATGTCTACGCCTGCACCCACCTGTCGAACAGCGCCTCGCTGCTGCTGCCGGTCTCCAACCTCACCAATCTGCTCGCGTTCGCCGCGAGCGGCCTGAGCTTCACCCGCTTCGCCGCCTTGATGGCCCTGCCCTGGCTGGTCGCCATCGGCGTCGAATACGTGGTCATCCGCCGGTTCTTCGCCGCCGACCTGGATGCCGGGGCCGCGGCCGCGCTTCCGTCCGGGCCCTCTGAGGTGCCGGTGTTCGCGCTGGTCACGGTGGCGGGCACGCTGGCCGGCTTCGTGGTGGCCTCCGTACTCGGGATCGACCCCGCGTGGGCGGCAGCGGCGGGCGCGGTGCTGCTGGCCGGCCGCGCCCTGGCCAGGGGCCGTACCACCCCGATGGCCATCGTGAGAGCGGCGGCGCTGCCGTTCTGCGCCTTCGTGCTGGCGCTGGGCATCGTGGTCCGCGCGGTCGTCGACAACGGCCTCGCCGACGGACTGGGGCACCTGGTCCCGGACGGCACCGGGCTGTTGGCGCTGCTCGGCATCGCGGCGCTGGCCGCCGTGCTGGCCAACGTGATCAACAACCTGCCCGCCGTCCTGGTGCTGCTCCCGCTGACCGCCCCCAGCGGTCCCGGTGCCGTCCTCGCCATGCTGCTCGGGGTGAACATCGGCCCCAACCTGACCTACGCCGGCTCCCTGGCCACGCTGCTGTGGCGGCGCATTGTGCGCGCCCACGACACCGATGTGGAGCTGGGCGAATTCACCCGCCTCGGCGCCCTCACCGTGCCCGCCGCCCTGCTGCTCGCCGTGCCGGCGCTGTGGGCCTCACTGCACGTGCTCGGAGCCTGAAGCCGCGACCGTCAGTCCCGGCAGATCAGCAGCAGCGCCCGGTCGTCCCGTACGTCCTTGGCGACCGCCTCGATCAGATGCCACGCCGCCCCGCGGAAGCTCGTGCTCGCGTACTTGTCCGCCTCGCCCGTCAGCCGGTCGATGCCCTCCGTCAGGTCCCGGTCCGGGCTCTCCACCAGCCCGTCCGTGAAGAGCATCAGCACGTCGCCGGGCCGCAGCGTGCCCTTCACCGGGTCGAAGTGCGCCCCGTCCAGCACGCCCAGCAGCGGGCCGTCCGCGGTCTTCTCCTCCCAGACCCCGGTGCCCTTGCTCAGCTGCAGCCCGGGTACGTGCCCGGCCGACAGCAGCTCGTAGTCGCCGGACTCCAGGTCGAGGACCAGATGGACCGACGTGGCGAAGCCCTCGTCCCAGGACTGGCGGAGGAGGTAGCCGTTCGCCGCCGGGAGGAAGTCGTGCGGCGGCAGCGAGCCCAGCAGGCCGCCGAAGGCGCCGGACAGGAGCAGTGAGCGCGACGCGGCGTCCATGCCCTTGCCCGAGACGTCCGTCAGGACGACCTCCAGGATCTGGCCGCGCTGCGTCCTGGCGGCGACCACGAAGTCGCCGGAGAAGGACTGGCCGCCGGCCGGGCGCAGTGACATCTCGGCATGCCAGCCGCGCGGCAGCCGCGGCAGCTTGCTCTGCACGCGGATGCGTTCGCGCAGGTCGAAGAGCATGGTGCCGCCGCGCAGCCAGGGCACGCCGACCCGGCTGCGGAACTGCGCGATGGTCAGCCCGGTGAGCCCCACCGCGGCGACCACCAGCACCGTGCCTGGCGTCACCCGGGCCGGGCCCTCCTTGTACGGGCCGAGCACCACCGTCTCCACTATCAGCGCGGCCGCCGCAGCGGCGTACAGCGCCAGCAGGCTCGCGGGCCGCAGCACCAGGCCGCCGACGATCACCGGCAGCACCAGCGCGGACGCGGAGATCCACTCGGGTGCGGTGATGGTGCCCAGCGCGATGGCCGGCACCGAGGCGAGCAGCACGACGAAGGCGATCCAGTCGGAGCCGTCCCCGCGGAAGTAGTCGACGCCGGAGCGGCGCACACTGATGCGGACCCGGTGGAAGGACTTCCGCCACCGCGCCACGGGGGACTTCTCCGCTCCCCCTGCGCCCGCACCACGTGCCATGCCCCGGGACCCTATCCACCCGATCGGCGACGCGTCGATTCGCGGCGCGCCGTCCGTGCTTTGCCCCGAAATCGTATGCGAATTGGCGTGCGCCAGGGTGAATTCCCCTGTTACGGATAGGGGATGACGATTGAGCTGCGGGAACTGCGAGCGGACGGCGTGGCCGACTGGTTCGGCACCGCGATGACGGCCTTCGGCGGCGTGCAGATGCCGGAGGAGAAGCGCGGCGGCTGGCTGCGGGTGATCGAGCCGGAGCGGTCCATCGCCGCCTGGGACGAGAGTCAACTGGTGGGCACCACAGGGGCGTACAGCTTTCGTATGGTGGTGCCCGGCGGCGCCCTCGTGCCGACCGCCGGCGTGACGTTTGTCACGGTGCTGCCCACGCACCGCAGGCGCGGGCTGCTGACGTCCATGATGCGGCGGCAGTTGGACGACGTGCGCCAACGCGGCGAGCCGCTGGCCGCGCTGCTCGCCTCGGAGCCGGACATCTACGGGCGATTCGGCTACGGCGCCGCCACCCAGGTCCTCTCCGCGGAGATCGACACCGCCCGGGTCACGCTGCGGATGCCCGAGGGAGCGGACGCGGTACGTATCCGCTTCGCGGACCCCGAGGAGTCGCTCGCCGCCTGCGAGACCGTCTACGAGCGCCTGCTGTACTCCCGCCCGGGCACCCTGGCCCGGCCGCCCGGCTGGGCCGAGAAGCAGCTCAGCGACATCGCCCCGGCCCCCGGCCAGTCGCAGCTCCAGGCCGTGCTGGCGACGACGGACGACGGCGAGGTGGCCGGCTACGCCCGCTACACGGTCACGCCGCAGAACCACAGCGGCGAGGGCACCGTCACCGCGCACGCCGTCCAGGCGCTGACCCCGGCGGCCGAGGCGGCGCTGTGGCGCTACCTCTTCGGCATCGACCTCACCTCGGTCGTGCGCACCCGCGCCACCCCCGTGGACGCCCCCTGGCAGCACCTCGTCTCGGACATCCGCCGCTGCGGCGTCTCCTACGGCGACGGCATGTACGTACGCATCGTCGATGTCCCCGGCGCCCTCGAGGCGCGTACGTATCTCACCCCGGTCGACGTCGTCCTGGACGTGACCGACCTCTTCTGCCCCTGGAACGAGGGCCGTTGGCGGCTGTTCGGCGACTCCTCGGGAGCCTCCTGCAAGCGCACGGAGGACCCGGCGGACCTGGCGCTCTCGGCGCGCGAGCTGGGCGCGGCGTACCTCGGCGGCGTCTCGCTCACCGCGCTGGCCGGCGCCGGGCGGGTCACGCCGCTGCGGGAAGGGGCCCTCGCCCAGGCGTCAGCGGCCTTCGGGAGCCATGTCGCGCCCTGGTTCCCTCACGGCTTCTGACAGCCGGGGCACCAGAAGAGGTTGCGGGCGGCGAGCTCCGCGGTGCGGATCTCGCTGCCGCAGAGGTGGCAGGGCATGGCCGCCCGGCGGTAGACGTACACCTCGCCGCCGTGATCGTCCACGCGCGGCGGGCGGCCCATCGCCTCAGGAGTGTGCTCGGGCCGTACGGTGTCGATCCGGCCGCTGCGCACGCCCTCGCGCATGAGGGCGACGAGGTCGGACCAGATCGCCTGCCACTCGTCCGCGCTCAGATCGCGGCCCGGCCGGTACGGGTCGATGCGGTGCCGGAAGAGCACCTCGGCGCGGTAGACGTTGCCGACGCCGGAGATCACCTTCTGGTCCATGAGCAGGGTGGCGATGGGCGTACGGGACCGGGAGATCCGCTCCCGGGCCTGCCCGCCGTCCCCGCCCCGCAGCGGATCGTCGCCGAGCCGGGCGTGCAGGGCGTCCTTCTCGCCGTCGGTGATCAGCTCGCAGGCGGTCGGCCCGCGGAGGTCGGCGTAGGCCGACCCGGTGAGGAGCCGCAGCCGCACCTGCCCGACGGGCGCCGGCGCGGGACCGTCCCCGAAGGTGACCTTCCCGTACAGCCCCAGGTGGATGTGGACGTGCCCCACCGCGGCGAAGTCCAGGAAGAGATGCTTGCCGTGGGCGTCGGTGCCGGTGAGGCGGGCGCCGTCCAGCAGCGCCGCGCCATCGGCGAACTTGCCCTGCGGGCTGGCGGCCCGCAGCACCCGGCCGGCGAACCGGATGCCGTACTCGGCCGCCAGCCGGTGGATCGTGTGACCCTCGGGCATCAGCTCTGCGGGTGGTGCGCGGGGACGTCCGGCAGCTTGCCCGTCTCCTCGTACGCGCTGAGCATGTCGATGCGGCGCTGGTGGCGCTCCTCGCCCGTGAACGGGGTGGACAGGAAGGCCTCGACAAAGCTCGTCGCCTCCTCGAGGGTGTGCTGGCGGCCGCCGATGCTGATCACGTTGGCGTTGTTGTGCTCGCGCGCCAGCTTCGCGGTGTCCAGGTTCCAGGCCAGCGCCGCGCGGGCGCCCTTGACCTTGTTGGCGGCGATCTGCTCACCATTGCCGGAGCCGCCGATCACGATGCCGAGGCTGCCCGGGTCCGCCACGGTGCGCTCGGCGGCGCGCAGGCAGAACGGCGGGTAGTCGTCGACGGCGTCGTAGATCAGGGCACCGCAGTCCACGGGCTCGTGGCCGTTGGCCTGCAGCCACTCGACGAGGTGGGCCTTGAGTTCGAATCCGGCATGATCGCTGCCGAGGTAAACGCGCATGGGCATGAGTTTGCCAGACCGGCGGAAGACAACGATCCGGAGACGGCCCTTCCGTTTGATCGCCCCCACAAGATCTAATCGTCCGGCTCGTCACCCGAGGCGCGAAGGAAATCCCCCCATATGAGCGTGCACACACGCGAAGAGGCCACCAAGACCGGCGATCCCGGCCCCGACGGCCTCAAAGCAGGGCTCAAGAACCGCCACCTGTCCATGATCGCCATCGGCGGTGTGATCGGCGCGGGCCTGTTCGTCGGCTCCAGCGCCGGCATCGCCAAGGCCGGCCCCGGCATCCTGATCAGCTACGCCCTGGCCGGCCTGCTGGTCGTCCTGGTCATGCGGATGCTCGGCGAGATGGCCGCGGCCAGCCCCGCCTCCGGCTCCTTCTCGGAGTACGCGGACCGGGCCCTGGGCCGCTGGGCCGGCTTCACCATCGGCTGGCTGTACTGGTTCTTCTGGGTCGTGGTGCTCGCCGTCGAGGCGACCGCGGCCGCGCAGATCCTCACCGAGTGGATACCCGCGGTCCCGCAGTGGTCGTGGGCGCTGCTGGTGATGGTGATCCTGACCGTCACCAACCTCGCGTCGGTGGGCTCGTACGGCGAATTCGAGTTCTGGTTCGCCGGCATCAAGGTCGTCGCGATCGGCGCCTTCATCGTGATCGCCGGCCTCGCCGTCTTCGGCATGCTGCCCGGCACGGACATGGCCGCACCCGGCACCGGGAATCTGACCGGACATGACGGCTTCCTGCCCAACGGGCCAGGGGCGATCCTCTCCGGCATGCTGCTGGTCGTCTTCTCCTTCATGGGCAGCGAGATCGTCACCCTCGCCGCGGGCGAGTCGGCGGAGCCGGCCAAGATGGTCTCCCGCGCCACCAACTCCGTGATCTGGCGGATCGGCATCTTCTACCTGGGCTCGATGGCCCTGGTCGTCACCCTGCTCCCGTGGGACTCGAAGAAGCTCGAGGACCAGGGCTCGTACGTGGCGGCGCTGAACCAGATCGGCATCCCGCACGCCGGCACCATCATGGACGTGATCATCGTCACGGCGGTGCTGTCCTGCCTCAACTCGGGCCTGTACACCGCCTCCCGGATGGCCTTCTCGCTCGGCAAGCGCGGCGACGCGCCGGCGGCCTTCGGGCGTACGAACAAGCGCGGCGTCCCGGCCGCGGCGATCTGGGCGTCGGTGGCCTTCGGCTTCGTCGCGGTGATCTTCAACTACACATCCCCGGAGACGGTCTTCACCTTCCTGCTGAACTCCTCCGGCGCGGTCGCGCTCTTCGTCTGGCTGGTCATCTGCCTGTCGCAGCTGCGCTACCGGAAGATCATCGAGCGGGAGATGCCGGAGCGGCACACGGTGAAGATGTGGCTCTTCCCGTATCTGACGTACGCGACGATCGGGCTGATCCTCTTCGTGATCGGCTACATGTTCTACGACAAGGACGGCCGCGAGCAGATGATCATGTCCGTCGTGGTCGGGGCGCTGGTCCTGGTCCTCGGCGTGGTGCTGCAGCGCCGCCGCGTGAAGCAGTTGTCGTAACACGACGACGCGGGCCGCCGGCTCTTGGCGGCAGCCCGCGTCCCGTCCCGGAGCAAGCCTCCGTTAACGTCGCAGAGTCCCCGTAAGAACACCCTCACCGCCGGAGCACCGATGAGCAGCAACGCCGCTATTACGAGCCCGGGCAGCGTCCTCGCCGACGTCCTGCCCGCCACCACCGCCACCCGCGCCCGCGTCCGCGACGCCGCGCTCGTCATCGGCGGCGCCGCGCTCACCGGCGTCTGCGCGCAGATCTCGCTCCCGGTGCCCGGCTCCCCGGTCCCGGTGACAGGCCAGACCTTCGCCGCGCTGCTGGTCGGCGCGGGCCTCGGCGCGCAGCGCGGCTTCCTCGCGCTGGCGCTGTACGCCCTCGCGGGCGCGGCGGGCATGCCGTGGTTCGCCGAGGCGTCGTCCGGCGTCGGCATGCCGTCGTTCGGTTACGTGCTGGGCATGCTGCTCGCCGGCACGGTCGTCGGCGCGCTGGCCCGCCGCGGCGGCGACCGGAACGTGTGGCGCACGCTCGGCACGATGGCGCTGGGCAGCGCGATCATCTACGCGATCGGCGTGACGTACCTGGCGCTGGCGCTCAACGTGTCGCTCTCGCAGGCGATCGCCATGGGCCTGACCCCGTACCTGCTGGGCGACGCCCTGAAGGTCGCGCTCGCCATGGGCGCCCTCCCGGCCGCCTGGAAGCTGGCCGGCCGCAAGGGCTGAACCCCCGGAGGGGGCGGGCCCAGGGCCTGTCTTACGGATCTTGCCGGGTCCCGCGCCGCCCGGCACGCACCCTCGCCGCACGGAGCCACCGGACCGGTGGCTCCGCCACAGGACCGGCGACACCGCACGCCGAGGCCACGCACCGGACGACGCTCCGGTGCCGCACTCAGGCCGCATGCTCAGCCGCTCGTGGCATACCCGTGCTCGCCGACAAGATCCATAAGACAGGCCCTACTTGCCCGCCCCCACCAGTTCCGGCTGCGGCTCGCCCGGGCGGACCCGCGCCAGCCAGTCGGAGCGGCCCGCCGCCAGCGGGCCGAGTACCGCGAGCACCAGGACGTACCCCGCGATGAACGGGGACAGCCGCGGGTTCAGGCCCGCGCTCGCCGCCATCGTGGCGAGGATCAGCGCGAACTCGCCGCGCGCCAGCAGCGTCGTCGCGACCCGGCCGGCCGGCCCGCGGCCGAAGTCGTACATCTTGGCCGTCGCCAGTCCGGCCAGCACATTCATGACGATGGTCAGCGCCACCGCGATCGCCACCGGACCGGCCACCGAGGGCAGATCCCCTGGATCGATCGACAGCCCGAAGGCGAAGAAGAAGATCGCGCCGAAGGCGTCCCGCAGTGGATGCACCAGCGTCATGATCCGCTTTGCGGAGGTCGTGCTGCCCAGCATCAGGCCGACCATGAAGGCGCCGATCGCGTCGGCCACCCCGAACCATTCCGACACCCCGGCCACCAGCACGGCGGCGCCGAGGAACGAGATGACGAGGAGTTCGTTGTCGCGGGTGTCGAAGAGCCGTCCGATGATCTTCGTGCCGTAGCGGGCGGCCGCCGCTAGCAACAGCAGGAAGGCCAGCGCCTTCGCCGCCTTGAGGGCCGCGTCGCCGGGCCCGTTCGTGCCGGACAGCAGCGGCTGCAGGATCGCCAGGTAGACGGCCAGGAACACGTCCTCGACCACGATGATGCCGAGGATTGGCTTGGTCTCGGGCGAGCCGACCCGGCCCAGGTCCACGAGGATCTTCGTCACGATCGCGGACGACGAGATGCCGAGCACTCCGGCGAGGACGAGGGCCTCGCGGGTGCCCCAGCCGGTCAGGAAGCCGAAGGCGAGTCCGGCGCCGACGTTGAGCAGGAGGTACGTGCCACCTGCCAGCGCCATCCGCCGGCCGCCCTGCTTCAGGTCGTCCATGTGGAATTCGAGGCCCAGGTAGAAGAGGAGCAATACCAGGCCGAGCGCGGAGAGCATCTCCAGGTCGTGCGGGTCGGCGACCAGGACGAAGCCGGGGGTGTTGGGGCCGAGCAGGATGCCGGCCAGGATGAACAGGGGGATCGTCGGCAGTCCGATGCGGCCGCCCAGACGGGCGAGCAGGGCGGCGGCCACGAAGGCGCCGCCCATCGCTATCAGTGTGTCGGCGTGTCCGATGCTTTCACTCCCAAAGAGTCGTTGGTCCTGCGAAGCAGGGGACGGACGTCTTTACTTAGTTTACCTTACAACTGTTGGTGGCCCCCTCGATTCGGGACGGCCTCGGGTTTTCCCCACCCCCGATCCGCCAGCAGCCGCCATGGTCCGTAAAGACCGTGATCCGTAGCTTCGAGATATCGGCTCGAAGAGAGGACACGACATGGGGCTGCGCCGCAGCAAGCGACAGAAGGCGGACGAAGGGCCGGAGGTCACGGGTACCCCCGGCCTCGCCGTCGAACTGCGCGGCGTCCGGCGGCAGTACGGGCGGGGGAGCGGTGCGGTGCATGCGCTGGCGGGTGTCGATCTGGCGCTGCCGCGGGGGACTTTTACCGCGGTGATGGGTCCTTCGGGGTCGGGCAAGTCCACGTTCTTGCAGTGCGCGGCCGGGCTGGACCGGCCGACTGCCGGGTCGGTGCGGCTGGGTGGCACCGAGATCACCGGGATGAAGGAGAACGAGCTCACTGAACTGCGGCGGAGTCGGCTGGGGTTCGTGTTCCAGGCTTTCAATCTGCTGCCGTCGCTGACGGTTGAGCAGAATGTGCTGCTGCCGATGCGGCTGGCGGGACAGCGGCAGGACCACCGCCTTGCCGGCGAGGTGCTGAATCGGGTCGGGCTGGCCGACAAGGCGAGGCGCCGTCCGGGCGAGCTGTCCGGTGGTCAGCAGCAGCGGGTGGCCATTGCCCGCGCGCTGGTGACCAGCCCGGATGTGGTCTTCGCCGACGAGCCGACGGGTGCATTGGACACCGGCACCGCTGCGGAGGTCCTTGGGCTGCTGCGGCATGCGGTGGATCAGCTGGGTGCCACCGTCGTGATGGTCACGCACGACCCGGCCGCGGCCGCGTGGGCGGACCGCGTGCTCTTCCTCGCCGACGGCACCTTCGCCGGCGGTCTGGACCGCGGCTCCGCGGAGCAGATCGCGGCCCGGATGACGGCGCTCACCGGCCGCGCGGGCGTCATGGCGGGTGCGGCGGCATGAAGCTGGCCCCTAACGGCCTTGCCCGCGCGGCCGTCCGCTTCAAGCCCGCGTCCTTCGCGGGCACGTTCGTCGCGCTGCTGATGTCCGCGCTGATCGTCTCGGCGTGCGGGATTCTCCTGGAAACGGGTCTGCGTGCGTCCGTGCCGGCCGAGCGGTACGCGAAGGCGCCGGTTGTCGCGGCCGCGGATCAGTACGAGCGCCTCGTCACGGGCAGCGGCGAGGACCGTACGGAGGAGGCGACCCCGCTGCCGGACACGGCGCGGGTGGACGCCGGGCTGGCCGCGAAGGCCGCCCAGGCGCCGGGGGCGAAGTCTGCGGTTCCGGACTTCACGTTCCCGGTACGGGCCGGGGACGGCGCGCTCACCGCGCACGGCTGGGGCTCGCACGCCTTCACCGGCACCGCGCTCACCTCCGGCAGCGCGCCCCGTACCGGCGAGGTCGTGCTCGACGCGGCCGCCGCCCGTACCGCAAAGGCCGGCGTCGGCGACACGGTCGCCCTCAACACCGCCGCCGGGCAGCGGGACTTCCGCGTCGCGGGCGTGGCCAAGGTAGGGCCGGGGGATACGGCCCGTAGCGCCGGCCCCACCGCCTGGTTCGCCGACGCCCAGGCCCCCACGCTCGCCGGACACCCCGGCAAGGCGGATGCCATTGCCGTCCTCGCCAAGGACGGCACGAAGGCCGACACCCTCGCGGACGGCGTCGAGAAGGCCCTGTCCGGCTCCGGCGCCAAGGTGCACACCGGCACCGACCGCGGCGCCGTCGAGGACCCGGGCCTCGGCTACGCCAAGGAGATGCTCGCCGGGATCGGCGGCTCCTTCGGCGGCATCGCCACCATGGTCGCGGTCTTCACCGCGGCCGGAACGGTCGCCCTGTCGGTCTCCCAACGGGCCCGCGAATACGCGCTGCTGCGCGCCATCGGTGCCACCCCGCGGCAGATCCGCCGCGCGGTCGCCTCGGAAGCGCTGCTCGTCGCCCCACTCGCGGGCATCCTCGGCACCCTGCCCGGCATCGGGCTCGCGCACTGGTGGTTCGGGCAGTTGCAGGACCGCGGCGCCATCCCCGAGGCCGTCCAGGTCCATGTCTCCTGGATTCCGCTCCTCGTCGCCGTCGGTGCCGGGCTGCTCACCGCGCTCGGCGCCGGCTGGATGGCGGGGCGGCGGCCCGCGAAGATCAAGCCGGGACAGGCCCTCACCGAGGCGTCGGTGGAGCGGCTGCGGCCCGGCATCATCCGTACGACGCTGGGCATCGGCGCCCTGGTCGGCGGCGGGTTCTTCACGAGCGTCGCCGCCGGTGAGGCGGGGGAGGACGCGGCCAACGCCGCGCTCGGCGTCGTGATGTGCTTCATGTTCGCTGTCGCGCTGCTCGGCCCGCTGGTGGCGCGGCTGTGCGCGGGCCTCTTCGGCCTGCCGCTGCGCGGCGCGGGCGCGGCCGCCTCGCTCGCGGCCGCCAACTCCCGCAGCAACTCCCGCCGTCTCGCCTCCGCGATCACCCCGATCGTGCTGGCCATGGCCTTCGCCTCGACGCTGGTCTTCATGCATACGAGCGAGAGCCACGTCGCGGACAAGCAGCTGCGCGCGGGCATCACCGCCGACCACGTGGTCACCGACCCGGCCGGGCTCCCGGTCGACACGGCGGAGCGCGCCGCCCGGGCGCCGGGCGTCGACGCGGCCGTCGGCGTGCTGAACACGCAGGTGCTGGTCCCGGTCGGCTCCGGCGGCGGCAGGTGGCTGCAGGGCTCGGCGGCCCAGGGCGTCACCGGCTCAGGGGCCGAGCTTGCGAAGGTGCAGGACCTGGACGTAACGGAAGGCAGCCTGGACCGGCTCGGCAAGGGCCGTATCGCCATCGACAAGACCCTGGCGACCTCGGCGAAGGTCGAGGTCGGCGACCGGATGCCGCTCTACCTCCCCGACGGCACCAAGGAGAGCCCCGAGGTCGTCGCGGTCTACGGCCGCGGCCTCGGCATCGCCACGGTGACCATGGACCGGGCATCGCTGGCCGGGCACGTCACGTCCGGCTTCGACAGCACCCTGCTCGTACGGGGCGGGGACGCCGCGTCGCTCAAGGACCTGGGCGAGGTCACCGACGCCTCCGGCTACGCCACCGAGCAGAGCCTCGACGCCAAGACGAACGCCTGGGCCAACTACACGATGGCCGGTGTCCTCGGCGGCTTCGCCGCCATCGCCGCCGTCAACACCCTGGTGATGACGGTCCTGGACCGCCGCCGCGAGCTGGGCACGCTGCGTCTCGTCGGCACCACGCGCCGCCAGGTGATGCAGATGCTCCGCTGGGAGGGCCTGCTGGTCTCCACGGTGGGCATCGTCCTCGGCTCCGCGATCGCCGCGGCCACGCTGATCCCGATGATGCGCGGCCTGACCGGCGAGGGGCCGTACGTGCCCCCGCTGATCTACGGATCCTTCGTGGCGGCCGCGGGCGGCCTGGCGCTGCTCGCGGTCACGCTGCCGGCGCGGGAGGCGCTGCGCCGCTGGTCGTAGCGGACGGGCATGCGGGCGGGCATGCGGGCGGGCGTGAGTAAGGGGCGGAAGCCAATGGCTCCCGCCCCTTACTGCACATCAGGCCTCAGAGCAGCGAGCGCATCTTGCCGCGGTGGTTCTTCGCCTCCGCCTTCTTGCCGGCGTCCTTCTTGAAGGCCCAGTCCATCTTGGGCTCCATCGCCCAGCGGAAGGCGCGCTGGAACGGTGGCGTACAGAGGAAGGTGATCAGGCCCGCGGCGAGGAAGGTCACCACGATCGCGCCCAACGGGGTGTGGACCCAGTCGTTCTCCTCGTACCAGCCCCAGAAGCGCGAGCCCTTCGCGATGAAGCCGTGCAGCAGATAGCCGTACAGCGTGCCCGCGCCGAGCACCGTGAACCACATCTTGCGCCGCGGCACCCAGGCGAAGAAGCAGGCGCACAACACCATCGAGGCGCCGAAGAGGGCGAGCGTCATCACGCCGCCGTACCAGGCGTGCGGGGCCTGCAGCTCCTGGGCGGAGTCGCGGCGGTAGAACCAGGCGGCGCTCATCCGGGGGGCCGCCCAGTAGGCGACCAGCAGCGCGACGGCGAAGACCGGCATCGACAGGAAGCGGCCGCGCCAGCTGTGCACCAGCTGGAAGTGCTCAGGCTTGAGGAACAGGCCGATGACGAAGAACGGCATGAACTGGAGCACCCGCTGCAGGTCCAGGTCATCGCCGATCTCCGGGCTCATCGCGGCGAGGGCGGCGATCGCCAGCGCGAGCGGGACCGGCCACTTGATCACGCGCCAGATGGGGGTGGTGACCCGCCAGACGAACAGGGCGATCAGGAACCAGGTCAGATACCAGGGGTCCAGGATGCTGAAGGCATAGCCCGGGTCGTCGTCCGCGTACCGCTTGAAGAGGGTGTATGCGATCTCGAACAGGATGTACGGCACCAGCACGCCGGTGACCAGGCGCTGGATCCGCTTGCCGGTCATGTCGAAGTTCCGCGACATGAAGCCGGAGATCATGATGAACGCCGGCATGTGGAAGGCGTACACGATCATGTACAGGGCGGCGGCGGCCCTGCTGTCGTCGCGCAGCGGCTCCCACGCGTGCCCGCAGGCGACGAGGACGATCGCCAGGTACTTCGCGTTGTCGAAGTACGGGTCGCGCCCCTTCGGCTTCGGCTTCTTCGCGGGCGGCCCGGCCTGCGCGGCGGCGTCCCCCTGGCCCGGGCGGGGCTGGTCGGGACGGCGGGTTGCTTCCGGGTGGGGGGCCGGGAAGCGGGTGTGGGCATCCGCAGGGGCATGCGGGTGCAGCGAGCTACTCACGGGCCCTCCTCCCGGGTGCCGGGGACTGAGGATCCGTGCCGCACTGCACGAGCGGGGGGGATAAAGGCAGCGGGGAACATCCCAGGAACCATAGCCTCCACGTGCCTCGGGAGTAAATTCAAAGTGGACTCATCTCACACTTGCCGTGTCGAGTGTCCGTTCGCCGCTGAATTACTCGTCTCCCGTACATGCCGATGACGTGCTGGGATCGGCACTTTGATCGGTTTTGTCCAACCTAAAAGGGACATAACCCCCGCGGAACCTGATCGCGATATGCCCGACTCATCGTGACTTGCCGGGCCGTGGTTGTATCTGCGACGCATCAACAGCGCGCCTTCTGCGGCGATCCCGGCGACGCTTCCGTTAATTCCCCGTGGCGTATTGGTGTGTACGGAAACGATCAGCTCGAAAATACCTGCCCAATGACCGCGGGGGGCGCGCGGGTCGGCCTGATTGCTCCGGCTGCCTACCACGCGCGCCGATTAATGGCAGGATGGAACGACGGGGTGGCGTACGGGCGGTGCGCCTCCTTGGGCGGCGTTGTTGGAGCAAGGGGTGATCAGGCGTGGCCATTTCACTGTCTGTGGTGCTGATGCTGGGCATCATCCTGGTTGTGCTCATGCGTGGCGGTTCGATCAAGGCCGGACCGGCCATCGTCGCGGTGCTCTTCGGCTTCTTCCTCGCGTCCACGGGCGCGGCCCCGGACATAAGGGACTTCCTCGACCAGCTCGCGGAGTCGATCAGCGCGGTCGGCTCGTAGCTCTGCGTCCCGGTCCGTACCGGTCCGTAAGCGGTCAGAAACCGAGAAGCATCGGCGCCGCGCCCCGCATAATCTGGTCGCCATGACCTCCAAGAAGACCACGGCCTCCGGACCGCATCCCGCCGACAGCCACGATCTGATCCGCGTGCACGGCGCCCGCGAGAACAACCTCAAGGACGTCGACGTCGAGCTGCCCAAGCGGCGGCTGACGGTGTTCACCGGGGTCTCCGGCTCCGGCAAGAGCTCCCTGGTCTTCGACACGATCGCCGCCGAGTCGCAGCGGATGATCAACGAGACGTACTCCACCTTCGTGCAGGGCTTCATGCCCACCATGGCGCGGCCCGAGGTCGATGTGCTCGACGGGCTGACCACCGCGATCACCGTCGACCAGCAGCGGATGGGCTCCGACCCGCGCTCCACGGTCGGCACCGCCACCGACGCCAACGCGATGCTGCGCATCCTCTTCAGCCGGCTCGGCAAGCCGCACGTCGGCCCATCCAGCGCGTACTCCTTCAATGTCGCCTCGGTGAGCGCCAGCGGCGGCATCACCGTCGACCGCGGCGGCGACAAGACCAAGACCGAGAAGGTCACCTTCACCCGCACCGGCGGCATGTGCACGCGCTGCGAGGGCCGCGGCAAGGTCACCGACATCGACCTCACCCAGCTCTACGACGACACCAAGTCGCTCGACGAGGACCCCTTCACCATCCCCACCTACACCGGCGACGGCTGGGTGGTGCGGGTGATCAGGGACTCCGGCTTCTTCGACCCGGCCAAGCCGATCGGCAAGTACACGAAGAAGGAGCGGCACGACTTCCTCTACCGGGAGCCGGTCAAGGTCAAGATCAACGGCGTCAATCTCACGTACGAGGGGCTGATCCCGAAGATCCAGAAGACCTTCCTGGCCAAGGACCGGGAGTCGATGCAGGCGCACATCCGGGCCTTCGTCGACCGGGCGGTCACCTTCCAGGAGTGCCCCGACTGCGACGGCACCCGCCTCAGCGAGGCGGTCCGGGCCTCGAAGATCAAGAAGATCTCGATCGCCGACGCCTGCCGCATGGAGATCCGGGACCTGGCCGAGTGGGTACGGGGGATCAAGGACTCCTCGGTGGCGCCGCTGCTGACCGCGCTGCAGCAGACCCTCGACTCGTTCGTCGAGATCGGCCTCGGCTATCTGTCGCTGGACCGGGCGTCGGGCTCGCTCTCCGGCGGCGAGGCCCAGCGCGTGAAGATGATCCGGCACCTCGGCTCCTCGCTCACCGACGTCACCTATGTCTTCGACGAGCCGACGGTCGGCCTGCACCCGCACGACATCCAGCGGATGAACAACCTGCTGCTGCGGCTGCGCGACAAGGGCAACACGGTGCTGGTCGTCGAGCACAAGCCGGAGGCCATCGCGATCGCCGACCACGTCGTCGACCTCGGCCCCGGCGCGGGTACGGCCGGCGGCACCGTGTGCTTCGAGGGCACGGTGGAGGGGCTGCGGAAGTCCGACACCATCACGGGCAAGCACCTGGACGACCGGGCGCGGCTGAAGGACACGGTCCGTAAGCCGACCGGCAAACTCGAGATCCGCGGCGCCACGGCGAACAACCTGCGCGACGTCGACGTGGACGTCCCGCTGGGCGTGCTGACGGTGGTCACGGGCGTCGCCGGCTCCGGCAAGAGCTCGCTGATCCACGGTTCCATCCCGGCCGCGGAAGGCGTGGTGGCGGTCGACCAGACCCCGATCCGCGGCTCCCGGCGCAGCAACCCCGCCACGTACACGGGCCTGCTCGAGCCGATCCGCAAGGCCTTCGCCAAGGCCAACGGCGTGAAGCCGGCGCTCTTCTCCGCCAACTCCGAGGGCGCCTGCCCGAACTGCAACGGCGCCGGGGTCATCTACACCGACCTGGCGATGATGGCCGGCGTCACCACCACCTGCGAGGAGTGCGAGGGCAAGCGGTTCCAGGCCGCGGTGCTCGAGTACCACCTCGGCGGCAAGGACGTCAGCGAGGTCCTCGCCATGCCGGTGACCGAGGCGGAGGAGTTCTTCGCCGCCGGCGACGCGAAGACCCCGGCCGCCCACAAGATCCTCCAGCGCCTCAAGGACGTCGGCCTCGGCTACCTCACCCTCGGCCAGCCCCTCACCACCCTCTCCGGCGGCGAACGCCAGCGCCTGAAGCTGGCCACGCACATGGGCGACAAGGGCGGCATCTACGTCCTCGACGAGCCCACCACCGGCCTCCACCTGGCCGACGTGGAACAACTCCTGGCGCTCCTGGACCGCTTGGTCGACTCCGGCAAGACGGTCATCGTCATCGAACACCACCAGGCCGTCATGGCCCACGCCGACTGGATCATCGACCTGGGCCCGGGCGCCGGCCACGACGGCGGCAAAATCGTCTTCGAGGGCACCCCGTCGACCCTGGTAAAGACCCGCTCGACCCTCACAGCCGAACACCTGGCGGAGTACGTGGACGCCTGAGCGACGTAGGATCCGGCGGCGTACTGCCGCCTACCGACGAGGTGAACGGGGACGTACATGGAACTCTTTCTTGCGAACACGGCCAGAGCGGCCGGGGCGACGGCGGGCCGCCTGTTCACGCTGATCCTGCTGGTGCTCCTGGTGGTCTACGTCATACGCCGCATACGCCGCCGCAAGTGACCGGCCGGAGCGGGGTGCCGGCCCGTCCCGTGGCTCACCGGCGGTACGCGGTGGCGACGATGGCGGGCAGCACGGCCAGGGCGAGGACGCCGCCGGCCAGGGCGAGTACGGGATAGCTCGCGGCAGCCACGACGAGGCCGGAGGCCATGCCGCCGGTGGCGCCGGCGATGGCGATGGAGACGTCGACCAGGCCCTGGGTCTTGGCGCGGGTGGCCAGCGGCACGGTGTCCGTGATGATCGCGGTGCCGGACACGAGGCCGAAGTTCCAGCCCAGGCCGAGCAGGGCCAGCGCCAGGGCGAGCAGGGCTACGGACTCACTGGGTGCTGACGCGGCAAGTACGCCCGCGGCCAGCAGGGTTGCGCCGGAGGCGGCGGCGATCTTCATGCGGCCGTAGCGGTCGACGAGCCAGCCGGTCAGCGGAGACGGCAGGTACATGGCGCCGATGTGGATGCCGATGACGAGGCCGGAGGCGGCGGTGGAATGGCCGTGGTCGTGCATGTGGACGGGCGTCATCGTCATGATCGCGACCATCACGAGCTGAGTCAGGACCATCACCAGTGCGCCCAGGAGTACGCCACCGGGAGCCTTCTCCGCGGGCTGCTGGGGTGACGTCGGACCGGTGCCGGCGGCGGCCTTGGCCGCGTGGGCGGCGTGCGCGCGGGCCAGGAGCAGCGGGTCGGGGCGCAGCCAGATGGTGAGGACAAGGGCGGCAAGAGCGTAGGCGGCGCCGGACAGCAGGAACGGGCCGGCCAGGTTGGGGATGCCGACGGTTTCGGCGAAAGTGCCCGTCGGCGAGGCGAGGTTGGGGCCGATGACGCCGCCGAGGGTGGTGGCGACCAGGACGGTGGAAACGGCACGGCCGCGGTGATCGGGGGTGGCGAGGTCGGCGCCGGCATAGCGCGCCTGGAGGTTGGTGGCGGTGCCGGCGCCGTAGACGAACAGGAAGAAGAACAGCAGCACCGGGTGGTCCGCGACCGCGGCGACGATGACGCCCGCGCTGCCGATGGCGCCGGTCAGGTACCCCGCGGCAAGTCCGGGGCGGCGGCCGCGGGCCTGGGAGATGCGGCCCACACCGACGGCGGCGAGCGCCGAGCCCGCGGTGAACAGGGCGCTGGGCAGCCCGGCGAGGCTGGTGGAACCGAGCATGTCCTGCGCCAGCAGCGCACCGACGGCGACACCGGCCGCCAGCCCGGCGCCGCTGAGGACCTGAGAGGCGACCAGGACGCGCAGGATGCGGCGCTGCGCCGCGGCGGGGGCGGATATGTCTGCGGGCGTGGCCAGGCCGGCCGTTTCGGTCACAGCAGGTCTCCGGCGTCAACGGGCATCTCGGACAGCCGCCACTCGAGCATGCCGTCGTTCAGGCGGACCGCGCGGCGGCCGCGGTCGGTCAGCAGCCGCACCGCGTCGTGGGCCAGCACGCAGTACTCACCCCGGCAGTAAACGACGACTTCCGTTTCCGCAGGGAGTTCGCCGATCCGCTCGGCCAGCTCGTCCACCGGGATGGACAGGGCGCCGGGGATGTGCCCGGCGAGGTACTCCTCCACCGGCCGTACATCCAGCACCACCGCCCGGCCGGATTCGATACGGGCCGCCAGCTCCGCCCGCGTGAGCTCCCGCGCGCCGTCGTCGCCGAGATAGGCGTCGCGAGCGGCGGGGACGGCGGCCTGGTGCGCCTCGGCCACCTTCCGCAGCAGCACGAACAGCTGGGCGACATCGTCGCCGGCGAGCCGGTAATGGATGCGCACCCCCTCGCGCCGGGTGGCGACGAAACCGGCCTGCTTGAGCGTCTGCAGGTGGGCGGAGGCCGTGGTCAGGTTCAGGCCCGCCGCCTTGGCCAGCGCGTCCACGGTGCGCTCGCCCTGCGCCAGCAGATCAAGCAACTCCAGCCGCTTCCCGCTGGCCAGGGCCTTGCCACTGGCCGCGAACGCGTCGTACAGCCGCGTTTTCGTGCTCTCCGCCATGGCTTCCTCCATGAATCCATGGATTATTGTAGTTCAGTCGAGGGAGCACGACCACGCGGTGGACCCCTCGATGAAGTACTCGACTTCGGGATCCAGTGGGGCGCACTCCAGGATCCCGGCCACTGCCGGCCAGGCCTCACGCGGCACCGGGTAGCTGTGCACGTACCAGGGATCGTCGGCGGCAGGCGGGACAACTGACCGCAATTTGACCAGCTGATCCTTGTTGATCGGGTGCTCACTGCAGAGCCATTCGTCCGCGCCGAAGCCCGCCAAGGCCCACTTCATACCGGGATCAGTAGAAGACATGCGCGGAGGCTACCCATCGCCGGTATGGCACGCAGAGGGATAACGACGACTGTGTCAGCTGGCCGCGTTCACATCAGGCTCGACGTGCTGCTCCGCGTTCGGGCAGGACCCGTCGTCTCTGAGGCGCGTGAAACAGCCTTCATGGAGTTCATCCCCGTCCTCGTCGCGAGAGATGGACAGGGATGCCCAGCAGTGTTCCTTGGTGAAGTCGGGGTCGAGTGGCCGTAGCCCAGACCGGAGGAAGCTCTTGCGCTGCTCCATCAGTTCTGGTTTGAGGTCCCCCCAGTCGGGACGGTCGCACTTCTGGAGCGGCTGCTCACTCATGATCCGCTCCAGGCAGGTGTTCTGCAGCCACTCGTACGCGCTGCGCAACGGCATGAACTTCGTGCGAGCCACACGGTGAACCGCCCGAGTATCGGCGGGATCACGCGAGATCTGCTCTGGGTCCTTGCCTAGGAAGCGGGCGAGCTGGACTCGACGCTCTTCGCGTCGTTGCCTGTCGTCGTCAGTCTCGCAGTGGAAGTTCCAGCGCTCATCCCGAACGTACAGTGCAACGGCCTCGCAGGCCTCGGTGCAGAAGATCCGTATCCTCCGAAGCCCCAAGTCGGGCAGCTTCTCCCCGCAGTTGCAGCAGAGTTCGGGGTCGAAGTACTTGAGATCAGGCATGGCGGCAGCGTAGGAGGGTCGGGCGGACGGCAACACCCTGGGCCAAAGCTCGACACTCATCACGGTTCGCGAAGCGCGAAACCTGACCGGTGTGGCACGTATGTGGCACGCGGAGGGGCAACGACCCTCAGAACGATCAAAGCCCCAGCCCGGCGATCATGTCGCTGAGCTGGGGCTTTGACTGCTGGAGCGGGCGACGGGAATCGAACCCGCGTAGCCAGTTTGGAAGACTGGGGCTCTACCATTGAGCTACGCCCGCGTGGGGTGCCGATCAGTTGCGGCACCGCGGGCATCGTAGCGGGTTCTGTGGGGGTCGCGCACACTCGTTCCGCTCGGGGCGGGCG